>NZ_JAVAJK010000024.1:0-115295 GCF_052112325.1 Pseudomonas sp. Yb2C2 | reverse complement strand
TCCTGCGCGATGAGTCGATGCACCTGAACTTCGGTATCGACGTGATCAACCAGATCAAGATCGAAAACCCACACCTGTGGGATGCCGAGATGAAGGAAGAAGCGACCCAGATGATCCTGCAGGGGACTCAGCTGGAGATTGAATATGCGCGGGATACCATGCCGCGTGGGGTGCTCGGTATGAACGCCGCGATGATGGAAGACTATTTGAAGTTCATCGCTAACCGTCGCCTGTCGCAGATTGGCTTGAAGGAAGAGTATCCGGGGACGACTAACCCGTTCCCGTGGATGAGTGAAATCATGGATTTGAAGAAAGAGAAAAACTTCTTCGAAACCCGTGTGATCGAGTATCAGACCGGCGGTGCGCTGAGCTGGGATTGATTAAAAAACGGCCCCTTTCTGGGGCCGTGTTGTTTCACTTGTCGATATTTTTTATGCCCAATCAAACCATCAAGACCCCCTGCGTCGGCCTGTGCTCCACCGTTTACGGGGACCTGGTCTGCCGAGGCTGCAAGCGTTATCACCATGAAGTGATCCAGTGGAATGGCTACAACGCCGAGGAAAAGCAGGCGGTATGGCTGCGCCTTGAGCAGTTGCTGGTGCAGGTGATGGCCAGCAAACTGGAAGTGTTCGACCCGCAGCGCCTGCGCCAGCAACTGGAAGACCGCAAGATTCGCTTTATGCCGCACCAGTCGCCGTATTGCTGGGCGTACCAGCTGATTGCCCGGGGCGCGCGGGTGATTTCCAGGCTGGACGCCTATGGGTTGGCGTTGTTGCCGGAGTTTCGCGAACGCAGCCTGGCGGATTTGCGCGATGCCATTGACCGGGAGTTTTTCCTGCTGTCCGAGGCGCATTACGAGCGGTATATCGCCCCGGGGTTTATACGCGAAGTGTTCGGTCAGCCCCTCATCGCCAGCAGCATGTGACCGTCGTAGCAGCTGCCGAGCTGCCAGCGAGGCTGCGTCAGGCGCGCTGCCGATTCAAGCTCGAGTCGCGGCCTACGCAGCCTCGCCGGGGCTCGACAGCTACGGATTTACGCGGTGTTGTATCTACGGGGGGAATCAGCAGGTCCAGGAAGCTGCGCGATCCACCTGCAAGCCATACCGCTCAATCGCCTGCTGGCAAACCTGCCGCTCAAGACTGCCCTGCTCCACCAACGCGGTAAGCGCCGCCAGCACGATGTGATGCCGATCCACCTCAAAGAAATCCCGCAGCGCCGCCCGTGTATCACTGCGACCGAACCCGTCGGTGCCGAGCACGGTGTAGCTGGAGTCCAGATAGGACGCAATCATCTGCGGTACTGCGCGTACGTAGTCGGACACGGCAACCACTGGCGCACCTGCCGGCAAGCAGTCATTCAGGTGACTGACACGCTTGCCGGCCTGCGGATGCAGGCGGTTCCAGCGTTCCACTTCCCGCGCCTCCCGTGCCAGTTCGCTGAAACTGGTGACGCTGTACACCTCGCTCGCCACGTGCCAATCCTCAGCCAGTAACCGCGCGGCGGCCTGGGCTTCACGCAGCAAGGTGCCCGAACCGAGCAGGCGTACCCGGGCGTCGGCGGCGCCTTCCAGGCGATACAGGCCCTTGATGACCGCCGCCTCCACGCCTGCGGGCAGGCTTGGCTGCGGGTAGTTTTCGTTCATCAGGGTCACGTAGTAGAACTCGTCCACATCCTGTTCCAGCATCTGGCGCATGCCGTGGTCGAGGATCACCGCAAATTCCCCGGCAAACGCCGGATCGTAGGCGCGGCAGTTGGGCACGGTGGCGGCGGTGAGGTGGCTGCTGCCGTCCTGGTGCTGCAAGCCCTCACCGCCGAGTGTGGTCCGCCCGGCCGTGGCACCGAGCAGGAAGCCACGGGCGCGCTGGTCGGCGGCGGCCCAGATCAGGTCGCCGACGCGCTGGAAGCCGAACATCGAGTAATAGATGTAGAACGGCAGCATGCGCAGGCCATGCACCGAGTAACTGGTGGCCGCCGCGACCCAGGAACTGATGGCACTGGCCTCGCTGATGCCTTCTTCAAGAATCTGCCCGTCGGTGGCTTCGCGGTAGCTGAGGATCGAGCCGATGTCTTCCGGCTCATAACGCTGGCCGACACTGGAATAGATGCCGATCTGCTTGAACAGGTTGGCCATGCCGAAAGTGCGCGCCTCATCCGCCACGATGGGCACGATGCGCGGCCCGAGCGCCTTGTCCTTGAGCAGGTTGGTCAGCATGCGCACGAAGGCCATGGTGGTGGACATTTCCTTGCCGTCGGCCGCCGTGGCGAAACCGGCGTAACCGCTCACGGGCGGGACGTTCACCGGTGCCGCGGCCTGGCTACGGCTGGGCACATAACCGCCCAAGGCCGTGCGCCGCTGATGCAGGTAGCGCAACTCGAGGCTGTCATCCGTGGGTTTGAAGAAGCTCAGCGACTCGGCCTGTTCATCGCTCAGCGGCAACTGGAAACGGTTGCGGAAAGCGAGCAGCGCGTCGCGATCGAGCTTTTTCTGCTGGTGAGTGGTCATCTTGCCCTGCCCGGCCTCGCCCATGCCGAAGCCTTTTTTGGTCTGGGCCAGGATCACCGTGGGCTTGCCCTTGACCCGGCGCGCGGCATGATAGGCGGCGTGGATCTTGACCATGTCGTGGCCGCCACGCTTGAGGCGGTCGATCTGCTCATCGCTCATGCCCTTGACCAAGCTGGCCAGCGCCGCGCTCTGGCCGAAGAAGTGTTCGCGGTTGTAGGCCCCGTCCTTGGCAGCGAAGGTCTGGAATTGGCCGTCCACGGTGTTCGACAACGTGTTGACCAGGGAACCGTCGGCGTCCTTGGCGAGCAAGGCGTCCCAGTCCGACCCCCAGACCAGCTTGATCACGTTCCAGCCCGCCCCCGCGAACAATGCCTCCAGCTCGTCGATAATCCGCCCGTTGCCACGCACCGGGCCGTCGAGGCGTTGCAGGTTGCAGTTGACCACCCAGGTCAGGTTGTCGAGGCCTTCGCGCGCGGCCAGGGTCAGGGCCGACATGCTTTCCGGCTCGTCCATCTCGCCGTCGCCGAAGACACCCCACACGTGACGCTCGGCGGTGTCCTGCAGGCCGCGATGCTGCAGATAGCGCATGAAGCGCGCCTGGAAAATCGAACTGATGGGGCCAATGCCCATGGAACCGGTGGGGAACTGCCAGAAGTCAGGCATCAACCACGGGTGCGGGTAACTGCACAGCCCACTCGCCCCGGCCTTGGCGCCACCGAGTTCCTGCCGATAGTGGGCCAGGTCGTCCTCGCTCAAGCGCCCTTCAAGGAAGGCGCGCGCATAAATGCCGGGGGCCGAATGCGGCTGGTAGAACACCAGGTCGCCGCCAAAGTCGTGATTGCGGGCGCGGAAAAAGTGATTGAAGCCCACCTCGAACAAATCCGCCGCACTGGCGTAACTGGCAATGTGGCCACCGAGCTCGCCATAGGCCTGGTTGGCCCGCACCACCATGGCCAGGGCGTTCCAGCGTACCAGTGAGGCCAGGCGCTCTTCGGTGGCCAGGTCGCCGGGAAACGCCGGTTGCTGCTCGACGCTGATGCTATTGATGTAGGGCGTGCCGTGGCGGGGTTTCCAGTCGATGTGCGGAGCGCTGGCATCGCGGGCCAGCAGATCGAGGATCTGGCGTGCGCGCTCAGGGCCGGCATTGGCTACCAGCGACGCCAGCGCGTCGCGCCATTCGTCTAGCTCTGGTTGATCCAGGGCTGTGTGATTCACTGCACTCGCGAAACCGTTCATGGGCACCTCCGGGCTTTTTTTTCCAGTTTATGTCGGCGCTTGAGGATTTTTTGCCTGTTATCAGGCGCGGTTTACAGAATTTTGAGCATGAATCACTGCCCATGGGCTTTTTCCCAGCACGTTGTGCTCAAACAACCCGAAACCTCACCAGTGTGTTTAAAATGCCGCCCGCTCAATGACCGACGCTCAACGATGAACCCAGACGCACTCGCTACCCTGCACGCCCACCTGCTCACCGCCCTGGCCAGCCCGCCGGCTGAAACCCGGCGCCTGTTCCATGGCCGTGGCCGCTGCTGGCCGGGCCTGGAGCAATTGACCGTGGACTGGCTGCAAGGCGTGGTGCTGGTCGCGCTGTTCAAAGAGCCCGAAGCGCCTCACCTGGAGGGGTTGAAACAGCTGTTGATCGACTTCGACTGGGCCCAATCCGGCGCCCACAGCGTGGCGCTGCAACACCGCTACCTGCCGCAAAGCACCACGGAATGGCTGGTGGGCGCAGCCATCGACGAGCTGACCATCACCGAAGGCGGCCTGCGTTACCTCATCGACCTGGGCAAAAAGCAGAACAGCGGGCTGTTCCTCGACATGCGCTACGGCCGCAACTGGGTGCGCGAACAGGCCAAGGGCCAGCGCGTGCTCAACCTGTTTGCCTACACCTGCGGCTTCTCGGTCGCGGCCATCGAGGGCGGCGCCAGCCACGTGGTGAACCTGGACATGGCCCGTGGCGCCCTGAGCCGCGGCCGCGATAACCACCGCCTGAACGGTCATGACCTGAGCAAGGTCACCTTCCTCGGCCACGACCTGTTCAAATCCTGGGCCAAGGTCACCCACAGCGGCCCCTACGACCTGGTGATCATCGACCCACCGTCCTTCCAGAAAGGCAGCTTCCTGCTGACCAAGGACTACCAGCGCGTACTGCGTCGCCTGCCGGATTTGCTCACGGCCCAGGGCACTGTCCTGGCGTGCATGAACGACCCGGCCTTCGGCGAAGACTTCCTGATCGACGGCGTCACCCGCGAAGCACCGGGCCTGCGCTTTATTGAACGGCTGCAAAACCCGCCGGAATTTCCGGATATCGACGCGCAAAGCGGACTGAAGGCACTGGTGTTTCGCCAAGGCTGATGCCGAAACGTCCTACGCTTGCTACGCTATGTGATGCGCCGGGCGGTGAACCTTATGACCCCCTTCCCGGTCGATACCTGCATTCCCCGGCCAGACTCGACAGCGTCACGTTGTCGGCTGCCCCGTTTCACCTTTTGGAGAACCGCCCGTGATATCGACCCTGCATGTAGCCAGAATCAAAGCCTGGGGCGCCCACGGCTTTACCGCCACCGGTGTGGTATTGGCCTTCCTGGCCACCCTGGCGCTGCTGGAAAACTCACCCAAGGCCTGCCTGCTCTGGCTGGGCCTGGCCCTGGTAGTAGACGGCGTCGATGGTTCCCTGGCGCGACGGGTGAATGTCAGCACGGTATTGCCCAGCTTTGACGGCTCGGTACTGGACCTGGTGATCGATTACCTCACCTATGTGTTTATTCCGGCACTGTTTATCTACCGCTATATCGACCTGCCGGACTTTACCCACCTGTTCACCGTGTCGGTGATCCTGGTGTCATCGCTGTTCTGCTTCTGCAACGTGAACATGAAGAGCAAGGACAACTACTTCGTCGGCTTCCCCGCCGCCTGGAACGTGGTGGCCTTGTGCGTATACATCATCCAGCCGGACGCCTGGGTCACCTTGCTGACCGTGATCGGCCTGGCCCTGCTGACCGTGACGCCGATGAAGTTCCTGCACCCGTTCCGGGTCAAGCGCTTCATGCCGATCAATATCGCAGTGACCACCATCTGGTTGCTCTGCAGCTTTTTGATGGTGGTGGATTATCCCAACACCAATCCGTGGACGTTTGGGTTGTGGTCGGTGATGTCGGCGTATTTCCTCGGGATTTGCGTGTGGCGCACGGCGCTGGAGTGGATGGGGACTCACAAATAGGCAACTGACAGACCGTGGGCAAAATGTGGGAGGGGGCTTGCTCCCGATGGCGGCCTGACAGCCGACCAGGATGTTGGCGTGGAATGAGTACATATCCGTTGCTGCGGTAACGGCCGCCTATGGTTACGCCCTTACGGCGTGTCACTTTTGGAAAAGCGCCAAAAGTAACCAAAAACGCTTCGCCCCACCACTCGGTACCTCGCCTAGGCTCGGTATGCCCGAACGAAGGCTTGAATCCGTGGGCCGCCGTCATGGGCCATCCTTGGCCCAGGACGGCTAACCCGGCGTCCTGCCGGGTTACCCACGGATTCAAGCCTGCGTTCGGCCAGCGTGGTTAACGGGGCGCCTGAGATCAAGATCAAAAGCCAGAGCCAGAGCAGATCAAAAGATTGCTGACTTCGTCAGCGGTTAAGGAAGTAGAAGCCACACCGCGTACGCTTCAAAGATCAGGTCGGCTTTAAGGCCGCCTCGCTTTGTTTTTGATCTGGGATCGCCCTGTCAAACACGCTGGCCGAACGCAGGCTTTGGAGCGTGGGTAACCCGGCAGGACGCCGGGTTAGCCGCACTGGGCCAAGGATGGCCCATTGCGGCGGCCCACGCTCCAAAGCCGGAGTGAGGGCACACCGAGCCTAAGCGAGGTGCCGAGTGTTGGGGCGAGGACCTTTTGCTTACTTTTGGGTCCCTCCAAAAGTGAGTCGCTGTAAAAGCGAAACCATAAGTGGCCGTTACCGCAGCAACGGATATGTACTCGGTCAAAACCAACGACATGGTCGGCCCGAAGGCCGCCACGGAAACAAGCCCCCTCCCACATTTGGTTCTGCGTACATCAGGCAGGTAAGATGGCAGCCCTTCGCACAGCGTTTTGCTGCGCACTGCCAACCATAAGCACTCCCCCATGCCCTTCGAACTCAGCGTAGACCTCACCACCCTCGCCATTCTCGCCGTCGTGGCCTTTATCGCCGGCTTTATCGACGCCATCGCCGGTGGCGGCGGCCTGCTTACCACCCCGGCGCTGCTCACCGCCGGGATGCCGCCCCACCTGGTACTGGGTACCAACAAGCTCAGCTCCACCTTCGGTTCGGCCACGGCCAGCTTCACCTTCTACCGTCGCAAGCTGTTCCACCCGCGCCAGTGGGTGCATGCGATCATCGGCACGTTGATCGGTGCGCTGGCCGGTGCGGTGGTTGCCCACTACCTGCCCGCCGAAACCCTGAACAAAATGCTGCCGGTGATCGTATTCGCTTGCGGCGTGTATTTGCTGTTTGGTGGCACGCCCAAGGCGCCACTGGACGCCGACGCGCCGATCAAGAAGAAATGGCAAGGCACCCAGGGTTTCGGCCTGGGCTTCTACGACGGCGTGGCCGGCCCCGGTACCGGTGCATTCTGGACCGTGAGCACCATGCTGTTGCACCCCATCGACCTGGTGAAGGCCAGCGGCGTGGCGCGCAGCATGAACTTCGTCAGCAACGCGGCGGCGCTGTCGGTGTTTATCTTCAACGGCTCGGTGGATTGGATTGTCGGCCTGGCGATGGGCGTGTCGGTGATGTGTGGCGCGTTCTTTGGCGCGCGCAGCGCGATCAGCGGCGGCGCCAAATTCATTCGCCCGGTGTTTATCACCGTGGTTCTCGGCCTGACCGTGCGCCTAGCCTGGCAGCACTGGTTCAGCGTGGCCTAGGCGACGGGCCAGGTAGAGGTCGATCAGGTAACGCGCAATCGAGCGTGACGCCGGCAACGGCGGCAGGTCGTGGATGCTGAACCACTGCGCGTCCTCGATCTCGTCGGCCTGGGGCACGATGTCGCCACCGGCGTACTCGGCATGGAAGCCCAGCATCATCGAATGGGGGAACGGCCAGCACTGGCTGCCCATGTACTGGATGTTCCTGACCTCCACCTGCACTTCTTCACGCACCTCGCGGATCAGGCAGTCTTCGGCCGACTCCCCCGGCTCGGCAAAGCCCGCCAAGGTGCTGTAGACGCCGGTGACAAACCGCGGCGAGCGCGCCAGCAGGATCTCGTCGCCACGGGTCACCAGCACGATCATGCTCGGCGAAATCCGCGGGTAGCTGCGCAGGTCGCAGGCCTGGCAATACATCGCCCGTTCCCGTGGCACCTGGACCATGGCCTGGCCGCAACTGCCGCAGAACCGATGCTCCCGCGCCCAGGTGCCGATCTGCGCGGCGTAGCCCAGCACTTTGTAGAGGGTGTGATCACCTTGCAGCATGAAGCCGCGCAGGCCCTGCCAGCTGCAACCAGGCACTTCGCCCGCCGAGTCGAGTTCCAGCAGATACACCGGCTCACCGTCGAGGTGGCCGATGCCATGTTCGGCAAACACCGAAAGCTCCTGGCGCTTGAGCCATTCCCGAGGGAACAGCGGGCCGTTGGCGTCATGCAAAAAGCCGTCGCGGCTGCGGGCGACGGCCCAGCCGCCGGGGGCGTCGTTGTCCAGCAGCGTTGTGGTAATCCAGCCTGGGGTCATGTCAGTCAATCCACGAATTCGGGTTTCTGCTTGCTCATATGGGCCGCGATGGCCACGCGCAGGTCGTTGGATTGCAACATAGCCGAGTTCCAGGTGGCAACGTATTCCAGACCGTCATTGACCGTATGGTCACGCATGTAGCTGATCATGGCTTTGGTGCCAGTGACCGCAATCGGCGATTTGGCCGCGATTTCATGGGCGATCTCGAACACGCCGGCCAACAGGCTTTCCTGGTCGGCATACACGCGATTGACCAGGCCGATGCTGCGCGCCTCCTCGGCACCGAACGGGCGGCCGGTGTAGGCCAGCTCACGCAGCATGCCGTCGCCGATGATGCGTGGCAGGCGTTGCAGGGTGCCGACGTCGGCGGCCATGCCGATGTCGATTTCCTTGATCGAGAATTGCGCGTCTTCAGCCGCGTAGCGCATGTCGCAGGCGCTGATCAGATCGATGGCGCCACCGATGCAGTAACCCTGGATCGCCGCCAGTACCGGTTTGCGGCAGTTGTCGACGGCGCTGAACGAGGCTTGCAGTTCGAGGATCTTGCGCCGCAGCAGGCGTGCATTGCGGCCCACATCCTTGCCGAAGTCATTGGCCACCGAGGCCAGCATCATCAGGTCGATGCCGGAGGAAAAATGCTTGCCGGCACCGCTGAGCACCACGGCGCGTACGGCGTCGGTGTCTTCGATCCATTGGAAGATGTCGATGATCTCGGTCCAGAACGCGGCGTTCATCGCGTTGATCTTTTCCGGGCGGTTGATCTGCACATGGGCTACGTTGCCGCTGAGTTCGACGACGAAAGCTTGATATTCGGACATGGCAGTGATCCCTGGCTGGCGAGTGATAAGGCCTGAACTATAACAAGGGTACGTGACGGCGCATCGGCCAAAAGCGGGACTGGCAACGGCGATGGAAAAGACGCTGGATAAAAGCCCCGGCACACGCCATCCTTCGCGCTTTGAGCCGCCCCATCAGCGGCGTTCGACGTTTAAAGGATATGCCCATGCACGCCCAACCCCTCGCCCCCGCCGATTTCGAATTCATCGAAGAAACCCTGTTGAAATACGGCGACGACCATTCGGTGCTGAACCTGGCCGAACTCGACGGCTACTTCACCGCGCTGGTGTCCAGCCCGGCACAGGTGGACATCGCCGAGTGGTTCCCGGCGATCTGGGGCGGGCAGAACCCGGAGTGGGAAAACGCCGAAGAGGCCCAGCAGTTCCTTGACCTGTGCGTGCGTCATATCAACACCCTGGCCGCACAACTGGCGACTGACGCCAAGGCCTTTAAGGCACGCTTCGATGAAACCGAACACCAGGACCAAGTCGTGACCCTCGCCGAAGAATGGTGCTTTGGTTATATCCGTGGCGCCGCTATCGGCAATTGGCCTGAGTTGCCCGCGGAGCAGGCAGCGAACCTGGATAAAATCTCCTGGTGCGCCGAGCAGGACAACTTCGAGTTGCCCGCCGACCTGGATGTGGAGCTGCATCAGCAACGGGTCAGCGCTATCGAACCGGCGGCACGGGCACTGCACGATTACTGGTTGAGCAAGCGCTAGACCTCGACAAGCACCGCACCTTTGGCCGATTATTCGGGTCCGCCCGTCGGCCACTCCGTACCACCTTGCCTTGATCAGGAGCCTTGCACCTTGAGTTCGCAGAAAACCGTGACCGTTACACCGCCCAACTTCCCCCTGAATGGCAAGGTCGCGCCCCCCGGCTCCAAATCCATTACCAACCGCGCCCTGCTGCTGGCGGCGCTGGCCAAGGGCACCAGCCGCCTGAGCGGCGCCTTGAAGAGCGACGACACCCGGCATATGTCGGTGGCCCTGCGCCAGATGGGCGTGACCATCGACGAGCCGGACGACACCACCTTCGTGGTCACCGGCACCGGCAAGCTGCAATTGCCGGCGCAGCCGTTGTTCCTCGGCAATGCCGGCACCGCGATGCGCTTCCTGACGGCCGCCGTGGCTACCGTGCAAGGCACGGTGGTACTGGACGGCGACGCGTATATGCAGAAACGTCCGATCGGCCCGCTGCTGGCCACCCTCGGCCGGAACGGTATCCAGGTCGACAGCCCGACCGGTTGCCCGCCGGTGACGGTGCACGGCGTGGGCACGGTCCAGGCCAAGCGCTTCGAGATCGACGGCGGCTTGTCCAGCCAGTATGTATCGGCCCTGTTGATGCTGGCCGCGTGCGGCGAAGCGCCGATTGAAGTGGCACTGACCGGCAAGGACATCGGTGCCCGTGGCTACGTGGACCTGACCCTGGACTGCATGCGGGCCTTCGGCGCCCAGGTCGATGTGGTCGACGACACCACCTGGCGCGTGGCCCCCACCGGCTACACCGCCCATGATTACCTGATCGAACCCGACGCTTCCGCCGCCACCTACTTGTGGGCTGCCGAAGTGTTGACCGGTGGCCGCATCGACATCGGCGTGGCCGCCCAGGCCTTCACCCAACCAGACGCCAAGGCCCAGGCCGTGATCGCGCAGTTCCCGAATATGCAGGCCACCGTGCTCGGTTCGCAGATGCAGGACGCGATCCCGACCCTGGCGGTCCTGGCTGCCTTCAACAACACCCCGGTGCGTTTCACTGAGCTGGCCAACCTGCGGGTCAAGGAATGCGATCGCGTACAGGCCCTGCATGACGGCCTCAATGCGATCCGTCCGGGCCTCGCCAGCATTGAAGGCGATGACCTGCTGGTCGCGGCCGACCCGGCGCTGGCCGGCACGTCGTGCAACGCCCTGATCGACACCCATGCCGACCACCGCATCGCCATGTGCTTTGCACTCGCGGGGTTGAAAATCGCGGGAATCCGCATTCAGGACCCGGACTGCGTGGCCAAGACCTATCCTGGGTACTGGAAGGCCCTGGGCAGCCTTGGGGTCGCGTTGAGCGACTGACTCAACGGCGTCGGAATGGGGAGGTAAGGATCATGACCATTCGCCAACCCTGCCCACCCGGTGCCTGTGTCTGCGACCGTGAACAACTGCTGGAAGCCCCCGGCGCGGACCTGCGTATCCTCAGCCTGACGCGGCAGGAAGAGAAACGCCTGGTCGAGCGCCTGGAAAACCTGCAAAGCCTGCAAGACCTGGAGCGCATGCAACAGCGGATGCACGAGCTATTGGGCATCCGCGTGCATATCGCGCCGGGGCACAACGAGGTCAAGAGCATGCGCGGCATCCAGATCGTCATCGACGAGCTGCCAGGCATGTGCCGCAAGACCCGGCAAGCGATCCCGGCGGCGATTCGCCGGGGCCTGGAGAAAAATCCGGAAATTGCCTACCGCCTGCTGGACGCCCACGACCTGTTTCGCGAAGGTTGAATCAACCGGCGACCGTCTCGGCCTCGAACAGTTTCTGCCCTACCGCCCTGGCTGTTTGCAGATGCGCGGTCGCCGCGCCATCTTCCGACTCCAGCAACAACGCCGACGTCACCACTTTCGCTCCACAGTAATCAAAAATCCCGTAGTCGATCTGCGTGCGCATCGCCTTGGCGTAGCCGTGTCGGTCAAACGCGCTTTCATCGGCCGCCCCCAGGGCCAACAGGTGCACGTGCAAGTGCCGCAGTTTTTTCACCACGGGCATGTCCGGGCCGTAATCGATCGCCCAGCCGTTGACGAACACGCGGTCGACCCAGCCCTTGAGCAGGCCCGGCAGCGACCACCAGTAGATCGGGAACGCCAGCACCAGGGCATCGGCGCGGTCGATGCGTGCCTGTTCCGCCAGCACGTCGGCCGGGGGCGTGGCGCGGGTGTGGTGTACGAGGTGGTCGGCGGCGGTGTAGCGCGGGTCGAAGCCTTCGGCGGCGAGGTCGGCGATTTCGAAGGTGTGGCCCTCAGCAGTCAGCCCGGCAGCCACCTGCGCGGCCACGGCGTGGGTGAGGGATTGTGGGTCGTGATGGGCAACGACGATGAGTGCGTGCATGACTTTGACTCCCTTTGGGTTTAATCTACTTTTGGTAAGTTAACACCAACAAGTTACTTTTGGTATATAAGCATGTCAAGCCCTGAATCCCCTGCCCCACGTCGTCGCCTGTCCCGTGAAGATCGCCTGCGTCAATTACTGGAGGTGGCCTGGCAACTGGTGCGCGAGGAAGGCACCGAAGCCCTGACCCTGGGCCGCCTGGCGGAACTGGCCGGCGTCACCAAACCGGTGGTCTACGACCACTTCGTCACCCGTGCCGGGCTGCTCGCCGCGCTGTATGAAGACTTTGACGCGCGTCAGACCCAGGTGTTTGCCGAAGCCCTCGACGCCAGCAGCGCGACCTTGGAAGAACGTGCCTGGGTGATCGCCTCGTGCTATGTCGATTGCGTGTTATTGCAGGGCCGGGAAATTCCGGGGGTGATTGCCGCACTGAGCAGCTCGCCGGAGCTGGAAGCGCTCAAGCGTAAGTATGAGGCGATTTTTCTCGACAAATGCCGCGCCGCGCTGGCGCCCTTTGGCCAGGTTTCACAGCCAGGATTACGGGCGATGCTGGGGGCGGCGGAAGCGTTGTCCGATGCTGCGGCGAGCGGCGAGATCAGCCGGGAAGAAGCGCAACAGGAACTACTGGCAACCATCCTGGCGATGGTCAACCGCGCACAGCGTTGAAGACTGAAGAAGCTTCTGTGGTGAGCGGGCTTGTTGTGGTGAGCGGGCTTGCCCCGCGCTGGGCTGCGAAGCAGCCCCAATAAGAGCACTGCAGTGTGCCAGGCAGCTCAGGGGCTGTTTCTGGGGCCGCTTCGCAGCCCAGCGCGGGGCAAGCCCGCTCACTACAGAAGCACTACAAAAAAGCCAAGCAGGCCAGGCTAACGCCCTGCCACAAACAGCTGGACCTTGCGTGCCAGTTGATCGAGGTGCCGGTCCCGCTGTTTCTCGGCATCCACCATCGCCCGCTTGCCGTGTTTTTGCAGCAGGTAGGTATGGATCTGGCGTACCTCCAGCGAACTGTAGATTGCCGCCACATCCAACACGCCCATCAAGCCATCGGTGCCGTAGGCCCGGGTATTCATCAACACCTGGGTGCCCCGCGCACCCCGCACTTGAAAACCCATGGCCTCGAAGGCCGCTACCTTCTCCACGGCACATGCCAACTCGGCATGGGGATAGCGCGCCACCACGTCCGCCATCATCCCGCGCGCCACACCCTGACGCCGGAAACCGGCCTGTACCGCCATAAAGGCGATGCCACAGGCTTCAGGATCATCTTTCACCGGCAGGTACAGGCAAAAGCCAATCACCTGCTCCTCGAGCATCGCCACGATCAACTCAACGGCAATCCCCTTCGACCCGCCCAATGCCTCCAGGTACAGGTGCACCTCAAAGCCGATGGCATATTGGTAGATGTTGTAGAGCAGGTTGCTCGGCGGCAGTGCGACGCTGCTGATGTCGGTGAGGTTGTCCACCACCATCTGCAGGATCTGGGCATTGATGGGCTCGGGGCACGGTGTGGTGTAGCGGGTAAGGCTGAACATGCAGATTCCTGGGGTTTCGCGTCAAGGCAGCGGCGATTGTACCTGTTGCAGGCCGTTCAGTGTCCGCACACCTCACGCACGCACCCGCGCAACCAGCGGTGGGCCAGGTCGGCATCCAGCCGCGGATGCCAGAGCATCGCCACGGTGAACGGTGCCAGCGTCAACGGCAACGCAAAGCTGTACAGGCCTTCGCGCTGATGGGCGGTGTAGCGTTCGGGCACGCAGGCAATCAGGTCGGTGTCGCGGGCCAGGGCGATGGCCGTGGCGAACCCGGCGACGATGGTGCCGATCTGCCGCGTCAAGCCCAGGGCTTCAAGCCCATCGTCGATCTGGCCGCGCTCCTGCCCGCGCCGCGAGACGTAGACGTGGCGCCCCTGGGCAAACCGCTCGGCACTGATGTCGCCCTGGCTCAGGGGATGGCCGCTGCGCACCACGCCAATCAAACGGTCGCGAAACAGCGCCTGGGTCAGCACTTCGGGGCTGGCGTCAGGGTCGACCACGCCGGTTTCCAGGTCGACGCTGCCTTGGCGCAGTAACGTGCTGTCCTTGTCGGTCTTGCTGACGAAACGCAGGCGTACACCGGGTGCCTCCCGTGCGATGCGCGCCAGCAACGCGGGACCGAAATTTTCGACGAACTCTTCGCTGGTGCGCAAGGTGAAGGTGCGCTCCACCTGGGCCAGGTCCAGGGATTGTGCCGGGCGCAGCACCGCGTGGGCGTCCTGCACCAGGCGGCTGACCTGCTCACGCAATGCCTGCGCCCGCGGCGTCGGCACCAGCCCGCGCCCGGCGCGGACCAACAGCGGATCGCCGGTGGTCTCGCGCAAGCGCGCCAGCGCCCGGCTCATGGCCGAGGGGCTCAACTGCAAGCGTTTGGCCGCTCGGGCGACACTGCCTTCGGCCAGCAAGACATCCAGGGTAATCAGCAGATTAAAGTCGGGCATGGGCGCTCCTTAGCAGGCGTTTGACGCAGGTATTAACTGCAAACCCTGCGTCTTCCGCCATGTTAGGCCAGGCCGTAGATTTGTGACAGTTGCGTCCACCCAAGGAATCTTCCATGAATACGTCTTCACGCGGCGGCCTTGCCAGCCTGTCGCTGTCCATGTTGCTCGCCGCCCTCGGCACCAGCATCGCCAATGTCGGCCTGCCCAGCCTGGTACAGGCATTCGATGCGTCGTTTCATGCCGTGCAGTGGGTGGTTCTGGCCTACCTGATGGCGATCACGGCGGTGATTGTCATGGCCGGCCGAATGGGCGATCGCCTGGGCCGTCGCCGGCTGTTGCTCGCCGGGCTGCTGTTGTTTGCGCTGGGCAGTGGGCTGTGTGCGGGCGCGCCCTCGCTGGGCTGGCTGATTGCCGCACGCCTCCTGCAGGGCTTGGGCGCGGCGAGCATGATGGCCATGGCGCTGGGGATGGTCGGCGACACGGTGCCCAAGGAACGCACCGGCCGGGTGATGGGCCTGCTGGGCACGATGTCAGCCGTCGGTACCGCCATGGGCCCCGCCGCTGGCGGGTTATTGCTCAGTGTGTGGGGGTGGCGCGCGCTGTTTCTGGTGGGCATGCCCTTGGGGTTACTCACGGCCAGCCTCGCGTGGCGCTACTTGCCGGTTGATCGACGCCAAGCAGGCTCACCTTCCAGCGTCTGGTCACCGTTGAAGGAAGCACCCTTGCGCACGAGTCTCGCGATGAGTGCGTTAGTAGCGGCGGTGATCATGGCAACCTTTGTGGTCGGCCCTTTCTACCTGTCCAAGGGGCTGGGGCTGGACCCGCAATGGATGGGCCTGGCCATGGCCGTCGGGCCCTGTGTCGCGGCGCTCAGCGGTGTACCGGCGGGCCGCCTCACCGACCGCCAGGGCTGGCGCCTTATGACTTTCGCCGGGTTGGGCATCCTGTTTTGCGGCGCATTACTGTTGTCGTTGGCCTCAGGATTGATCGCCTACCTTGGGGGGCTGGTGATTCTGACGACGGGCTATAGTCTGTTCCAGGCCGCCAACAACACTGCGGTGATGTGCGATGTAGACGGTGCGCGCCGAGGTACGGTCGCAGGCTTGCTCAACCTGTCACGCAATATCGGGCTGATCTTCGGTACCTCGGCCCTGGGGGCGGTGTTCGCCTGGGCGACCCCGGATGTCACCCGCGCCAACGCGCAATCCGTGACCAGCGGCCTGCATGCGACTTTCACCGTCGCCGTGGGCTTGATCCTGCTGGCCACCGCGATGGCAACGGGCCGCATCCGCGCCGTGAATGCCCCACAGAATACCCGTTGAGGCAAAAAAACAAAAAAGGCGTTGCGCCAGACGGGGTTACATCGCGCATCATGGGCACTTTCAAGCTCAAGGGTAACGTCCATGCGCGTTCTGTCATTGATGATGGGTCTTACGACGCTGGCCGCCAGTACGGTGTTCTGCGCCAGCGCGATGGCGAATGAAGAAAGTCAGTTGGTGCAACAGATCAACGAGTACCGCAGCCAGGTGCAGCGCTGCGGCGACCAGGGTTCCCAGGAACTGCCACCGTTGGCCAACGATACACGGCTGGTGCTGCCGGCCAATAACGTCGGCGACCTGCAGCAGGCCCTGGCCCGTGCCGCGTACCCGATGGTCAATGTGCAGGCGATCAGCCTGTCCGGGCCCAAGGACGCCCAGGCAGCCATGAAAGCCGTGCGCGAGAGTTTCTGCCGGGTGGTGCTGGACCCGCAATTCGTCGACATCGGCGTGAGCAACAGCGGCCAGGACTGGCGCATCGTGCTGGCCCGCCCGTTGCTGTCCAGCGGCCTGGGCGATTGGCAAACCGAAGGCCGCAAGCTGCTCGACCTGATCAATGCCGCCCGCACGCAACCGCGCCAGTGCGGTACCCAGGCGTTTACCGCGACCACGCCATTATCGTGGAACGAGGCGCTGGCCGGGGCCGCCAACAGCCACACGCGCAACATGGCCAACGGCAATTTCTTCGACCACCTGGACCACGACGGCCGCACGCCTGGCGACCGCGCGGAACTGGCCGGGTATATCGCGAAGAACATCGGCGAAAACATCGCCGCCGGCCTGGACACCCCGCGCAAGGTGGTCGACGGCTGGCTCGCCAGCCCAGGTCATTGCGCCAACCTGATGAACCCGCAGTTTCGCGAATTGGGCTCGGCCTATGCCATGGACCCGAAGAGTGACGCGGGCATCTACTGGACCGCTTTATTCGGCACGCAGTAAGGGTTGGGCAATCGCCCGCCCCCCGGCCTTCGCTCTTTCAAACGAATGCAGCATCAAAATGCCATCTAGCGGATAATCGTGCTGAACTGGCAGCGACCAGACAGGTCTGTAGCTTTACGCCACATCCTTGCGGGCGCGTTGAAGATTCCGGAATACAAGGTGTTCTCCCAATGATGAATTGGCTGCAAAGCAGCAGCGACATGGCTGAGCAAGTACGTCAGCATGATTGGGCCAATACGCCCCTAGGACCGCTGGAACAGTGGCCGGACGTGTTAAAGACCACCGTGGCGCTGTGCTTCGCCTCCAGCTTTCCCCAGGCGATTGTCTGGGGCCCGCAGCTGATCACGCTCTACAACGATGCGTTTATCCCGATCCTGGGCAGCAAGCCCTACGCGTTGGGGCGCCCGTTCAACGAAGTGTGGGCCGAGGTGTGGGATGACGTCAGCCCCATCGCCAACGCCGCCTTCGAGGGCCACGCCACCTATATCGAAAACTTTCCCCTGGTGATTGAACGCGGCCCGAGGCGGGAGCAGGCGTACTTCACCTTCTGCTACAGCCCGATCCGCGATCCCCAAGGCAAGGTGGTCGGCATGCTCGACACCGTCACCGAGACCACCGCCACGGTGTTCCTGGCACGCCGCCTGGCGGTGCTGGACGCCATCGGCAACGCGGTGGTCAACGCCGTCGATGCCGAAGCCATCATGACCAGCACCACCCGCTTGCTGGCCGAGCACCTGCAGGTGAGCAATTGCGCCTACGCCGACATGGACGCCGATGAAGACGGCTTTACCATTCGTGACAATTGGACCGCGCCCGGCTCGCCCAGCATCATCGGCCGCTACAGCCTGGCGGCGTTCGGCGAGATGGCCGTCAAATGCCTGCGCGCCGGCGAGCCCCTGGTGATCCACGACAATCTGCGCGAGTTGCCACCCGCAGAGTCCGCCACCTTCCAGGCCCTTGGGGTGACGGCGACGATCTGCATGCCGCTGATCAAGAACGGTCGCCTGACCGCCCTGATGGCCGTCCATGACAAAAACCCACGCGCCTGGTCACCCTACGACCTGGCCCTGTTGCGGGAAGTCACCGAGCGCTCCTGGGCGCATATCGAGCGCGTGCGTGCCGATGCCGATGTGCGCAAGGGCCTGGCGGCCTATGCCGAACTGAACACCACCCTGGAACAGCGCGTCGAAGAGCGCACCCTGGCGCTGGCCAAGGCCGAAGCCGCGCTGCGCCAGTCGCAGAAACTCGAAGCCATCGGCCAACTCACCGGCGGCGTGGCCCATGACTTCAACAACCTGCTGACCATCATTCGCTCATCGGTGGACTTCCTGCGTCAGCCAGACCTGTCGGAACAGCGTCGCCAGCGCTATATGGGCGCAGTGGCGGATACCGTAGAGCGGGCCAGCAAGCTGACCAGCCAATTGCTCGCCTTTGCCCGTCGCCAACCGCTGAACCCGGAAGTCTTCGACGTGGGCCAGCGCGTACAGAACATCGGCGAGATGCTGGAGAGCGTCACAGGCGCGCGCATTCATGTACGCGTCGAGATGCCTTCGCAGCCGTGTTTTGCGCGGATCGATGCCAGCCAGTTTGAAACCGCACTGATCAACATCGCCCTCAATGCACGGGACGCAATGGATGGCCAGGGCACCCTGACCCTGAAAGTCATCGCGGAACAGCCGTTGCCCCACATTCGCGGCGATGCCGGGTCGGGTAAGGCGTATGTCGCCATTTCGCTCGCCGATACCGGCCCCGGCATTCCCGAAGACACCGTCGAACGCATTTTCGAGCCGTTCTTCACCACCAAGGCGGTGGGTAAAGGCACCGGCCTGGGCCTGTCGCAAGTCTTCGGCTTCGCCAAGCAGTCGGAGGGCAATATCGATGTGACCAGCACGCCTGGCCAAGGCAGCGTATTCACCTTGTATCTGCCCCAGGTCGAAGCCGAAGCAGCGCCGCCCCCCTGCGAGGAAACGCTGGCGTCGTCCCACGACACATCACAGTGCCGGGTGCTGATTGTGGAGGACAATCTGGAGATCGGGCGGTTTGCCAGCCAGATTCTTCAAGACCTGGGCTACCAGGCCACCTGGGTGACCGATGCCGAACAGGCCCTGACCCTTGCGGGGCACGATGGGAGGGCCTTCGATGTGATCTTCTCCGACGTGGTCATGCCCGGTATCACCGGCGTCGCCATGGCCAAGCTGCTGCGCCAGCGTCGAGCGGACCTGCCGGTGATACTGACCTCGGGCTACAGCGAAGAGCTGGCCGATAATGGCTATGACGGCTTCGAGTTCCTGCCCAAGCCTTACTCTGCCGAGCAGGTTTCGCGGGTATTGATCAAGGCCATGCACAAGGATTGAGCAGCGCCCTACTCCGCCACGGCCACTTGGTTGCGGCCCAATGCCTTGGCCCGGTACAGCGCTTTGTCGGCGCTGTTCATCAGGCCGTGCAGGTCCTCGTCCACGGCATGGGTAAACGCCACCCCAAGGCTGGCTGACAGCCCCTTGACCGGCTCGGCGGCCAAACCGGCTATAGCCTTGATCAGGTCCTCGGCAATATTGCGCGCGGTGTCCAACGACGTATTGGGCAACAACACGGCAAACTCTTCGCCGCCCAAGCGACCATACACATCGGCCTTGCGGAACGACGCACTGATCACCCCGCCAATCTGGCGCAAGACCTGATCGCCGGCCTGGTGCCCATAGGTGTCGTTGATTTGCTTGAAGTGGTCCATGTCCATCATCAGCACGCACAGCGGCTGCTGGTTATGACGGCATTGCGCATACAGCAATTGCGCATGTTCGAAAAACGCCCGGCGGTTCATCAGGCCGGTCAGCTCATCGGTCTGTGCGGCACGGGTCGAGATGTTATGGGCCCGTTCCATTTGCCGGGTCAGGCGAAAGGCTTTCTCCAGTGCATCGGACAACTTGCGCGTGGCACTGGCCACAAACGTGGAAAACACCAGAACCGCGATGCCGATACCCACTTGCATCGATGTCGGCTGGAACAACAGCCACAGGGTGCACGGCAGCAACACCAGACCGATGGACACCAGGGTCATATAGCGATAGGCCGAATAACACGACACGGCACTGACCGACATCCCCACGGTGAACAGCATCACCAGCGCCTGGGACAACCGATCATCGGGGGGCATCAGCGCGAGTGCCCCAGCCCCCCAAATGCTCGCGGACAGTACCAGCGTGACCCAGTAGCGGCGCTCCCAGCGATCCGGGGTGCGTTCGCTGTTGGGGCAGCGGAACCAGTCCAGGAACATCTTGACCCGCAGCAGCGACGACGCGCCCAGCACCACCAGCCACACCACCATGAACGTGTGATCGAAGCGCTCCCAGCACAGCCAGCAGAGCATGGCGGCTGCCATGTAGCTGCCGAAAATGGCTGCAAATGACTGGCGAAACAACTGGTGCAAACGGTCGGTTCGCACCTGTGCCTCTATAAAGCAATCCTGATCCCGCCCATGCCCAAGGCCATTCATGAAATTCGCCTGATTCGACTGCCATGACAAAGGCGCCATTGTGGCACCCTGCCACCAGCGTGGACAACTGAATCCAGCAGGGTAGAGCCTTTAACTCCCGTCAGGCCGCAAAATCAGCACCCCCAACGGCGGCAGGTTCAACGACAGTGACACCGGTTGCCCATGGCGTGGCTCATCCTCGGTGAACACGCCACCGCCATTGCCGTAATTGGAACCCGCGTAGGTATCGGCGTCACTGTTGATCACCTCGCTCCAACGCCCACCGAACGGTACGCCCACCTTGTAGGCCTCACGGGGCACCGGGGTGAAATTGGCCACCACCAGCACCGGCTTGCCGTCCTTGCTCCAGCGTAGCCAGGCGTAGACGCTGTTGATCGCGTCGTCGCCGATCAGCCACTGGAACCCCTGAGGCGCATCATCCTGCTCGTGCAGGGCCGGCTCTTCGCGATACAGGCGGTTCAAGTCACCCACCAGCTTTTGCACGCCTTTGTGCTCGGCGTACTGCAGCAAGTACCAGTCCAGTTGCTGGTCGTGGTTCCACTCGCGCCACTGGCCGAATTCGCAGCCCATGAACAGCAGCTTCTTGCCCGGATGCATCCACATGAACGCCAGGTAGGCGCGCAGGTTGGCAAACTTCTGCCAACGGTCGCCCGGCATCTTGTCGATCAGCGAGTGCTTGCCGTGCACCACTTCATCGTGGGAAATCGGCAGGATGAAGCGCTCGGACCACGCATACACCAGGCCGAAGCTCAGCTCGTTATGGTGATGGGCGCGATAGACCGGATCCTGCTGGATGTAATGCAAAGAATCGTGCATCCAGCCCATGTTCCACTTGTAGTTGAAGCCCAGGCCGCCCTGTTGGGTGGGCTGGCTGACGCCGGGCCAGGCGGTGGACTCTTCGGCGATCACCAGGGCGCCGGGCGCTTCCAGTGCCACCACGTCGTTCAAGTGGCGCAGGAAGTCGATGGCTTCCAGGTTCTCGCGCCCGCCATGGCGGTTGGGCACCCATTCGCCGGCCTTGCGCGAATAGTCGCGGTACAACATTGACGCCACAGCGTCCACGCGCAGCCCGTCAATGTGGAAGTGTTTGAGCCAATGCAGTGCCGAGGCCAGCATGAAGCCGTGGACCTCAGTGCGGCCCAGGTTGTAGATCAGCGTGTCCCAGTCCTGGTGGAAGCCTTCCAGCGGGTTGGCGTATTCATACAACGCAGTGCCGTCGAATTGCGCCAGGCCGTGGGTGTCGGTGGGGAAATGCGCCGGCACCCAGTCGAGGATCACGCCGATATCGGCCTGATGGAGCGCGTTGATGAAATAGGCGAAGTCCTCCGGCGAGCCAAAACGCGCCGTCGGTGCGAACTGTGAAAGCGCCTGGTAACCCCACGAACCGCCGAACGGGTGTTCCATGATCGGCATCAATTCGACGTGGGTGAAGCCCAGTTGCTGCACATACGGCACCAACCGCTCGGCCAGCTCGCGCCAGGTGTATTGGCGCGCTACTTCGCCGGCCTCGTCCAGCTCGCACTGCCAGGAGCCCACATGCAACTCGTAGATCGACAGCGGCGCCGTGGCCTTCTGTCGCTCGACCCGCGCTTGCATCCACTCATGGTCCTGCCAGTCCACCTGCAACGGCGCGGCGACTTTCGAGGCGGTATCGGGTGGCAACTGGGTCGCCAGCGCCATCGGGTCGGCCTTGAGCGGCAGAATCCCGTGGGCGCCGAGGATTTCGTACTTGTAGGCGGCGCCAGGTTGCAGGCGGGGAATGAAGATCTCCCACACGCCCGACGGATGCCGCAGGCGCATCGGGTGGCGGCGGCCGTCCCAGATATTGAAGTCCCCCACCACCGAGACCCGCCGCGCATTCGGCGCCCACACGGCAAAACGCACGCCGTCTACGCCATCGACGCTGGTCACCTGGGCCCCCAGGCAACTGCTGAGGTCACGGTGGTTGCCTTCGGCGAACAGGTACAGGTCCATCTCCCCCAGCAACAGTTGCTGGAAGCTGTAAGGGTCTTCGGTGATCTGCTCGCCACCGGCCCACTGGATTTTCAGCAAGTACGCCTGGCGGGTGTTGAACTGCCCGACGAACAGGCCCGGCACCTGGGTCGCATCCAGGCTGCCGATCTGTTCACCGCCATCGCGGCTCAGCACCTGGACACTCAAGGCCTCCGGCAGGAACGCGCGGATAAATTGGCCGCCCTGCTCGTCATCGTGTGGCCCGAGAATGGAAAACGGGTCGTGGTGCTCGGCGCGCACCAGCGCTTCGACGTCCTTGGACGCCGGCATGGCTGTCAACTTCGGTTGCAGCGGTTCTTTATTCGTAAAGCTCATGACGTCTCCCCACCGCGTGCAGTGTTCGATTTAGATGTAATCCCGCTCAACAACCCGTGCAAGCCCCGCAGGGGCACCGGCAACCAGGTCGGGCGGTTTTCCGCTTCGTACGCTACCTCATACGCGGCCTTCTCCAGGCTGAACAACGTCAGCGCGGCGTCCTGGCCCTTGGCATCCTGCCAGTCATGCGCCAGTGTAGACGCAGCGGCCTGATAAGCCTGGATAAATGCCTGGCGGGCCTCTTTCAGGTAGCGATCGGTCACGCGCCTGCGCGCCTGGTCCGCTGCGGGCGAGTGATCCACCCCTTGTACGTTCAAGGCCATGGCCGCCGCGTAGTCAAAGGAGCGCAACACGCCGCTCACATCTTTATACGGGCTGTGCTTGCCGCGCCGTTCATGCAGCGGCCGCGCCGGTTCGCCTTCAAAGTCGATCAGGTAGGCATCGCCCTTCACCACCAGCACCTGGCCCAGGTGCAAGTCACCATGAACCCGAATGCGCAGCCCGCCCAAGGTGGCTTTCGCCAGCGCCTGGACATGCGCGCCGATGGCTTTTTTCTGCGCCAGCAATTCACTGACCAGCGCCTGATCGGCAGGGTTCAATTGGCTTTGATGCAGCTTGAGCAATTGCAATGCACGGTCGATCTGCGCCCCAACGTCCTTGGCCCAGGCTTGGGTATCCTTGGCGCTGGTCGGTTCGGGCTTGAAGTCCTTATTGGTCGTGTTGGCACCCAGTACCCCGTGCATTTCACCCAGGCGCTGGCCGAGCAGCCCGGCGAAGTCCGCCAGCTCGCCCAATGCATTGTAATGCTGTTCCTGTTCGGAGATGGCCTCGGCCAGTTCATCGCGGATGGCACGTTCCAGGTTGTTCTGGGTCCAGCTCCATGCGTCACCCTGGTTGCTCAAGTAGCCCTGGGCGATCATCAGCAGGTTGTCCTCGCCTGCGCCATCATGGCGAATCACCGAACCCATCAGCGGCGAGATATTCGGGTAACCCGCCTGCGTCAGGTACGCGCTCATTTCCAGCTCCGGGTGCACCCCGGCGCTGACTTTGCGGATCAGCTTGAGCACCAGGCTCTCGCCCACCACCACCGAGCTGTTGGACTGCTCGGCAGACAAGTAACGTACCGGCGACTCGTCCGTCAGTTGCAGCGTGTCCAAGTGTGGCGTGGCTTCAAAACGCAGGTCGCCGTCGCTGCCGTTTAACACGGTACCGGCCTGCAGGCCTTGGATCACCGCGCGGATAAAGTGCTCCAGGCTGAAGGCGTCCGTCACCAGGCCGACCTGACGCACCCGCCGTACCCGGGCCAGGGCCAACTGTTGCGGCAAGGCGCTGGTGAACTGGTCTTCGCCAAGAAAACCGAACGGCAGCTGATAACGGCTGACCTGGCCACCGGCGGTCACCTCAAGCTCGCTGAGCAAGACCGGGTGCTGGGGGTCGCCAAAGCGCACACCGTAGGCGATGCGCACGCTGTCGATGGCGGTGTCCTTGCCGGCAAACCAACGGCGCTTGGGCAGCCAGGCGGGCAGCGAGGTCTGTTCGAGGGCGGTGCGACACGGTTCGTCGAGCAGCTCTTCCATGCGCTTTTTCAGCACCAGGGTGGTGAAGTCCGGCATGCTTTGCGCCGGCTCCACGTGCCAGCTGGGCATCTGGTTTTCCGCCGCCAGCACGAACCAATAGAAGCCATACGGCGCCAGGGTCAGCAGGAAATTCAGCTGGCCGATGGGCGGGAACGCATTGCCGCCGAGCATCTCCACCGGGACCATGCCGGCAAAGGCCGATAGGTCCAGCTCGGCCGCCTGGGCGCTGCGCGAGACGTTGGCCACACACAGGATGATTTCGTTGCGCCCGTCTTCGCCGGTGAATTCGCGGGTATACGCCAGGATGCGGCGATTGCTTGGCGAGAGCATTTTCAGGCTGCCGCGCCCAAACGCCTTGGACTGCTTGCGCACCGCCAGCATGCGGCGGGTCCAGTTCAACAGTGAGTGCGGGTCCTGGGCCTGGGTTTCGACGTTGACCGACAGATAGCCGTATTGCGGATCCATGATCGGTGGCAGCACCAGGCTGGCCGGGTCGGCGCGGGAGAAACCGCCGTTGCGGTCAATGGACCATTGCATCGGCGTGCGCACGCCATCGCGGTCGCCGAGGTAGATATTGTCGCCCATGCCGATTTCGTCGCCGTAATACAGGGTCGGCGTGCCGGGCATCGACAGCAGCAGGCTGTTGAGCAACTCCACACGGCGGCGGTCGCGCTCCATCAAGGGCGCCAGGCGCCGGCGAATGCCCAGGTTGATGCGTGCGCGGCGGTCAGCAGCGTAGTAGTTCCACAGGTAGTCGCGCTCTTTATCGGTGACCATTTCCAGGGTCAGTTCATCGTGGTTGCGCAGGAAGATCGCCCATTGGCAGTTGGCGGGGATCTCCGGGGTCTGGCGCAGGATATCGGTGATCGGGAAGCGATCCTCCTGGGCCAGCGCCATGTACATGCGCGGCATCAGCGGGAAGTGGAACGCCATGTGGCATTCATCACCGTCATCGCCCTTGCGGTCGCCGAAATACAGCTGCGTATCTTCCGGCCACTGGTTGGCCTCGGCGAGCAGCATGCGGTCGGGGTAATGGGCGTCGATCTCGGCGCGGATCTGCTTGAGGACGTCGTGGGTTTCCGGCAGGTTTTCGTTGTTGGTGCCATCGCGCTCGATCAGGTAAGGGATGGCGTCCAGGCGCAGGCCGTCGATGCCCATGTCCAGCCAGTAGCGCATCACCGACAGCACGGCTTTCATCACCTGCGGGTTGTCGAAATTGAGGTCCGGCTGGTGGGAATAAAAACGGTGCCAGAAGTACTGGCCGGCGACCGGGTCCCAGGTCCAGTTGGACTTTTCGGTGTCGAGGAAAATGATGCGGGTGCCGTCGTATTTCTGGTCGTCATCGGACCACACGTAGAAGTCCCGCGCCGCCGAGCCCGGCTTGGCCTTGCGCGCCCTCTGGAACCACGGGTGCTGATCGGAGGTATGGTTGATCACCAGTTCAGTGATGACCCGCAACCCGCGTTTGTGGGCTTCGGCGATAAAGCGCCGGGCATCGGCCATGGTTCCGTAGTCGCTGTGCACGCCCCGGTATTCGGCAATGTCATAGCCGTCATCGCGGCGTGGCGAGGGGTAGAACGGCAGCAGCCAGATGGTGTTGACACCCAGGTCGGCGATGTAGTCGAGCTTGGCGATCAGGCCGGGAAAATCACCGATGCCGTCGTTGTTGGAGTCGAAATAGGATTTGACGTGAACCTGGTAGATCACCGCGTCCTTGTACCAGAGCGGGTCTTTGATGAAGGTGGCAGCCTTGGGTTTCTTCGCCATTGGAAACTCCTGAAATACTCGAAAAATCGTGCAGACTGAACCGGGTCAATGTGGGAGGGGCTTGCCCCCTCCCACATGTTGATCTTCACCAGACTCAGGAGGTGCTGATGCGCCAGATCCCGAACGGCATCTGCGGCTCCAGCCGCGTCCACTGGGTCTTGCCATACCAGGTCCAGCGGTGGCCGTTCATCAGGTCTTCGCCCTGGGTCTGCGCATCGTCCGGCAGGCCCAATTCCCACAACGGCAACTCAAAGTGGGCCTCCTGGGCATTGAACGGATCGAGGTTGACGGCTACGAGGATGAAGTTGCTGCCGTCCTCGCTGCGCTTGCCGAAGTACAGGATATTGTCGTTCCAGGCGTTGTAGAGCTTCAGGCCCAGGTGAGTCTGCAAGGCCGGGTTTTGGCGGCGAATGCGGTTGAGCTGGGCGATCTCGGCGATGATATTGCCGGGTGCGGTGAAGTCCCGAGGGCGAATCTCGTATTTCTCCGAGTCCAGGTATTCCTCTTTGCCCGGCACCGGTGCCGCTTCACATAGCTCAAAGCCCGAATACATGCCCCACAGGCCCGAGCCCATGGTGGCCAGCGCGGCGCGGATCAAAAAGCCCGGGCGCCCGGATTCATGCAGGAACCCTGGGTTGATATCCGGTGTATTGACGAAAAAATTCGGCCGGTAGCATTCGCGCCACGGCGACTCGTTCAATTGCGCCAGGTATTCGGCCAGTTCGGCCTTGGTGTTGCGCCAGGTGAAGTAGGTGTAGCTCTGGGAGTAACCGACCTTGCCCAGGCGCGCCATCATCGCCGGGGTGGTGAAGGCTTCGGCGAGGAAGATCACCTCGGGATGCTTTGCCCGTACATCGGCGATCAGCCACTGCCAAAAGGGCAGCGGCTTGGTGTGGGGGTTGTCGACGCGAAAGGTCTTCACGCCCTCTTCCACCCAGCCCACCACGATGTCGCGCAGTTCAGTCCACAGGCCTGGGATCGCATCTGCGGCATAGAAGTCGACGTTGACGATGTCCTGGTACTTCTTTGGCGGGTTCTCGGCATATTTGATCGTGCCGTCCGGGCGCCAGTTGAACCAGCCCGGGTGCTCTTTGAGCCACGGGTGGTCCTGGGAGCACTGGATGGCGAAATCCAGGGCGATCTCCAGGCCATGCTCGGCGGCGGCCTTGACCAGGCGACGGAAGTCTTCGCGGCTGCCCAACTGCGGGTGGATGGCCTCGTGGCCGCCGTCCTCGCTGCCGATGGCATAGGGGCTGCCCGGATCATCGGGGCCTGCGGTCAGGGAATTGTTCTTGCCTTTGCGGTGGCTGCGCCCGATCGGGTGGATCGGCGGGAAGTACAGCACGTCGAACCCCATGTCATGGATCATCGACAGGCGCGAGTGCACGTCGTTGAACGTACCGTGGCGGGCCGGATCGTCGGTGATCGAACGGGGAAACAGCTCGTACCAACTGGCAAATTGCGCCGCCTCGCGCTCCACATCAATCGGGTAGACGGTGCTGATGCTCAAGTAGGCGCGGTGGTCGGCCTGGGTCATCAGGTGTGCACTGTCTTCGTGCAAAAACAGCGCGACCTGCTCGGTTTCCAGCAAACCGGAGAGTTCGTGGTGCAACAGCATCAGGCGGTCACGCAGTTCGTTGTCGCTGCGTTCGGCGGCCTGCAGCACCAGGCTGCGGCCTTCCTGCAACTCCAGGCTGACCGGCACCCCGGCTTCATGTTTTTTGCGCAGTTCATAGCAGAAGCTGGCGTAGGTATCGATCCAGGCCTCGATGCAGTATTCGTGAGGGCCCTGGACGGTGACGGTAAACGCCCCTTCCCAGCCATTGTTGCCCACGTCGTTCATGACCACGCTGTGCCAGCTTTCGTCATGCAGCGGGCGCCAACGGATCAATACGGCCAGCTTGTCGTGGCCATCGGCGAATACCTTGCTGGTGACGTTGACCCGCTGGCCCACCACAGCCTTGACGGCAAATTCGCCGCCGTCGATCACGGGTGAAGTGCTTTCGATCGCGATCCTGGGCAGCAACAGCGCCTGGGACAGCGGCAATATGGAGTCTTCTGGAGCCAGTGTTTCAGCAGTCATCGAGCATCTTCCCCTTACGCCCTGTGGACGCTCTTTGCTTGATCCGAATTCCGATACGGCAGCGCTCTCCCTGAGCAGGGCCGCTATAGGTCCGAGCCTGGGCCAAGGTTAAAAGTTCAGCTGGATGTTCCGCCATTGGGCGGGGAATCAATTGGCCCCGGTGGATGTCCACCACTGGAGCAAAGCACAAAGGAGGCCACACCGATGAATATCCCTATCCCGGCTGAAACCCCGGACCCGAATATCGACAACCCGACCTTGCCCCCCACGGAGCCGGAGCCGATTCCCGAGAAGGAACCGCCGGAAACCCAACCGCCAGCGGTGGAAGAACCACCAACGACAATGCCACCGGTAATTGTAAGAACCAGCTGACGGCGACGGGAGGCTCGCTCGAAAACAAGATATCGTCCTTCGAGCGGACCTCATGAAAAACCGAAATTTCCTTCGCTATTAAGAAAATATTGCTTAAGCCCAGCTTTATATACTGACCTCGCGAAATGCTCCCCCCACCCTTTGGGATAAGGCGTTTCAGTCCATTCTTCGTGAGGTTATATATGTCGACCATCCCTCCTCAGCTGACCCCGAACTACGTACCGTCCACCCCCGTCACTCCGGCGCACACCGATGCAACGCCTCTGGCTGAGCTGAACTCGCTGTTATCCCAGCACAACATCCACTGCATTCTGCACGCCCCGAACTCCTTTCATTCCCGCACACAGCTTGACAAAGTCCGCAGACTGTTGACTGAAGACAACATCCGGTTGATGTTGCACGGTGAGAATGCTGAAGCGAACGCCAAAACCCTCGAAGCGCTCGGTAAACAGTTAAATCCGGACATGATCAGCACCAACCTGGAATCCGCCAGGCGTGATGCGGAAGAAACCCTGATCAAGGAGCTCAGGTTGAAAGGGCTTGAAAACTTGATGAAAGCATATTCTGGCAGTGACACCGCAGATCTGCTGAACGCTTATCATAAGTCGAAAGACGATGTGGAGACCCTTGGCAAGAACCATTCAGCAATGGGACGTATGGCTGGGTTCTTGACTGGGTTTGGTAGTCTGTTGAACATGCACAGGCTCGACTCTTTACGCACAGAACGAGTGCCCGCCGAACGCCAACACGGTCCTGAAACCTACAGCGTCAACATGAAGGTCCCTTATTAAGTCAGGTCTCCTTGTCCAACAGCTTGACGATCCTTGGCATCACGCTGAACACCGCCAGGGCCAGCAAGGTACTCAACACCGCCGTCGACTCGCGGCCCATTCCCGCCGCCACCCCAATGGCGGCGGTCATCCATAACCCGGCAGCGGTGGTCAGGCCTTTGACGTGCTGGCCCTCTTCATCTTCCTTGCCCTTGAGGATCGTCCCTGCGCCGAGGAAACCAATCCCCGCGATCACCCCCTGGACCACACGACTCATGGCATCCGCCTGGTTGCCAGACATCTGCGGTACCAGCACAAACAATGCGGCGCCCATTGCCACCAGCATATGGGTGCGCACACCGGCAGCCTTGCCCTTGTGCTCGCGCTCAAACCCGAGGATGCCGCCCAACAGCGCTGCGATCAGCAGGCGAACAGTGATTTGAGTGAGCTGTTTCGCGTCGCCAAGGTCGGCGAATTCGGCCTGCAGGGTTTGCCACACTTCGTGCCACCAGGCGTCCATGGATGCTGTCCTTTATTTATGGATAAAGGATGGACAGCGGCGACCGCCAGTCAGTTGCCTTGAACCCACACACCTTGCTGCCCCCTAACCTTCATACCCCATGAAAAAGGAGACCGGCATGCCCCTGCGTATCGAAAACCAACTGTGCTACTTCATGCTCGATGACAATGGCCAGGAACAGAGCGTGCCGGCGACCCGCGTCCATATCGTTACCGACACCGACAAATCCATGTCGTACGTGGAACTGGCCGCCGAGCGGATCTATATCACCGAAGCCGAGGCCGACGCCCTGACGGTGGCAGGTGCCCATGATGGGCGCCAACATGTAAAGGCTGAAGAACCTGGTTCGCTGATTTAATTGATCTGTATCAGCACGCGCCAGATCTAGCTGCACCTCCAGCGCCATGGGGTGCAGCACATTGACGCAGGCCCATGGCCAAAGCCCATCTGATCCGCTTTTTATCGCCATACCTGAGCCTGTTATGCAAACAGACCGGCGCGCATAGTTCATCGGCCTGATGGAGGCTGATGAGCGAACGACCATGAGCGAACGAATCCCAACCGTGGAAACCTTTGAGCCGATCCACCCAAAGAAGGTGAAGGCCAAATCCAGCGACAACCTGATCCATACCCGCAGTTTCACCGGCCTGTTCCGCACCTTGCGCGTGGCTGGCGCGGGCTTTCTGTTCCTGGCGTTCTTCGGCACGGTGTGGCTGAACTGGGGTGGGCGGCAAGCCGTGCTGTGGGATTTGGCCGAGAGTAAATTCCATATTTTCGGCGCCACCTTCTGGCCCCAGGACTTCATCCTGTTATCGGCTTTGCTGATCATCTGTGCCTTCGGCCTGTTTGCGATTACGGTGTTCGCCGGCCGCGTGTGGTGTGGCTACACCTGTCCGCAAAGCTCGTTTACCTGGCTGTTCATGTGGTGCGAAAAGCTCACCGAGGGCGAGCGCAACCAGCGTATCAAGCTGCAAGCGGCGCCCTGGAGCCTGAACAAACTCGCGCGACGCTCGGCCAAACACATGTTGTGGCTGGGCATCAGCGTGCTCACCGGGCTGACCTTTGTCGGCTACTTCACGCCGATCCGCCCCCTGGCCGCCGAACTGCTGACCTGGCAAATGGGGGGCGTGAGTCTCTTCTGGGTGCTGTTTTTTACCGCCGCCACCTACATCAACGCCGGCTGGCTGCGTGAAGCGGTGTGCATGCATATGTGTCCGTATGCGCGGTTCCAGAGCGTGATGTTCGATAAAGACACCCTGACCATTTCCTACGATAGCGCCCGTGGCGAGCATCGCGGCCCGCGTAAACGCGAGGTCACGCCGGCCGCTGTCGGCCTGGGTGACTGTATTGACTGCCAGCTGTGCGTGCAGGTCTGCCCCACCGGCATCGACATCCGCGACGGCCTGCAAATGGAGTGCATCGGCTGCGCGGCGTGCATCGACGCCTGCGATTCGATCATGGACAAGATGGGCTATGCGCGGGGCTTGGTGAGCTACACCTCCGAGCATCAACTCCAAGGCGGCAAGACCCACCTGCTCAGGCCGCGCCTGATCGGCTACAGTGCGGTGCTGCTGGTGATGATTGCGGCGTTGGTGGTGGCATTGGTGGAGCGGCCAATGGTGTCGCTGGACGTGACCAAGGACCGTGGCATGTTCCGCGAGAACGCCCAGGGCCAGATCGAAAACATCTACAGCCTCAAGGTCATCAACAAGACACAGCAGCGCCAGGAATACCGGGTGGAGCTGCTGGATGCAGAGGGTTTCCAACTGCAAGGCAAGACCGAGATCAGCCTGGCACCGGGGGAAATCGTCGATGTGCCGGTTTCGGTGGCATTGCTGGCCGACAAGCCGGCGAGCAGTTCGCAGACAGTGCGCTTCAAGGTTTCGGATGTGGACGAGCCGTGGATCTACAGCGCCGCCGACAGTCGCTTTGTGGCACCGCTCAACCGCTGAGACCTCGCTATCGAAAATGATGCAGATCAAATGTGGGAGGGGGCTGGACTCATATTACCTATTTGTTTAAGGCCAACATGAAACGCTACGAAAAATTCGCCGATGACATCGCAGAACTGATCCGCTCCGGCGTGCTCGGCCCCGGCCAGCGTGTGCCGTCGGTACGCTATGCCAGCCAGACCTATGGCGTCAGCCCGTCCACGGTGTTCCAGGCCTACTACCTGTTGGAGCGTCGCGGGCTGATCCGGGCACGGCCGCGCTCCGGCTATTTCGTCAACACCCATGCACCCAGCCCGTTCTCCGAACCGGTGGTGAGCGAGCAGGTGCATGAGTCCACCGAAGTCGATGTCAGCGAACTGGTGTTCTCGGTACTCGATTCGATCAAAGACCCCAACACCGTGCCCTTCGGCTCGGCCTTCCCCAGCCCCATGCTGTTCCCGCTGCCGCGCCTGGCCCGCTCCCTGGCCAGCGCCAGCCGCGAGATGGACCCGCGTCTGGTGGTCACCGACATGTCGCCGGGCAACCCGCAACTGCGTCGGCAGATTGCCCTGCGCTATATGGTCGGCGGCCTGATGCTGCCCATGGAGGAGCTGCTGATCACCAACGGCGCCCTGGAAGCGTTGAACCTGTGCCTGCAAGCGGTCACCGAACCGGGCGACCTGGTGGCCATCGAGGCCCCGGCGTTCTACGCCTGCCTGCAAGTGCTGGAACGCCTGAAGCTCAAGGCGGTGGAAATCCCCGTGCACCCGCGCGACGGCATCGACCTCAACGCCCTGGCGCAAACCCTGGAGCGCTACCCGATCAAGGCCTGCTGGACCATGACCAGTTTCCAGAATCCCATGGGCGCCACATTGCCGGAAGCAAAGAAGCAGGCGCTGGTGGAACTGCTGCGTAGCCACCAAGTGCCGTTGATCGAGGACGACGTGTACGCCGAGCTGTACTACGGGCAGCAGGCACCCAAGCCGGCCAAGGCCTTCGACAACGAAGGCCTGGTGATGCACTGCGGCTCCTTCGCCAAGAGTCTGGCGCCGGGCTATCGCGTCGGCTGGGTGGCGGCCGGGCGCTATGCGCAGAAGGTCGAGCGCTTGAAGCTGATGACCTCGCTGTGCCCTTCGATGCCGGCGCAAGCGGCGATTGCCGACTACCTGCAACACGGCGGCTATGACCGCCACTTACGTAAACTGCGCTATGCCCTGGAAGAACAGCAAAGCGCCATGCTGGCGGCTATCGCCCGCTACTTCCCGGCGCAGACACGGGTGAGCCAGCCGGCCGGCGGGTATTTCCTGTGGCTGGAATTGCCGGAGCAGACCGATTCGTTGAAGTTGTTCCAGATGGCGCTGGCGCAAGGCATCAGCATTGCGCCGGGGCCGATCTTTTCTGCGACCCAGCGCTTTCGCAACTGTATTCGCCTGAACTACGGCAGCCCGTGGACCGAGGTCTCGGAGAAGGCGATGGAGACGTTGGGGCGGATTGTGCGGTCGTTTTGAGGGATGGCGTTGCGCTTTCTGACGCCATCGGGGGCAAGCCCCCGATGGCCATGGGTATCTACACAACTTCCAGTGAATACGGAATCTATGGCAATTAGGCTTCTGTGGTGAGCGGGCTTGTCGAATCGTCGCACCGCCCGCTCACCACAGAGTTATGTGTCAGCCTTTAAGAGTTGTGTAGATACCTATGCCCCGATGGCGCCGGTACAGGCACTGCATCACTAGCGACCGCCACCCAAATCCAGAAAAGTCCCCGTGGCATACGAAGCCTTGTCCGACAGCAGCCAGATAATCGCTTCCGCCACTTCATCCGGCCGCCCGCCACGGGCCATGGGAATACCGGACTCGAGCTTGCTGACCCGGTCCGGGTCGCCGCTCAGGGCGTGGAAGTCGGTGAAGATGTAGCCGGGGCGCACCGCGTTGACGCGGATGCCCTCGCCCGCCACTTCTTTCGACAGGCCGAGGGTGAAGGTGTCGAGTGCGCCCTTGGATGCGGCGTAGTCGACGTACTCACCCGGCGAACCCAGGCGTGCAGCCACCGACGACACATTGACGATACTGCCGCCCTGCCCGCCATGCTTGGGCGACATCCGCAGCACCGCGTGCTTGGCACACAGGATCGGACCGAGCACATTGGTCTTGAGAATGTTCAGGATGCGGAACTCGGACATCTCATCCACCCGCGACTTGTGCCCCACGGTGCCGGCATTGTTCACCAGCGCGGTGACCCGGCCCAGTTCGGCGTCCACGCGATGGAACAGCGCAATCACTTCATCTTCGATACTGACATCCGCGCGCACCGCAATCGCCTGGGCACCGAGGCCGCGAACCTGCTCGAGCACGCTGTGGGCGGCTTTTTCATCGGAGTGATAGTTGATGCAGATGCGATAGCCCTCGCGGGCAGCCAGCAATGCCGTCTCGGCGCCGATACCACGGCTCCCCCCGGTGATGATGAGGACTTTGTCCATGCGTGCGGTCTCCTGATCCAACCTGGTGTTTAGGGTTGGATCCGATACTAACCGTCACGCACGGCTTTTGTCAGGCGCCGCTGCATCTTCGCCGCGCTGGATATGGGCCATGAAACCGTCCGCCGGCAACGGGTGGCCGAGCAGGTAGCCTTGCAGGGAGTTACACCCCAACCGCGTGAGAAAACTCTGCTGCACATCGGTTTCCACACCTTCGGCGACGATTCGCAGCCCCAGCGCCTGGCCCAAGGCAACAATGGCAGACACGATGGCGGCGTCGTCGCTGTCATGCTCCAGGTCACGCACAAAACCACGGTCGATCTTCAACTCGTTGGCCGGCAGGCGCTTGAGGTACATCAGGCTGGAGTAGCCCGTGCCGAAATCGTCGATGGACAGGTCCACGCCCATGTCCGACAGCTGCTGCAACACCGTCATGCTCGCATCGGCGTCGCTCATCGCGGTGGTCTCGGTGATTTCCAGGGTCAGGCTGTTGGCCGGCAACCGGTGCCGCGCCAGGGCGCCGGCGACGCTGTTGACCAGCCCGGCGTGGCAAAACTGCAACGCCGACAAGTTCACCGCGATGCGCCAGTGCTCATAACCCTGGGCGTACCACAGGCTCATTTGGCGACAGGCTTCATTGAGCACCCATTCGCCGATGGGGATGATCAGGCCGGTTTTTTCCGCCAGTTCGATAAAGGTCGCCGGCAACAACAAGCCTTGTTGCGGATGCTCCCAGCGCACCAGCGCTTCGGCGCCCACCGGGATCCCACTGATCGCATCAAACTTGGGCTGGTAATACAGCCGGAACTGCTCGTGCTCAAGAGCATTGCGCAGGTCTTGCAGCAGCTGCAATTGCTTGCGCGCATTGGTGTTCATCGACACATCAAAGAAGCTGTAGCCGTTCTTGCCCATGCCCTTGGCATGGTACATGGCGGCGTCGGCGTTCATCAGCAGTTCCTGGGGGGTGTTGCCATTGCCCGGGAACATGGCGATGCCGACGCTGGCGGAAATCTTCAGCTCATGCTCGGCCACCTGGAACGCGCGGTTGATCAGCACCACCTGGCGTTCGGCAAGGCCGAGGGCATCGTCGGGCTGGGTCAACTGCACCAGCAATACAAACTCATCGCCGCCGATGCGCGCCAGGGTGTCGTGACTGCGCAGGTCTTCGCGCAGGCGCAGGCCGACTTCGCGCAACAACTGGTCGCCCATGTGATGGCCAAAGGCATCGTTGACCGGCTTGAAGCCATCCAGGTCGATGAACATCAGGGCAAAGCAACCGCCCTGCTCCTTTACCGCCTCGATGGCCTGTTGAATACGATCGGCCAGCAAGGTGCGATTGGGCAGGCCGGTGAGCATATCGTGCAGGGCCAGGTGGGTCAGTTCCTGGTTGGCTTGGGTCAACGAGTCGGCGAGCACCGCAGTACGGGCTTCCAGGCGCGCGTCGAGCAACGACGTCAGCAACGCAATGGCCAGTACCGCCAGGGTCGTCACCAACACCAGGTTATCCAGGCCCTTGCCACTCAAGCCATCCAGCACGGCGGCGCAGTAACTTTCATCGGCAAAGCGTGCGGCCGCCATGCCGGTGTAATGCATGCCGACGATTGCAAAGCCCATCACCACCGCCGCACCACCACGGGCCAGGCGTACGTAAGGCGTGTTGCGGCGCAGGTTGAACGCAATCAACAGTGCGGCTCCGGACGCCACCACCGCGATCAGCAACGACAGGCCAAATAGCGTGGGGTCATAGTCGATGCCCGGCGTCATGCGCATCGCGGCCATGCCGGTGTAGTGCATGCTGGCAATACCGCTGCCCATGACCAGCGCGCCAAACGCCAGTTGCCAGGCAGGCAAACGCGCTTGGCTGACCAGCCATAATGCAAAGCCGCAGGACAATACCGCGATCAACAACGACAGCGCGGTGATACCGATGTCGAAGCCCAAGGCAAACGGCAGGCGCAACGCCAGCATGCCGATAAAGTGCATGGACCAGACGCCTACCCCCATCGCCATGGCCCCGCCGGCTATCCATAAATACACAGCGCGCCCCTTGGCGGTCGCGATGCGGCCGGTGAGGTCCAGGGCGGTGTAGGAAGCGAGGATCGCGACAAACAGCGAGATCGCGACCAGCGAGGGGGAATAGCTACCGATAAGCATGGGACTTCTCGTGGGCAACGGACCCGAAACGCCCGTACCAAGTGGCAAAGCGGGCGATTGTAGCGAGAATAATTCTTGAACAGTTGATTAATTATCAGAGGGCCATTAGTGGCAGTTTGACGCCAATCTACTGATTGAAATTACCCACACACTGCGTTCCCACACACGTGAGAACGATCAATCAATCCTTCTCGGCAATCGGCGTCTGCCCATCCCAACCACCGCCCAGCGCGGCGATCAGTTGCACACTGGCCACCAGGCGGCTCTGCAACAGGGTCAACACGGTGCGCTCGTTACTCAGCGCCGTGGCCTGGACCGTCACCACATCCAGATAGGCAATCAGCCCGGCCTTGTACTGGTTCTGGGTCAAGCGCAGCGATTCTCGGGCGGCCTCGAGGGCTTCGTTGCTGACCACCGCCTCGTCTTCCAGCACCTCAAGCTGGACCATGTAGTTTTCCACTTCACGGAAGCCGTCGAGCACGGTCTGGCGGTACTTGGCCACGGTTTCGTCGTAGGACGCCACGGTGCGGTCGACTTCCGCCGAGCGTTGGCCGCCGTCGAACAGGGTCATGGCCAGTTTCGGCCCTACCGACCAGAAGCGGTTCGGCAGGCTGATCCAGTCGGCATAGGTGCTGCTGGAATAGCCGCCGGCCAGGCTCAGCGTCAGGTCCGGGTAATAGGCGGCCTTGGCCACGCCAATATTGGCGTTGGCGGCGATCACCGAGCGTTCGGCCGAGGCGATGTCCGGGCGCCGTTCAAGCAATTGCGACGGCAGGCTGACCGGAATCTGCGGCAGGGCCGGGATGTCCTTGCTCACCGCCAGACTGAAGTTGGCCGGTGCCTCGCCGATCAACACGGCGATGGCGTTTTCCAGTTGGGCACGTTGCCAGATCAGGTCGATCAGGCTGGCCTGGGTGGTCTTGAGCTGGGTTTGCGCCTGGGCCACCGCGTCCTTGCCGGAAACCCCGGCGCGGTATTGGTTTTCGGTCATTTGCAGGGAGCGCTGGTAGGTGTCCAGCGTGGCTTGCAGCAGGCGGGTCTGCTCGTCCATGACCCGCAGTTGCAGATAGCTTTGCACCAGTTCCGACTGTTGGCTCAGGCGCATCGCGGCTAAGTCTGCCGAGCTGGCTTCGGCGCTGGCCTCGTTGGCCTCCAGGCCTCGGCGCAATTTGCCCCAGATATCGGCTTCCCAGCTCACGCCGAGCTGCGCGTTGAGGGTGTCACGGATCCCGCTGCTGGAACTGCTGAGGCTGGCGCTGCTGCTGCCGGTGCCCTGGCTGGCGCGGGTTTTGCCCGCGCTCAGGTCGACGCTGGGGTAAAACGCCCCGCGTGAACTGCGCACCAGGGCCTGGGCCTGGCGAAAACGCGCTTCGGCCTGGGCCACGGTCTGGTTGGAATTATTCAGGCGCAGCACCAGGTCGTTGAGTTGGCGGTCGCCATACAGCTCCCACCAGGCGCCACGGGCCAGGGAATCACTCGGCGCGGCCTGGCGCCAGCCCTGGGCTTCCTTGAACTGCGCGGGTTCAGTGACTTCCGGGCGTTTGTAATCCGGGCCGACGGCACAGGCGCTGAGCAACAACGCCAACCCTACTGTAGGAGCGAGCTTGCTCGCGAAGGTCGTTAACGATAACGCGCCGAGCCTGAATGAACGCGGTGCCTGCCGTTTTTTCGCGAGCAAGCTCGCTCCTACAGGGATGAGTGCCGTGTCGGAAGCCCGCAGTGCATTGGCGTTGGTTGAATCGGTCATAGCGCAGTGTCCAGGGCAGCATCGGTACGCACGCCGCGCCAGGCATTGAAACGGTGGCGCGCGCGGTCGAGATAGAGGTAAACCACCGGGGTGGTGTAGAGGGTCAGGACCTGGCTGAAAATCAGGCCGCCAATGATGGTCAGGCCCAGGGGATGGCGCATTTCCGCGCCATCGCCGGTGCCCAGCAGCAACGGCAAGGCGCCGAGGATGGCCGCCAGGGTGGTCATCAGGATCGGCCGCAGACGCAACAGGCAGGCGCTGCGAATCGATTCCAGCGGGCCTAGCCCATCGTTGCGTTCCAGCTGCAACGCCAGGTCGATCATCAGGATCGCGTTCTTCTTCACCACCCCGATCAACAGGAACAGGCCGAGCAGGGAAATCAGGCTGAATTCCCCTCCCGTCAGGTAGATGGCAAGCATCGCGCCGACGCCGGCCGACGGCAGGGTCGAGAGGATCGTCAGCGGATGAATGTAGCTCTCATACAGAATGCCCAGCACCAGGTACACCGCCACCAGCGCGCCGAGGATCATGAACGGCTGGCCCTTCTGCGTGGCCGCAAAGGCATCGGCAGTGCCGGCCATCTTGGCGATCACATCTTCCGGCAGGCCGACCTTGGCAATCGCCCGCTCGATGGCCGCCGTGCCCTGCTCCACCGTGACCCCGGGGGCCATGTCGAAGGCGATGTTTTCCGAGGCGAACTGGCCTTCGTGGCTGACGCGGTCGTCCGCCAGGCTGTTCTCGTAATGGGCAATGGTCGACAACGGCACCCGCGCGCCGCTGGAGGTGATCACCTGCATCTGGTTGAGGGTGATCGGGTCCTGGGCGTATTTGGGGTTGACCTCCATCACCACCTGGTACTGGTTGAGGCTGTCGTAGATGGTGGAAATCTGCCGCTGGCTGTAGGCGTTGTTGAGCACCGCGGTGACCATGTCCATGTCGATGCCCAGGCGCTTGGCTTGGTCACGGTCGACAATCAGCGTGACCTGGGCCGCGCCGCGCCCTTCACGGGCGTCAATGGCGGTCAGTTCCGGCAGCTCACGCAGCGCCGCAACCACTTTCGGGTACCACAGGCGCAGCGCGGCCAGGTCGCCGCTTTGCAGGATGTAGGAATACTGCGCGCTGGTCTGATCACGGCTGCCGCCGAATTGCAGGTCCTGGTCGGCCATCAGGAACAGGCGCCCGCCCGGCACCAGCGGTACATCCTTGCGCAGGCGCTCGATCACCGCCTGGGCGGACACCTTGCGTTCGCTGATGGGCTTGAGGCGGACCAGCATCACCGCGTTGTTGGTACCGTTGTTGCCGCCGATAAAGCCGGCCACGCTGAGCACCGCTGGGTCGTTGAGCACCGCCTTGCGGAAGATTTCCATCTTCGGCTGCATGACGCTGAACGACAGGCCGTCGTCCCCGCGCACAAAGCCGATCAATTGGCCGGTGTCCTGTTGCGGCATAAAGGTCTTCGGGACCACCACGTACAGCGCCACGTTCACGCCAATGGTCAGCAGCAGGCTGAGCAAGGTCAGGCGGCGATGGCGCAGCACCCAGTCCAGGCTGGTGGCGTAGCCGGCCACCATGCGGTCGTTGATCTTCTGGCTCCAGCGCTGCAGGCCGGTCATCTGCCCTTTCACGTGGGGCTTGAGCCAACGGGCGCAGAGCATCGGCGTCAACGTCAGCGACACGATCAGCGAAACGATGATCGCCGCCGACAAGGTGATGGAAAACTCGCGGAACAAGTTGGTGACGATCCCGCCCATGAACAGGATCGAGAGGAACACCGCCACCAGCGATACGTTCATCGACAGCAAGGTAAACCCGACTTCCTCGGCACCCAGGTAGGCGGCCTTCATCGGTGGCACGCCCGCGTCGATATGCCGGGAAATGTTCTCCAGCACCACAATGGCATCGTCCACCACCAGGCCGGTGGCCAGGATCAGCGCCATCAGCGAGAAGTTGTTCAGTGAGAACCCGTACAGGTACATGATCGCGAACGTGCCCACCAGCGACACCGGCACCGCCAGGGTTGGAATCAGCGAGGCGCGGAAGTTGCCGAGGAACAGGTACACCACCAGGATCACCAGCCCCACCGCAATCAGCAGGGTCATCTCGGCTTCATGCAGGGTCGCGGTGATCACCGGCGAGCGGTCCATGGCCAGGCTGAGCTTGACGCTGGACGGCAGCACCGCCTGCAACGCCGGCAGTTGCGCCTTGATCTGCCTGACGGTCTCGATGATGTTGGCGCCGGACTGGCGGTTGATCACCAGCAGCACCGCCGAATCATTGTTGAAGAAGCCACTGTTGTAGCGGTCCTCCACGCCGTCGCTGATCTTCGCCACATCCTTGAGGCGCAGGGCGGCGCCGTCCTGGTAGCGAATCAGCAGCGGCTCGTAATCCTTGGCCTTTTCCAGCTGGTCGTTGGCCTGGATCTGCCAGTTGCGCTCGCCGTCTTCCAGGGAGCCCTTGGGCCGACGCTGGTTGGCATTGGCGATGGTGTTGCGCACGTCGTCCAGGGCCACGCCGTACTGGTCGAGGGCCTTGGGTTCCAGCTCGATACGCACCGCCGGCAGGGAGCTGCCGCCGATCTGCACTTCGCCCACCCCCGGCACCTGGGACAGGCTTTGGGAGAGGATGGTCGAGGCCAGGTCGTACAGCTGGCCCTTCTGCAACACGTCCGAGGTCAGCGACAGCACCATGATCGGCGCCTGGGACGGGTTGATCTTCTTGTAGGTGGGCATGCTGCGCATGCCGCTGGGCAGCAGGTTGCGCGAAGCGTTGATCGCCGCCTGCACTTCCCGCGCGGCGCCGTTGATATCACGGTCGGAGTCGAACGCCAGGATCACCCGGGTGGAGCCCTGGCTCGACGAACTGCTCATGGTGGTGATGCCGGCAATCGCGCCGAAGGAACGCTCCAGCGGCGTGGCCACCGTGGAGGCCATCACCTCGGGGCTGGCGCCGGGCAGGCTGGCCGAGACCACGATCACCGGGAAATCGATCTGTGGCAGCGGCGACACCGGCAGCAGGTTGAAGCTGACCCCGCCCAGCAACATGATCGCCAGGCTCAGCAGAAGGGTCGCTACCGGCCGGCGAATGAAAGGTCCGGACAGGTTCATGACTCAACCGGCTCCAGGCTTTGCGGCTCTTTGCGCCAGCGGCGGCCGAGGCGATCGAAATACAGGTAGATCACCGGCGTGGTGAACAGCGTCAACACCTGGCTCACCAGCAGGCCGCCGACCATCACCAGGCCCAGGGGCTGGCGCAGTTCGGCACCGGAGCCGGTAGCGAGCATCAACGGCACTGCACCGAACAGGGCGGCCAGGGTAGTCATCAGGATCGGCCGGAAGCGCAGCAGCGCCGCCTGGTAGATCGCGGTCTGCGGGTCCAGGCCCTGGTTGCGTTCGGCGTCGAGGGCGAAGTCGATCATCATGATCGCGTTCTTCTTGACGATACCGATCAGCAAAATGATGCCGATGATCGCGATCATGCCCAGGTCATTGCCGCTGAGCAGCAAGGCCAGCAAGGCCCCCACTGCCGCCGACGGCAAGGTCGAGAGAATGGTGATCGGGTGGATATAGCTCTCGTAGAGCACGCCCAGCACGATGTACATGGTGACCACCGCTGCCAGGATCAGCAGCAAGGTGCTCGACAGCGACGCTTCGAATGCCTGGGCAGCGCCCTGGAACTGGGTCTGCACCCCCACCGGCATGCCGATGTCCTTCTGCGCCTGGTTGATCAGCTCCACGCCTTTGCCCAGGGCAACGCCGGGGGCTAGGTTGAACGACATCATCACCGCCGGGAACTGGCCGATATGCGCAATCGCCAACTGCGCCTGGCGCTGTTCCACATGGGCGAGGCTGGACAGGCGCACCTGGCCGCCGTCGGTGGTCTTCACATGGATCTGGTTCAGCGCCGCCGGGCCCAGGGTTTCCCCAGACTGGGCCTGCAAGACCACGCGGTACTGGCTGGCCTGGGTGTAGATGGTGGAAATCTGCCGCTGGCCGAACGCGTCATACAGAGCATCGGTGATGGTCGACACACTGACGCCCAGGCGCGAGGCCGCATCGCGGTCGATCACCAGGTACACCTGCAGCCCCTTGTCCTGCAGGTCGCTGGCGACGTCTGTGAGCTCCGGCATCTGGCTCAGTGCGTGCACCAGCTTGCCGCTCCACAGGGCCAGCAGGTCGGCGTCCGGCGAGGACATGCTGAACTGGTACTGGGTGCGGCTGACACGGTCTTCGATGGTCAGGTCCTGCACCGGCTGCATGAACAGGCGGATTCCCACCAGCTTGTCGATTTGCGGTTGCAGGCGCGTGATCACCTGGGCCGCGCTCAAGTCGCGCTGGCCGTGGGGCTTGAGGTTGATCAGCAAGCGGCCGCTGTTGAGGGTGGCGTTATCGCCATCCACGCCGATATAGGACGACAGGCTTTCCACCGCCGGGTCGGTGAGGATGATCTGCGCCAGTTCCTGCTGGCGCTGGCTCATGGCGGCGAATGAAATCGACTGCGGCGCTTCGGAAATACCCTGGATCACCCCGGTGTCCTGCACCGGGAAAAAGCCCTTGGGCACCACCAGGTACAGCACCACGGTCAGGCCCAGGGTCGCGATGGCCACCAGCAGGGTCAGCGACTGGTGCCTGAGCACCCATTGCAACTTGCGCCCGTAGGCTTCGATCAGCCAGTCGATCCAGGCGCCGCTGGCCTTGTAGAAACGGCTCTGCTCTTCTTCCTTGGGCTCGCGCTTGAGCAAACGCGCGCACATCATCGGCGTGAGCGTGAGGGACACCACCAGGGAAATAAGGATCGCCACCGCCAGGGTGATGGCAAATTCGCGGAACAGCCGTCCCACCACATCAGCCATGAACAGCAGCGGGATCAATACGGCGATCAGTGACAGGGTCAGGGAGATCAGGGTGAAGCCGATCTGCCTGGCGCCCTTGAGCGCGGCGGCCAGCGGCGTCTCGCCTTCCTCGATATAGCGGGAAATGTTCTCCAGCATCACGATGGCATCGTCCACCACGAAACCGGTGGCAATGGTCAGGGCCATCAGCGTCAGGTTATTGATGGAGAACCCGGCCAGGTACATCACCCCGAAGGTGCCCACCAGCGACAGCGGCACGGCAATCGACGGGATGATCGTGGCGCTGACCCGCCGCAGGAACAGGAACGTCACCATCACCACCAGGGCAATGGCGATCAGCAATTCGTGCTGCACATCGGTGACCGAGGCGCGGATGGTCTGGGTGCGATCGGTAAGCACCGTCACGTCGAGGCCGGCCGGCAGGTTGTCGGTGATGCTCGGCAGCAGCGCCTTGATGCGGTCGACCACCTCGATCACGTTGGCGCCCGGTTGGCGCTGGATATTGAGGAGTACGGCCTGGTTTTCATTGGCCCAGGCGGCAAGGCGTTCGTTTTCGGCGCCGTCGACGATCTGCGCCACATCTTTGAGGCGCAGAGGCGCGCCATTGTTGTAGGCCAGGATCAGCTCGGCGTATTGCTGGGGCGACACCAACTGGTCGTTGGCATCGAGCATCGACACCCGCGTGGGGCCGTCGAAGTTGCCTTTGGGCTGGTTGACGTTGGACGCGGCGATCAGGGTGCGCACATCGGAGAGGTTCAAGCCGTTGGCCGCCAGGGCTTCGGGGTTGACCTTGATGCGCACGGCCTGGCGCTGGCCACCGGCGATGCTGACCATGCCGACGCCGCTGATCTGCGCGATCTTCTGCGCCATGCGTGTGTCGACCAGGTCATTGAGCTTGGGCAGCAGCATGGTCTTGGAGGTAATGGCCAGGGTCAGCACCGGGGTATCCGCCGGGTTGACCTTGTTGTACACCGGCGGTGCCGGCAAATCCTTGGGCAGCAGGTTGGTGGCGGCGTTGATCGCAGCCTGCACCTGTTGCTCGGCGACATCCATATTGATGTCGAGGTTGAAACGCAGGGTCAGCACCGAGGCGCCGCCGGAACTGGTGGACGCCATCTGGGTCAGGCCGGGCATCTGCCCGAACTGGCGCTCAAGGGGCGCGGTGACCGCGCTGGTCATCACATCGGGGCTGGCACCGGGGTACAGGGTCATCACCCGGATGGTCGGGTAATCCACCTGAGGCAGCGCCGAGACCGGCAACAAGCGGTAGGAAATAATGCCGGCCAAAACAATCGCCAGCATGCTCAGCGTGGTGGCGACCGGACGAAGGATAAACAGCCGCGACAGGTTCATGAACCGACCTTTTGCGCCTTGCCGGCGGTGGTGCCGGTCTCCCCTTTAGCCGCCGGCTTGCCTTGCAGGTGTTCGGTGGGCGTCGTCGGCACTTCGCTGCTGTCGTTGACCACTTCGATCTCGCTGCCGTCCTTGAGGCGGTCGGTGCCTTCCAGCACCACACGGTCGCCGGCGACCAGGCCTTCCTTGATCACAGTGTTGTCGCCATCGGTGTCACCCACCACCAGCGGCTGGACCTTGACCTTCTTGTCGCCATCGAGCTTGTAGACAAAGGTGCCGGTGTTGCCGAACTGAATCGCGGCGGACGGCGCCAGCACCACGTTGTGCAAGGTATCGGCGAGCAAATGCACGTTGACGAACTGGTTGGGGAACAGCGCCTGGTCCTTGTTATCGAAACGCGCCTTGAATTTCAGGGTGCCGGTGGTGACGTCGATCTGGTTGTCCAGGCTTTGCAGCACACCAGTGGCCTGCCGCTTGACGTCGCCACGGTCCCAGGCTTCCACCGGCAACTTGTTGCCGGCGTGATAACGGGCGAGCACGGTTTCCAGGGTGTTTTCCGGCAGGGTGAAGGCCACGCTGATCGGTTGGGTCTGGGTGATCACCGCGAGGAAGGTGGTGTCGTTGGCCGCCACCAGGTTGCCCACATCGACCTGGCGCAAGCCGACGCGACCGCTGATAGGCGCGCGGATCTTGGTGAACTCGAGGTTGAGCTTGGCGTCGTCCACCGCGCCCTGGTTGGTCTTGACCGTGCCCTGGTATTGCAGGACCAGCGCTTCGGCGGTGTCCAGGGTCTGCTTGGCGATACTGTCCTGGGTGTACAGGTCGCGATAACGCTGCACGTCGACCTGGGCGTTTTTCAACTGGGCCTGGTTCTGCATCAGCGTGCCCTGGGCCTGGAGCAAGGCATTCTGGTAGCTGCGCGGGTCGATCTCGGCCAGCAGGTCGCCGGCCTTGACCATCTGCCCTTCTTCAAAGGCGATCTTGACCAGCTCGCCACCCACCCTGCTGCGCACATTGATGGTATTGAGCGCGGTGACCGTGCCCAAGGCCTTGTAGTACACCGGGAACTCCCCCAGCACCGCTGGCGCTACACGCACCGGCACCGGGCCGGTGGACCCGCCGAACCCCGGGCGCGCCATGCCGGTTTTACCGGTATGCCCGGCCGGTGCGTCTTTGTGGGCGGCGCCGCCTGGCCAGAATTTCCAGCACAGGCCGGCGATAACCAGCAGCACGAGCAGGCCGAACAGCCAGCGGCGGGAGTTGCGGGGGGAGGATTGCATGGAGTGATCAACCATTGGGCGCGAGAGCTTCTTCTTCGGGAGGCTGAAAGATAAGCACTGGAGCGCGTTAAGAAAAGCGCCTTTACCGGCTATTTACCTTGGGCTTACAACTTTTAACTTCTGCGGCTTAGTCTGCGGGCTATTTCGCTAAACGTCTGAGCCACAAATAAAAACGGCCTGGACTAGGCCAGGCCGCAATCATGTCTTACGGGTGTTACTGCAAAACGACAGTAACGCGCCGCAACAGTTACTTCAAAACAGCCAGGGCCGCTTCGTAGTTCGGCTCCTGGCCGATTTCCGAAACCAGTTCGCTGTGCAGCACGGTGTTATTTTCGTCCAGCACCACGACCGCACGGGCGGTCAGGCCCTTGAGCGGGCCATCGGTAATCGCTACGCCGTAATCGACGGCAAAACCAGGGTCACGGAAGTCCGACAGGTTCTTCACGTTTTCCAGGCCTTCGGCGCCGCAGAAACGCGCCTGGGCGAATGGCAGGTCGGTGGAGATGCACAGTACGACGGCGTTGTTCAGCTCGTTGGCCTGGGCGTTGAACTTGCGTACCGACGTGGCGCAGGTCGGGGTGTCGACGCTTGGGAAGATATTCAGCACTTTGCGCTTGCCGGCAAAGGTAGCCAGGGTTGCATCCGACAGATCGCCGGCGGTCAGGGTGAAGTCTGCTGCTTCAGAGCCGACTTTCGGCAATTCGCCTTCAACCTGGACAGGGTTACCGCGAAGAGTGACTTGAGCCATGAACAGAATCCTTATGCTGGGTTTTGGTTAAACGAATTCGAGAGGCGGAAGTTAACCACAAAGTACCGTGGCTACCTACCGCCAGACACAAATTGTCATGCCACGCGGTTGTGGTTTAATTGCGCGCTTTGCGCCTGCCCTCCAAGGAAACCGTTGCTAATGAATCAGCCCGCCACCAAAGTCCTGGTCATTGGTTATGTCTGGCCGGAGCCCCGTTCCTCGGCCGCGGGCGGGCATATGATGCAGATCCTTGAAACTTTTCTTACACAAGGTTGGGATATTACCTTCAGCAGCCCGGCAGCACTGGGCGAGCACAAGGCCGACCTGCTGGCGCTGGGCATCGCCGAATGCGCGATCGAGCTCAATAGCAGCAGCTTTGACGACTTTGTCCGCGAGTTGGCTCCGGATATCGTGCTGTTCGACCGGTTCATGATGGAAGAACAGTTTGGCTGGCGCGTGGAGAAGTGTTGCCCCGACGCCCTGCGCGTGCTGGAAACCTCCGACCTGCAAAGCCTGCGCGACGCCCGTCAGCGGCGCCTCAAGGCGCACCTCAAGGCCCACCCGGGCAGCGACGACTTCAGCGCGCTGTTCGCCCCGGCCCTGGAGCAGGCGTTCCAACTGATGGCCGACACCGACCTGGCCAAGCGCGAAATCGCCGCGATTTATCGCTGCGACATCAGCCTGATGATCTCCGACGTGGAAATCCGCCTGCTCACCGAACAATTCAAGCTACCCGCCGCCCTGCTCCACTGGTGCCCGCTGATGATGACGCCGCCAACCGAGGCCTTCGTACCGTTCGAAGAGCGTGCGCACTTCCTCAGCATCGGTAACTTCCGCCATGCGCCGAACTGGGACGCCGTACTGTGGATGAAGAACAGCGTCTGGCCAATAATTCGCCAGCAATTGCCGGGCGCCCAGCTGCATATCTACGGCGCCTACACCCCGCCCAAGGCCACCGCCCTGCACAACCCGGCGCAGGGCTTTCATGTGATGAACTGGGCCGAAGATGCCCTGCAAGTGATGAGCGCCGCGCGCATCTGCCTCGCGCCCCTGCGCTTTGGCGCGGGTATCAAGGGCAAGCTGGCCGATGCGATGCTGTGCGGCACGCCCAACATCACTACCCCCATCGGCGCGGAGGCCATGGGCGATGAGCGGCCATGGCCCGGCGCCATCGAGCAATGCGCCGAAGCCCTGGCGGCGGCGGCCGTGGCGCTTTATCAGGATCGCGAACGCTGGACCCAGGCCCAGCAGGATGGGCGCCAACTGATTGCCGGCCGTTATGACCGCACTGTCCACGGGCCTGCACTGGTGGAGTGCCTGCAACACTGCCGCAGCCACCTCGCCGCCCATCGCCGCAGCAACTTCACCGGCAGCATGCTGCGCCACCATGCGCATAAAAGTACGCAGTACATGTCCCAGTGGATCGAGGCGAAAAACCGTAGCCTGTAAACCGCGGCGCTGGCGAGGTCGTGCGCGAGGGGGCATTATCCCAAGCAGCAACCACAATAAAGCGACGGCAGCATGACCCGAGCAACGCGAATCACCGACCCTTCCTACGAGCTGATGGACGATCACAACGGCCTGTCCATCATCTATCGCCAGCATGGTTTCCCCTGCCCGCTGGTGCGCTGGCATTTCCACAAGGAATACGAGCTTCACCTGATCGTCGCCAGTTCCGGCAAGGTGTTTATTGGCGACTATATCGGCAACTTCTATCCGGAGAGCCTGTTCCTCACGGGGCCCAACCTGCCCCACAACTGGATCAGCCAGGTGGAGGAAGACGAAGTGGTGCCCAAGCGCGACATGCTGGTGAACTTCACCGATGAGCTGTTCGAGCAGGGCAGCCATATTTTTGCCGAGCTCAAGACCTTGACGCCCATGCTGGAACGCGCGCAGTCCGGCATTGAGTTTCGCTGCAAGAAAACCATCGCCCAGGCCATGACCCTGATGCAGCGTATCGAAGACGCCCGGGGCATGGCGCGCCTGGGGCACTTCTTTATCCTGCTGGAAGTGTTGAGTAGCTGTGAGGACTACCAGTTGCTGTCCGGCGTGACCACGCCGCAACTGGCGGATGAACATAGTATCGACCGCACCAACCGCGCGGTGGACTACATTTTCGCCCACTACGCGCGCGAGTTGCCCCTGGAGGAAGTGGCGGAACACCTGGGGATGAAGCCGACGTACTTTTCCCGGGTGTTCAAGCAGGCGACCGGGCGCACGTTTATCGAGTTTGTAAATCGGCTGCGCATCAGCAAGTCCTGCGAGCTTCTGGCCGATGGCGACAAGGCCGTGACGGATGTGTGTTTCGAGTCGGGTTTCAACAATATTTCCAACTTCAACCGGCGCTTTCAGCAGCTCAAGGGGATGACCCCCTCTCACTACCGCCGTTTGGCAGTTCAGCGTCTGACGGAACAAAACCTGGCCTGACCAATCCAGACAAAGACTTACAATCACTCAACTTTCTCACAGCCCTGCATAGGAACGCCCATCAGTCCCTTGGCCACGTATTGAAGTACCTCTCCGAATCTGTCGAGAGGCCGTGCTTATAAATACGTCGGTAAAAGGGCAGCCCCATGATCAGCATTCGTCCGTCACATATTGTCAGCGCCACGGCTACAAACGAGTCGAGTCGGCCCAAGACAACCGCGGGTTCAGTAACCTCTCAAGTCATTGAGTTTTTTCATAAGCGCCTGAAGAACATTCAAACGTTCCCTGCATCCGCGCAATCGAGTGATGGACTGGCGCCAGCCCACAAACGTATCGAGCAATTGCTCAGATTCGCCGTGACAAAGGAATACCCCAGCGTAGCCGAGCGCATCAGCCAGTTGATTAAAAGCAGTCATGAGCCACTGACGGACACAGCGCTGCGCAATCAGGTGGAGCAACACCTGAACCAGCCAAGCGCCCTCGACGCGCAAAAAACCTACGCTCAACTTCTTCAGGAAATACTCGACAGTTCGGCCTCCCACACTTCGAACACTCGCCCTGCCCCGTTGCGCTTACGCCGAGATCTGCAAGCCCCTGAACCGGCTTCCGCTACGCGCAATGCGGCGGTTCGCCAATTCACCGATGCCTTGATCGACAGCGGTGACCGGCAGTTGGCCATAGGTGTGGCCAATAGCTTGATGCGCCAACGGCTTGCCGTCGAGAAAGGTCACTCCAGCGATGCCGAGGACAAGGTGATCATCCCGGCCGACTCAACCTTCGGCCAAGCCTGGGCCGAACTGGCCGATGCGCTGTACTCGGAACCGTTCAAATCGTTTGCCGAAGCCAGGAAGATCGATGTTTCTGGATTGACGATCAACTCCAGGGGACAACTGACCGAAATGCGCGACAACGTGCCGGTCAACCTCTACCTGCATCGAGACGCGGACTGGGCAGCGGCGTCGGCCCAAGTGATGAGCGCAGCCAGAAAAGTCCTCGCGGGGAAACAAGGCGTTGTCATGTTTCGCGATAGGGAACACGCATCGGCTTACAACATAGCCTCGTTTTACGGCCTGCAACTGGGCGGCATACGCAGCGACGACACGCTGTTCAGCATCGGACAATTGCTGCGCGAGGGTACCTTCCCCGCCTTCAGCAGCACCGATCCGCACTACGCGACCGTTTACGCCCCGGTCAAACAGCGACAAAACGAAGCCAGTCAGCGGCTTATGAATTTACCGCCGGATCAGTTGATGCAACGCCTTGATAGGTTCACATCTTCAACTGCGGCACGAAAGGTCCAGGACGCCGATCGAACCCTGGCGCAGCAGTGCAGCCAGGCCGTGATGAGGCTCGCCCCTCAAGCCCGAGTCGAAGGCGAAGCATTCCCGCCGGTGCTCAAAGAGATTCCGGAGTATTCGACCTTCAACCAGGTGCGCAAAAACCTTCTGGATGCGCTGACCGGCAGTGCCTTTACAACCTTTGCACAAGAGCACAACGTTGAGCCCGGCAGCGTTCGTATCCACCCCGTCACCGGAGAGCTGACAGGCAAGGTAAATGGCAAGGATACCCCCTTCGTCCCGAACGATCTTTCGGGCTGGGGTGTTGTCTGGGCAGAAATTGCAGATGCAGTCCGGCAGATGGCGGCTGGAGCGGAGCAACCTGTTCGATACCCCTCCCCACCCTCTGCATCGCTGTATGAGGTCATGAGTTTTTACAACGAAGAGATCCCTCGCCAACAAAACGGCCAACAAGCCAACTGGCGTCAACGCGCGCTGATATCGCTGCTTGATCGAAGTACCGAGATGACCCGTAACAATGGCTTCAAGGCACTCATTGACCCCAGCACGGGCGACAACTCCTCTAAAGGTGTACGTGAGCGCCAATACGCCATCAGGCAACAGTGTGCCGACACGCCCGCGTCCCTCTCTAAACTTGAAACCCTGGCGGCGGCTGTCGAGCCCAGCTCCAGCGCGACAGTGGGCGGCGCACGGTCCCCGCAAGACGCCCTGGCCAGCGCCGAAAGCGCACTGGCCGCCGCTACGCATCGCGCAATGCGCGAGGTGAAAAACAACCCGACCCAAGCCTCGATGAAGATGATCGGACCGATCCCGGCCGCCAGCCTGTTCGGCCAATGGCGCAGCTACCTGGACAAAGCCATCAAGGCGCGCGGTTTCATCGAGTGGGCGGAGAAACACAAGGTTGATTTGACCTCCTTGCGCTTTGACCCCAATCGCGAGGCGCTGATCGGCAAAGTCAACGGCGTTGACCAGCGCTTCAGCGCCGCCGATTTTGCGAAAAACTACCCCGAGCATTTCGACGTGCTGGCGCCGGTGCTCAACGCCGCCAGGGTATTTGCGACGCCTGGAAGGCCGATCACGCTGTCTGACGCCAGCACCACTAACGCACCGCTGGAATGGGTAGGCCGTTTTTATGGCATCACTACGCACCCCCGCAGCCAGGCATTCGAACGCAGCATGACGCAGCTGGAAAGCATGAAGAAGTTCCCAAGGAACCCGGACCACCCGGAACAAATGGTGAATTGGCTGAACCAGCAAAAAACCGCATTGGGGGATAGCAATGATCGCTATGCACTGATCAGTCAGCTCAAGCACGGCAATATCGACAACGACGACACCACCCGTTTCATTGTCGATCCGGGCTCATCCCACCGCCCTAAAGGCGTGACGACCGTGCAGAAATTCCTCACGGATCAGGGCTGGTACGAGGCGAAGTCGGCAGCGCGGGTCGACAACCTGTTACAGGCTCTGCAGACTCCCCTGCCGCAAGCACCGACACTGGGTAATAACTGTGGGTTTCTGGCCTCGGCCCTCCCGCTGAGCAAGGCCCAACGCGAGGCCGTGAGTACCTTCGTAAAACAAGCCATCAGCCCCCATCCCAACCTCCTGAGCCACCTGAGTGCCCAAGTGCCCAAGCTCAGCAGCAGCCCTGCACAAGCACTGGACCAACTGCTGTCCAGTGACAGCGCCCTGGAACTGGCCACGAATCTGCAAACCGAGATGAAAGGTGCAGTCACTTCGACCAGTCTCAAGCAGTGGCTGCTGACCGCTTTGGTACTGGAGCTTGATCCCGAGGCCGGCACCTCACGCAATAGCCTCGCAGGCTTTGATCTGATGCATAAGGATAATTGGGGGTTGGGCACGGACAAGATTCGTGAGCTGTTCAACAACAACTTGACCACAAATCGAAAAATTCCGGCAAACCTTGCGCCAGTAGCCGCGCACCTGTTGATGACGGGCGCTGCGCCCCATCTGCTGGTTAACGATGTGCCATCGACCGTGACGCTGGGCTCGACCGATTGGGTCAGCTTTATGACCGCCGTCAATCGGATCGAACTGAATGCTCCCGGTGCCGCCTCGGGTATGACCTTCGGGCAAGTCATGAACCTTCACCGGATCAGCCCCATTTCCGAACGTGAATCCCAACTGCACTCTGTCGCCCAGATGAACCCGGTGTTGGATTGGGCCATCGTGAATGGCCATATCGTGAGAAATGACAAGGACGAATACACCCTTGAACAGCTCGCCAGCAGCCAGGAGAAGCTCAAAAAACAAAATGATGACATCTCCAGTGCCAGGCACTACTTGAGTAATTTCAACCCACCAAGCAGAAGGGAAATGGCCCTGTCAGAGCTGAGGGAAAAATGGGGTACCGATACCCACTATGAGCGTCCGTACCTCACTGAAATGGTTGGCCCGTTTGGAATGTTTTCCAATACTCGGGCAAGTATTGTCGACGTCTATGAAGCTGGCCGCCTGGGTGAAAGTTGGCGCTGGGAGTCAACGAGGGGGCCCGACTTCGATGCACTTCGCACGCGCGCCTCCGAGTTGCCTGACATCAACGCGAAATTCAATCAGGCATTTGAAGAAGACTTCGCCCTACGCAGGACCCACACCATTTCCCTGTTCAAAAACATGTTCAGCCAGCTACCGCTGGCGGACCGGGACATCGTCAACAATGGCTCTGCGACAATCCTGCAAGTGAAAGGCACCGGTAGTGGCATCCTGATGCAGTTCACCCATAAGGAGCAGTCCAGAACGTTCGCGATCTATCCAGCCTATGGAAAAATAGTGCCGGTCCCCAATATCGAACAGAGAGCACCTTACGGCCAAACCACCGAAGAAACCGTCGACACAGCCGCGTTTAAAACCAACGCCGAGCCAAAACCGGATATCAAATCCAAGGTCCTCATAACACGCCTTGATCAAAACAGCCTCGTCGACCCGGATCACTTTGCACACGGCAGGCGGCCCTTATATGCGGAGAACGACAAAACTGACCTTTCCAGCTACGACGGAACAAGAATACAGCACCTCGCCGAGGTGCTGGTTGACAGTGTGTACTTGAACAAGGCGGCTGCACTCGCTACGCAACGTGGGCTGAACAACGCTGTTGAAAACGGTTTGGAGCTCAGTGACTACTTCCAAAAAGGTTTGCGCTTCTTACCGGGAGGCTCGAGCCTCGTGGACATCTACCACGGTGAATATGCGGAGGCGGTAAAAGACCTGGGCGTTGATATCGCGATCTACGTATTTACCGAGGGCGTCGGCAAACTCTGCAATGTGGCCAAATCCGGCGCGGCCTGGGCGGCGGCCAAGGCCTCGGCGAAATTCGTCGAAAGGTTTGGGATCGAGGAAACAGAAAGCATTGTGCTCCAAGACCTGACTACCACCGGCGCCGAGAAGGCGTTCAGCTCAGTGAGCCAAATGCAGGGCGGCCAATATACAAAGCCAATTGGAGAGGCGTTTGTCCCGACTGCGGACATGGTTGATGGCACGGTGAGAAACGGCGATACCTCTGCACTTGTCAAACTCACGGCCATTTTCCAGGACGGCGAGTGGTATGCCTATAACCCCAAGACAATGGCGGCTGATGGGCCTGCGCTAAAAGGGTTCGTACCCGAAAGTAACCAACGCAACGTCAATGGCCTGTTTGACTTTTTTTCCAATGCCGAACCCGATCCGGACATGCCCGCCAGATTCGAGATGAACGTCGTGAACTCGCAGCTAAGAGATGAGCAAGCCTTTAAAGCCGGCTACAACAGCTTGAAACCGGAAACTATACCGGGCTACCGCAGCGACATGGGCAAAGACCGAATCAGACAACTGATTGCAGACACCCCGCTAAGCGCCCAACAAGTGGGAAGCCTGGTTCGGCAACGGGAAAGACTCATCATTGCCGATTCCCGCATCAACATTGAGACGTTCAATCGAGAAGTAGAGGGTGCGGGCGGAACCAGTCGTGGAATGTCCCAAGGCTATTATCTTGCCCTGACACAACCAGGCTCAGACGGTGAATGTGCTGCCCTGTCCAATACGATGGCGCTCGCGCTCTCGGAGGGCACCGAAAACACGTTGATCGATAACGTGCATATGGCCATGGCCAACCCGAAGTCCGCTGGCGGTTCAAAATTCATCTCAGAGCTGTCAGCGTTGCAAGCTAACGTAGACAGACAAAGCACCTTTCAAACCGGGACCTCAGGCGTCCTCACGCCCTACAAGGATATTGGCACAACACTGGGTAACGCCGAGACTTCGAAGACCTTGCTGATCGGCGCGAAAGATCATGGCATGCTCGCGGGGGTTAGGGTCGACCCCGCCGACGCCAGCAAAAAAAGCTGGTTTTATTACGATCCCAACTATGGTTTGGCGACATTCAATTCAGAAACATCAATGAAAGCCGGGCTGGAAAAAACACTGAACAGTGGCAAAGTCGGCAAAGGACTCAACCATTTTGGCAACGCATTCACGGGACCAAAATATAACGTCGGTGTCTTTGATATCAATGCGATGGCACAGCGCAGATTTGATATTGCCCGGGTTAGAGACCTGACCCGACCAATCAGCCTTGACACAACGCAAGCCGTCACCGACGCCCTGTATGGTCGAATCAGGCTGGGAGGCCCGATGGAAACGGTCAGGCCACTTGATGGCGAAATCCAGACATTTGTCGATACTTATGATGGAAAGCCCCGGCTCAATATTATCGGACACGCCCCTGAGCCAGAAAACCCAGGCGATCCGATAAAAATCGTCGGTGACAATGACGCACGCTATTCGGCCGCAGAGGTTAATCAAAAGCTGCTGGATCGAGGCGTAGACATTCGTGACTACGCCAATGTCCGGACATTGACCTGCTTCTCCGCAAGTGGCGGCACTGGTTCGTTCGCTGGCGAGTTGAATAAGCTAACGGGCGTCCCCGTAAAGGGATTTGAAGGTCCGGTAACGACCGAATGGATGGCAGGTACAGATCTGAATGAGCAATATCAACTGCTATTAAAGCGCGCCAGGACAAAGTACCCGAAATTCAAGCAAGAAGACATCGAGTGGATCGCGGAAAATGACCTGAATAAAATCTATCATAATAAATTCAGAGTCTTTACCGTTAGAAAGGACGTGGGCACTCTTGTCGAGGCCAATATGGGAACAACGAAAAAACCGGTATATGTCACGCTTCCAGTCGATTATCGACCTGTACGTTTCGGCCCCGCCAAAGCACCCAAGGAATCCGTCACGCTTTGACCGCTGAACCATTAGCATGATGAAAGAAGCGAGGGAAGCCAATGCAACGGTGCCCCCTCGCTGCTGCCGCGTGAATACGCGACACACCACGCTTGATGGTTTCAGCTGTTTACCTAACGAGTGCAAAAAAGTATCAGTCCAAGTGCTCCCAAGGATTTGTCACAACCCCGTTTGAAGGCTGTAATCAACGCACACTCTTCCTGACTCCCCGTAGGAAGACACAACAACAATAACTGTCCTTCCGTAGCCCCTGGGCGCGGAAATGGAGTGCGCGATGAAGTTCACAGCAAAAGCTCTGCTTGCCTGTACCTGTATGACCCTCAGCGCCGTCAGCCTTGGCGCGCAAACCCTGACCATTGCCACCGTCAACAACAGCGACATGATCCGCATGCAGAAGCTCTCGAAAACCTTCGAGGCCGAGCATCCGGAGATCAAGCTGAACTGGGTGGTGCTGGAAGAAAACGTGCTGCGCCAACGCCTGACCACTGACATTGCCACCCAGGGCGGGCAGTTCGATGTGTTGACCATCGGCATGTACGAAGCCGCACTCTGGGGCGCCAAGGGTTGGCTCGAACCGATGAAGGACCTGCCGGCGTCCTACGACCTCGACGACGTATTCCCTTCCGTGCGTGACGGTTTGTCGGTCAAGGGTTCGCTGTACGCCCTGCCGTTCTATGCGGAAAGCTCGATCACCTACTACCGCACCGACCTGTTCAAGGACGCCGGGCTGAGCATGCCCGAGCACCCGACCTGGAGCCAGATCGGCGAATTCGCGGCCAAACTCACCGACAAGAGCAAAGAGCAATACGGCCTGTGCCTGCGCGGCAAAGCCGGTTGGGGCGAGAACATGGCGCTGATCACCACCCTGGCCAACGGCTACGGTGCGCGCTGGTTCGATGAGAAGTGGCAGCCTGAATTCAACGGCCCCGAATGGAAGGACGCGCTGAACTTCTACGTCGACAACATGAAGAAATCCGGCCCGCCGGGTGCTTCCAGCAACGGTTTCAACGAAAACCTGGCGCTGTTCAACAGCGGCAAGTGCGCGATCTGGGTCGATGCCAGCGTCGCCGGCTCGTTCGTCACCGACAAGACCCAAAGCAAAGTGGCCGACCATGTGGGCTTCACCTTTGCCCCCCACGAAAAAACCGACAAGGGCACGTCGTGGCTGTACTCCTGGAGCCTGGCGATCCCGACCAGCTCCAAGGCCAAGGATGCCGCCAAGGTGTTCACCAGTTGGGCCACCTCCAAGGAATACGGTGCCTTGGTCGCCAAGACCGACGGCGTTGCCAACGTGCCGCCAGGTACCCGCAAGTCGACCTACAGCGACGAGTACATGAAGGCCGCGCCGTTCGCCAAGGTGACCCTGGAATCGCTGAAAGTCGCCGACCCGACCAAACCGACCCTCAAGCCGGTGCCGTATATCGGTATCCAGCTGGTGACCATTCCTGAGTTCCAGGCGATTGGGACCCAGGTCGGCAAGTTCTTCTCCGGCGCGCTGACCGGCCAGCAAACGGTCGATGCTGCACTGACCGCCGCGCAGACCACCACCGAGCGTGAAATGAAGCGGGCGGGTTACCCCAAGTAACCCCCGATCCTGTAGGAGCGAGCTTGCTCGCGAAAAAGGTACATCCGACGCCGCAAGGCGCCTGAAATACCTTCGCGAGCAAGCTCGCTCCTACAGGGGTTTTACGCACCTGTACCTGACTGGCCTTGACTATCATGAATACATCCGCCAAAAACCGCCTGGCCAACCCCGGCTGGTTCCTCGTCACGCCCTCGGTCGCCCTGCTGCTGCTGTGGATGATCGTGCCGCTGGGCATGACCCTGTACTTTTCGCTGATTCGCTACAACCTGCTCTACCCCGGCGAGAACCAATTCGTGGGGCTGGAGAACTTCACCTACTTCATCACTGACTCGGGTTTCCTGCCCGGCGCCACCAATACGTTGTTGCTGGTGGGCAGCGTGCTGCTGATCAGCGTGGTGTTCGGCGTGTTGATCAGTGCGCTGCTGGAGGCCAGTGAGTTCCTCGGGCGTGGCATCGTCCGGGTGCTGTTGATTTCGCCGTTCTTCATCATGCCCACCGTCGGTGCGCTGATCTGGAAGAACCTGATTTTCCACCCGGTGTCGGGGATTCTCGCCGCCGTGTGGAAGTTCTTCGGCGCCGAGCCGGTGGACTGGCTGGCGCACTACCCGTTGCTGTCGATCATCATCATTGTCTCGTGGCAATGGCTGCCGTTCGCCATCCTGCTGCTGATGACCGCCATGCAGTCCCTCGACCAGGAACAAAAGGAAGCCGCACGCCTGGACGGTGCCGGCGCCATCGCGATTTTCTGGCACCTGACCCTGCCCCACCTGGCCCGCCCGATTGCCGTGGTGGTGATGATCGAAACGATCTTCCTGCTCTCGGTATTCGCCGAAATCTTCACCACCACCAACGGTGGCCCCGGCTACGCCTCAACCAACCTCGCCTACCTGATCTACAACCAGGCATTGGTGCAGTTCGACGTGGGCATGGCCTCGGCCGGCGGCTTGATCGCCGTGGTCATCGCCAATATCGCGGCGATCATCCTGGTGCGGATGATCGGCAAAAACCTGACTGACAAGCCTTGAGGGCCGCGCCATGACGCTTCAACAATCCCGCCGCCTGCAAAGCCTGTTGCTCGGCACCCTGGCCTGGGCCATCGCGATCCTGATTTTCTTCCCGATCTTCTGGATGGTGCTGACCAGCTTCAAGACCGAAATCGACGCGTTCGCCACGCCGCCGCAGTTCATCTTCACGCCGACCCTGGAGAACTACCTGCACATCAACGAACGCAGCAACTACTTCAGCTATGCCTGGAACTCGGTGCTGATTTCATTCAGCGCCACCGCCCTGTGCCTGCTGATTTCGGTGCCGGCCGCCTACTCCATGGCGTTCTACGAAACCAAACGCACCAAGAGCACGCTGCTGTGGATGCTCTCCACCAAGATGCTGCCACCGGTGGGCGTGCTGATGCCGATCTACCTGCTGGCCAAGAGCTTTGGCCTGCTGGATACGCGCATCGCGCTGATCATCATCTACACCCTGATCAACCTGCCGATCGTGGTCTGGATGGTTTACACCTACTTCAAGGACATCCCCAAGGACATCCTCGAAGCCGCGCGCCTGGACGGCGCCACGCTGTGGCAGGAAATGGTCCGGGTGCTGCTGCCGATCGCCAAGGGCGGCCTGGCCTCCACGGTGCTGCTGTCGCTGATCCTGTGCTGGAACGAAGCCTTCTGGTCGTTGAACCTGACCTCGTCCAACGCAGCGCCGTTGACCGCACTGATCGCCTCCTACTCCAGCCCCGAAGGCTTGTTCTGGGCCAAATTGTCTGCCGTCTCGACCCTGGCCTGCGCGCCGATCCTGATCTTTGGCTGGATCAGCCAGAAACAGCTGGTGCGCGGTTTGTCCTTCGGCGCCGTGAAATAACGGTTTCCTATAAAAATTCAAAAAGGAGGCCCATCCCATGGCCAACCTGAAAATCAAGAATCTGCAAAAAGGCTTCGAAGGTTTCTCGATCATCAAGGGCATCGACCTGGAAGTGAACGACAAGGAATTCGTGGTCTTCGTCGGCCCCTCGGGCTGCGGTAAATCCACCCTGCTGCGCCTGATCGCCGGCCTCGAAGAAGTGAGCGAAGGCACCATCGAACTGGATGGCCGCGACATCACCGAAGTCACCCCGGCCAAGCGCGACCTGGCGATGGTGTTCCAGACCTATGCCCTGTACCCGCACATGAGCGTGCGCAAGAACATGTCATTTGCCCTGGACCTGGCCGGCGTCGACAAGCAGCTGGTGGAGAGCAAGGTCAACGAAGCGGCGCGCATCCTCGAACTGGGCCCGCTGCTGGAGCGCAAGCCCAAGCAACTCTCCGGTGGCCAGCGCCAGCGTGTGGCGATCGGCCGGGCGATTGTGCGCAACCCGAAGATCTTCCTGTTCGACGAGCCGTTGTCCAACCTCGACGCCGCCCTGCGCGTGCAGATGCGCCTGGAACTGGCGCGCCTGCACAAAGAGCTGCAAGCGACCATGATCTACGTGACCCATGACCAGGTTGAAGCCATGACCCTGGCCGACAAGGTGGTCGTGTTGAACAGCGGGCGTATCGAGCAGGTCGGCTCGCCGCTGGAGCTGTACCACCAGCCGGCCAACCTGTTTGTGGCGGGTTTTCTCGGCACGCCGAAAATGGGCTTCCTCAAGGGCAAGGTCACCCGCGTCGACGGCCAGGGCTGTGAGGTGCAGCTGGACGCCGGCACCCTGATCAGCCTGCCGCTGAGCGGCGCCAGCCTGAGCGTGGGCAGCGCGGTGACCCTGGGCATTCGTCCGGAGCACCTGGAAATTGCCGCGCCTGGGCAAACCGCCCTGACCGTCACCGCCGACGTCGGCGAGCGCCTGGGCAGCGACACCTTCTGCCACGTCATCACCTCGAACGGCGAGCCGCTGACCATGCGGATTCGCGGCGACATGGCCAGCCAGTATGGCGAAACGCTGCACCTGCACCTGGACCCGGCACACTGCCATCTGTTCGACACCGACGGTGTCGCCGTGGCCCGCCCACTGCGCGCCGCCGCCTGATTTGCGAGATTTGTGATGAAACTGAATAAACAGAACCTCACCCAGCTGGCGCCGGAAGTCAAACTGCCGGCCTACGCCATTGCGAGTACCTCCCAGGGTATCGCCCATATCGGCGTCGGCGGCTTCCATCGCGCGCACCAGGCGTATTACACCGATGCGCTGATGAATACCGGCGAGGGCCTGGACTGGAGCATCTGCGGCGTTGGCCTGCGCAGCGAGGACCGCAAGGCCCGCGATGACCTGGCCGGCCAGGACTACCTGTTCACCCTGTACGAACTGGGCGACACCGACGACACCGAAGTGCGCGTGATCGGCTCGATCAGCGACATGCTGCTGGCCGAAGACAGCGCCCAGGCATTGATCGATAAACTGGCCAGCCCCGAGATTCGCATCGTCTCGCTGACCATCACCGAAGGCGGCTACTGCATCGACGACAGCAACGGCGAGTTTATGGCCCACTTGCCGCAGATCCAGCACGACCTGGCTCATCCGTCGTCGCCAAAAACCGTGTTCGGCTTTATCTGCGCGGCATTGACCCAGCGCCGCGCGGCCGGCATCCCGGCGTTTACCGTGATGTCCTGCGATAACCTGCCCCACAATGGCGCTGTCACGCGCAAGGCACTGTTGGCGTTCGCCGCCCTGCACAATGCCGAGCTGCATGACTGGATCAAGGCCCATGTGAGCTTCCCGAACGCCATGGTCGACCGCATCACGCCGATGACCAGCACCGCCCACCGCCTGCAACTGCACGATGAACACGGCATCGACGATGCCTGGCCAGTTGTTTGCGAACCCTTTGTGCAGTGGGTACTGGAAGACAAATTCGTCAACGGCCGCCCGGCGTGGGAAAAGGTTGGCGTGCAGTTCACCGACGATGTGACACCCTATGAAGAGATGAAGATCGGCTTGCTCAACGGCAGCCACCTGGCCCTGACCTACCTGGGTTTTCTCAAGGGCTATCGGTTTGTGCACGAGACCATGAACGACCCGCTGTTCGTGGCCTACATGCGCGCCTACATGGACCTCGACGTCACGCCAAACCTCGCGCCGGTACCGGGCATCGACCTGACCGACTACAAGCAGACCCTGGTGGACCGCTTCTCCAACCAGGCGATTGCCGACCAGTTGGAACGGGTGTGTTCGGATGGCTCGTCGAAGTTTCCCAAGTTCACCGTGCCGACCATCAACCGCCTGATTGCCGACGGCCGTGAGACCGAGCGTGCAGCACTGGTCGTCGCGGCCTGGGCCTTGTATTTGAAGGGTGTGGATGAGAATGGCGTGAGCTACACAATCCCCGATCCGCGCGCCGAGTTCTGCCAGGGGCTGGTGAGTGACGATGCACTGATCAGCCAGCGGTTGCTGGCAGTGGAAGAGATTTTCGGTACGGCTATTCCCAACTCGCCTGAGTTTGTGGCAGCGTTCGAGAGGTGCTATGGGAGCCTGCGTGATAACGGCGTCACCACTACCCTGAAGCACCTCCTGAAGAAACCGGTTTAAATGTGGGAGGGGGCTAGCTGTGGTGCGGGCTTGCTGTGGTGAGCGGGCTTGCCCCGCGCCAGGCTGCGAAGCAGCCCACAAATCTGTGGTGAACCCGTCGGGGGACAAGCCCCACTCACCACAGCAAGCCCCCTCCCACACTGGACCGGGTTGCCAATCCAAAAAAATAACACCGCTGAGCACACCCTCATGACCCAGCAAAACCTGTTCCTCGGCATCGACTGCGGCACCCAAGGCACCAAGGCCATCGTCCTCGACGCGTCCAGCGGCAAGGTACTGGGCCTGGGCGCCGCCGCGCACACCCTGATCAGCGGCGCCAATGGCCGTCGCGAGCAGCACACCCAGGAATGGCTGGACGCCTTTACCGAAGCCACCCACCGCGCCTTGCAACAGGCCGGCGTGGACGGCCAGGACATCCTCGGCATCGGCGTGTCCGGCCAGCAGCACGGCCTGGTGTTGCTGGATGACAGCGGCCAGGTGCTGCGCCCGGCCAAGCTGTGGTGCGACACCGAAACCGCGCTGGAGAACGAGCGCCTGCTGGCCTACCTGGGCGGCGAAGGCGGCTCGCTGGAACGCCTGGGCGTGGCGATTGCGCCGGGCTACACCGTGTCGAAACTGCTGTGGACCCGCGAGCAGCACCCGGATGTGTTCGCGCGCATCGCCCATGTGCTGCTGCCCCACGACTACCTCAACTACTGGCTCACCGGCCGCGCGGTCGCGGAATACGGCGATGCCTCGGGCACCGGTTACTTCAACGTGCGCACCCGCGCCTGGGATATGGCGCTGCTCAAGCACATCGACCCCAGCGGCCGTCTCGAAGCTGCGCTGCCGACATTGATCGAAGCCGATCAAAGCGTAGGCACGATCCTGCCGGCCATCGCCGAACGCCTGGGCATCAACCCCAATGCCAGGGTGTCCAGCGGCGGCGGCGACAACATGATGGGTGCCATCGGCACGGGCAATATCGCCCCCGGCGTGATCACCATGAGCCTGGGCTCGTCCGGCACCGTGTATGCCTTCGCCGACCAGCCCAATGTCAGCCCGCAGGCGTCGGTCGCAACCTTCTGCTCGTCCAGCGGCGGCTGGCTGCCGTTGATCTGCACCATGAACCTGACCAACGCTACCGGGGTGATTCGCGAGTTGTTCGAGCTGGACCTCAACGCCTTCAACGCACTGGTCGAGCAAGCCCCGATTGGCGCCGATGGCGTCAGCATGCTGCCGTTCCTCAATGGCGAACGCGTACCCGCCCTGCCCCACGCCACCGGCAGCCTGCATGGGCTGACCATGACCAACCTGACCCGTGCCAACCTGTGCCGCGCGGTGGTCGAAGGCACCACCTTCGGCCTGCGCTACGGCCTCGATCTGCTACGCCACACCGGCCTGCAAAGCCAGAGCATCCGCCTGATCGGCGGCGGCTCGAAAAGCCCGGTGTGGCGGCAGATGGTCGCCGATATCATGAACACCGAAGTGATCTGCACCGAACAAAGCGAAGCCGCCGCCCTGGGCGCGGCGATCCAGGCGGCGTGGAGCCAGTCCGGAGAGTCCCTGGCCAGCCTGTGCGACAAATGCGTGAGCGTCGACCCGGCCAGCCGTACCCTGCCGGTGGCGGCCAATGTCGGCGCCTATCAACTGGCTTACGAACGCTATCAACAGCACGTGGCAACCCTTTAAGAGCGAACGACTATGTATCTGGTGTGTGGTGAAGCGCTGTTTGATTTTTTCAGCGAGGAAGATGCCAGCGGGCAGGCCTCCAAGGTCACTTACAAGGCGATTGCCGGTGGTTCACCGTTCAACGTCGCGGTGGGTTTGCGCCGCCTGGGCATTGAGGCCGGGTTGTTCGGCGGCCTGTCCAGCGACTTCCTCGGACGGCGCCTGTTGCAGGTGCTCAAGGATGAAGGCGTCAGCGAGCGGTTCCTGGTGGAGTTCGCCGCGCCGACCACCTTGTCGATGGTCGCCGTGGGCGCCGATGGCTCACCGCAGTACAACTTCCGTGGTGAAGGCTGCGCCGACCGACTGCTGGAAGTCGCGCATTTGCCGGTCCTCGGCGATGAGGTGCGCGGGCTGCATATCGGTTCGTTCTCCCTGGTGGTGCAACCGATCGGCGACACCCTGCTGAGCCTGGTCAAGCGCGAAAGCGGCAAGCGCCTGATCAGCCTCGACCCCAACGTGCGCCTTAATCCGCAGCCGGATATCCAACTGTGGCGCGACCGCGTCGCCGAGTTGGCCAAGCATGCCGACCTGATCAAGGTCAGCGACGAAGACCTGCACCTGCTCTACCCCGGCCAGTCGCCGGAAAGCGTGCTGCAGGGCTGGCTGCAACACCGTTGCCAGCTGGTGTTCCTCACCCGTGGCGGCGATGGCGCCAGTGTGTTCAGCCGTCAGCATGGCACCTGGTCGCAACCGGCACAGCGCGTGGTGATGGCGGATACCGTGGGTGCCGGGGATACCTTCCAGGCCGCGTTGATTGCCTGGCTGACCGAGCACCAGCTGGACTCGGTGCAAGGCCTGCAACAACTGACCCGCGTGCAGATCGACGCCATGCTCGGTTTTGCCATCCGCGCTGCGGCACTGACGTGCGGCAAGACCGGGCCGGACCTGCCGTATCGCCAGCAGCTTGGATGAAGGTTTTGTCAGCCAGGGCAAAATTAATCGATGGTTAATCCCGCAAGTCGAGAGTGAAATTCCACTCACTTGCGGAGCACCACCATGAAACTGCACACCTTAATGCTCGGCGGCGCCTTGGCGCTGGCGGCAGTGTCGGGCCTGGCCCAGGCTGACGATCAAACCCAGGCGGTCAACCCCGTGCCTTATCATTACGGCATGCCGATGAACATTGCCAAGGTCCTGGCCATGAACGAAACCCCAACCGGCGACTGTAAAGTCATTGATGCGGATATCAAGTTCCTGGACAAGGCGGGCAAAGTGGAAGACGTGAGCTACCGGAAGATGTCCGAAGCCTGCGATTTCCAGAATTGATGGGCAAACATACACAGCATTGGGCCTGGCATTTACCAGGCCCACCGTTCATAACCAACGATCAGTAGTAACCGCGCCCTCCAGCCCGCTGCTGGACAGGTGCATGGCTGTGCTTGAGGTCTTCACGCAACCCGGTAATGAGGTTGCAAATAGCTCGACTGCTGTCGAGTTTGTCAGCATTGATACCTTTGACCTCCAAATCCACCCGGTCACGGTCGCGGTCGTCATAGACCTTGATCGTCAGCGAAGCATCTTCGGCTTTGGTGCATTCGCACCGTTTAGGCAGGAAACTTCCTTCAATAATGCTGCGAAGTTCTAATTCCGAAAGCATGGCCAACCTCTCCTTTTTTGAGACTGCCAATCGATTGTTATAGGTCTGCAGGCCCGTGCCTGCCACGTCTCGCCAGCCCTGGAAGACGCTTACCTTTACCAGCCTACTCGGCAAATTCCATTTTTGTTGTAACTTTTCTTCATAAGCAATGTAGGAATTTATATAGCTTAGGTCACCCCAGTTAAATCATCGTCGAACCGCTTCGATTAATCGTTTAACCCCACGCTTCGAATTAAACTGCAGCTTGTGCCGCCACTCTTTCAGCAACATATCGCAAACTATCAAAGTTGATATTTGCGCCTGAATTAACTGCGACCAAGGTCTGCCCACTCACCCCACGACTGGCCACGTACTTGCGAACCCCCGCCACCGCCAACGCACCGGAAGGCTCGGTGATGGAACGCGTATCGTCATAGATCAACTTCATTGCGCTGCACAGTTCGTCATTGCTGACGGTGATCACCTCGTCGACCCAATCGCGGCAGATCTCAAAGCCATAGGCGCCGATCTGCGCGACTGCGGTGCCATCGGCGAACCCGTCGACACTTGGCAACACCACCCGTTCCCCGGCCTGCAGTGCGGCGAGCAGGCAACTGGAGCCTTCGGGCTCGACCCCGATGATGCGCACTTCGGGCCGCAGGTATTTGACGTAGGCCGCAATGCCGGCGATCAGGCCGCCGCCGCCCACGGGCACGAAGATCGCGTCCAACGGGCCTTGTTGCTGGCGCAGGATTTCCATGGCCACCGTGCCCTGGCCGGCGATCACCTCCGGGTCATCGAAGGGCGAGACGAAGGTGCAGCCGGACATCTCGGCCAGTTGCAGCGCATGGGCCAGGGCAAACGGGAAGCTCTCGCCGTGCAGCACCGCTTCGGCGCCCCGGGAGCGCACGCCCAGCACCTTCAATTCCGGCGTACTGCACGGCATCACGATCCGCGCCTGGAGCCCCAGCGTCTTCGCCGCCAGTGCCACGCCTTGCGCATGGTTACCCGCCGACGCCGTCACCACACCGCGCGCTTTCTGCTCGCCGGTAAGCTGCACCAGCTTGTTGTAGGCGCCGCGAATCTTGAAGGAAAAGGTCGGTTGCAGGTCTTCACGCTTGAGCAGCACCTGGTTGCCGAGCATTGCCGAGAGTGCCGGTGCGGCTTGCAGGGGCGTCCGCACCGCGAGGTCATAGACCGGCGCGGCGAGGATCTTTTTCACATAGTGTTCAAGCAATGCCGTATCAGCGGTAGACGGGGCGGGGCACGTGCTCATGGGGTGTCTCCTGGTTTTTAAAGGCCCTGGAGACGGAACAAACAAAACCCGCCTCTAAGGCGGGTTGGGGTGCAGCCGTGTGCTATCCCGCCAAATGAGGAATGGCGGTAATAATGCTTGGCTGGCTGCGGAAGGCTGGGTAGGTCATGCCTGGAAATTAACCGGCCATCCGGATCAAGTCAACGTCATGTTTACTGACGACACACGAAACATATACGATTCGTATATCCTACCACTACAGTGAACCTCATGGGCATCGTCAAGATCAGCGACCAACTGCACGAACAACTGCGCCTGGCAAGTGCGGCCATGGACCGTTCCATCAACGCCCAGGCCGAGTTCTGGATCAAGGTCGGCCTGCTCGCCGAACTCAATCCCAGCCTGCCCTACCACGAGCTGATCAACAAACTGTTGCTGGACAAGCCCGACCTGATCCGGGGGCGCAGCTGATGATCAAGACCGCCGCCCAACTGGCTGTGATGCGCGAGTCCGGACGCCTGCTGGCCCAAGTGTTCGACATGCTCGACGGGTTTGTCGCCGCCGGCCGTTCCACCCTGGAACTGGACAGCGCCGTCGAAGCCTTTATCCGCAACGAATTGAAAGCCCGCCCTGCCAGCCTCGGGCAATACGACTACCCCTTCTCCATCAACACCTCGATCAACGAGGTGGTGTGCCATGGCATGCCCAGCGCCAAGGAAATCCTCAAGGACGGCGACATCGTCAACATCGACATCACCCTGGAAAAAGGCGGCTTTATCGCCGACTCCAGCAAGATGTACATGATCGGCACCGTCGCGCCCAAGGCGCGGCGCCTGGTGGATATGACATTCGAGGCCATGTGGGCCGGGATCCGCCAGGTCAAGCCCGGCGCACGCCTGGGGGATATCGGCCATGCGATCCAGAGCCATGCACAGGCCAATGGCTACAGCGTGGTGCGTGAATACTGCGGCCATGGCATCGGCAAGCAGATGCATGAAGAGCCGCAGATCCTGCACTTCGGCCGCCCTGGCACCGGGCTGGAACTGCGTGAAGGCATGGTGTTCACCATCGAACCGATGCTCAACCAGGGCGGCGCCAAGGTGCGCAGCCTGAAAGACGGCTGGACGGTGGTGACCAAGGACAACAGCCTGTCGGCGCAGTGGGAACATACGGTGGCAGTGACGGCGGATGGCTTTGAAGTCCTTACCCTGCAAACCCGCCCTTGATTCACCCACCGCCGTAGATACCGCCTTATGCAACACCGCGCAAATCCGTAGCAGCTGTGGAGCCCCGGCGAGGCTGCGTTGGCCGCGACTCGATCCTGAATCGGCAGCGCGCCCGACGCAGCCTCGCTTGCGCTCGGCAGCTGCTACGGGGGTGTGGCCTTGACGTGATTGGCGTTCGTAGCAGCTGTCGAGCCCCGGCGAGGCTGCGTCGGCCGCGACTCGGTCCTGAATCGGCAGCGCGCCCGACGCAGCCTCGCTTGCGCTCGGCAGCTGCTACGGGGGTGGGGCCGTGAGGTGATTGGCGTTCGTAGCAGCTGTCGAGCCCCGGCGAGGCTGCGTTGGCCGCGACTCGGTCCTGAGTCGGCAGCGCGCCTGACGCAGCCTCGCTTGCGCTCGGCAGCTGCTACGGGGGGGAGGCCTTGACGTGATTGGCGTTCGTAGCAGCTGTCGAGCCCCGGCGAGGCTGCGTTGGCCGCGACTCGGTCCTGATTCGGCAGCGCGACCGACGCAGCCTCGCTTACGCTCGGCAGTTGCTACGGATGTGCGCGGTTGGCTACGCGGCGCGACTTTAAACACCTGTGGCATGCACTCAGCCACTCACCAGACCTGGCCCTGGCGTTTCAACTCCAGGCGCCGCACAAACTCTTCCAGCACCAGGCTGTACAGGTCGTCCTGCAAGTAGGCGTCTTCGATGCCGGCATCCAGGTTGGGGTTGTCGTTGACCTCAATCACCACCACCTTGTCGCCGGACTGCTTGAGGTCCACACCGTAGAGGCCGTCGCCGATCAGGTTGGCGGTCTTCACCGCCAGTTCCACCACCGCCCTGGGCGCTTCATGGACAGCCAGGGTGCGGCATTCGCCGTTGATGGCCTGGCCAATGGCCTTGTGGTTATAGATCTGCCAATGGCCCTTGGACATGAAGTATTGGCAGGCGAAGATCGGCTTGCGGTTGAGTACGCCGATGCGCCAGTCGTACTCGGTGTAAAAGAATTCCTGGGCCAGCAGCAGCACCGAATGCTCGAACAACTCGGCAGTGGCCTTGAGCAAGGCTTCCTGGCTTTCGACCTTGATCACGCCACGGGAGAAACACCCGTCGGGAATCTTCAACACCAGCGGAAACCCGAGGCGCTCGCCGACCCGCTCGAAGTCCTGCGGTCGTTCCTTGTAGAGAATCTCGGTGGCAGGCATACCTAACTGATGGCTGTTGAGCAGGTCGGTAAGGTAGACCTTGTTGGTACAACGCAGGATCGATGCCGGGTCGTCCATCACCACCAGGCCTTCGCTTTCGGCTTTTTTGGCAAAGCGGTAGGTATGGTTGTCGACACTGGTGGTCTCGCGGATCAGCAAGGCGTCGTATTCGGCCAGGCGCGCGTAGTCCTTGCGCTCGATCAGCTCCACATCGATGCCCAGTCCCTTGCCCACGCGGATGAAATTCTCCAAGGCACGGGCGTTGGACGGTGGCAACTGCTCCTGTGGATCGTGCAGGATCGCCAGGTCGTAACGGGCTAGGCGCCGCGAACGAGGTTGGCGCCAGATCTTGCGGCTGAAGTTATCGAGGGCGTGGGCGAATTGATCTTCCTGGTCGTCTCGTAACTTGTGCAATACGCCGGACTTGACCCCTACGATATGCCAACCGTTATGTTTTCTGAACTCAACTAACAAGATCGGACATGGGAATGTTTCAAACAACTGACGGGCCAATTCCTGCAACGGTTCTATATTGGTCCTGCCGAAGTAAAGTGTCAGGGTAAACCCTTCGGTATTACTGTAGAGGTGATGACTCAAGGCTTTATCAAGGGTTTTATCCAAGTCATCCAGCGCCAGGCCGTACAGCGACTTTTTAGTCAGCTCACTGATGGTGCGCACCGAAGGAATCACCTTGTGTCCGCGCGCTTCGGCCAGCAACGAGCAGTAGTAGCCGTGCCCCAGGTACTTGTAGCTGCGGCACAGGTTGATCACCTGCACCCGCTTGCCTGACTCGTTCTGCCGGGTTTGCTCCAGGTACTCCTGGGCGGTGACGATGTCTTCGCTGGGAAAGTAGGAGGCCCAATCTTCCTTGCGTTCAACAATGATCACCACTTGACTGTTACTTCGAGGCGGCGCAGAAAAAAAGCCCTTCGATGTTATTGTCGCCGCGACGATTTGCTCGGATACTTCACGCCAATGACCTTGTACCGCCGACATAATATTTGATCCGCTTTAGAGAACTCGACCTTTTCTATTAAGCACGATCTTTTAGGGAAGTCCCGTTTCGTTACGCAACTTTTACGGCGGTTATATGGCTCTTTTCTCTCGCATTGCATTACCCGGCGATATACCGGCATTAGTCGCATTGGAGCACCCGTGTTTCACCACCGACCGGCTCTCATCGCGCAGTTTTCACTGGATGATCAGCCGCGCCCACGGCCAGTTGCTGGTGGCGGAACAGGACGGGCAGTTGCTCGGTTATGCGCTGGTGCTGTTTCGTCGTGGCAGCGTGTTCGCGCGCCTGTATTCCATCGCCATTGCCGAGCACGCACGCAGCCTCGGGCTGGGCAAGCAGTTGCTCAGCCATGTCGAGGCCTGCGCGGTGACGCACGGTTGCACCCACCTGCGCCTGGAGGTACGCACCGACAACCCCCGCGCCCTGGCGCTGTATGAACGCAACGGCTACCGGCGTTTCGCCCAGGTCAACGACTACTACGCAGACCACACCCCGGCCCTGCGCCTGGAGAAAACCTTGGTCAGGCCACCTGCTTGATCCCGGCCTTGGCTTCCAGCTCGCGCACCAGCGGCAACACGCGCTTGCCGAAGTACTCCACTTCTTCCTGGAAGTGCAGGAAGCCCGCCAGCACCAGGTCCACGCCCACCGCCTTGAGCGCGACGATGCGCTCGGCAATCTGCTGCGGGGTGCCGATCAGGTTGGTCTTGAAGCCATCGTTGTACTGCACCAGGTCTTCAAAGCTGGACTTGGCCCAGTTGCCCTCGCCTTCGGGTGATGCCTTGCCGGCCTGCCTGGCCGCGTCGCCAAAGGCGTTCACGGCCTCCGGGTCGGCCTTGTCGATGATCTCTGCGAGCACGGCGCGGGCTTCTTCCTCGGTGTCGCGGGCGATGATGAACGCATTCACGCCGACCTTGACCGAATGGTTGTTCGCGGCAGCCTTGGCGCGAATGTCATCGACCTGGGCCTTGATGCCTTCCGGGGTGTTGCCGTTGGTGAAGTACCAGTCCGACACGCGCGCCGCCATGTCTCGCGCGGCTCGCGAACTGCCGCCCTGGAACACTTCCGGCTGGCCCAGGGGCTTGGGCTTGAGGGTGTAGTTGTTGAAACGGTAGAAGTCGCCCTTGAAAGTAAAGTCGTCCTGGGTCCAGATGCCTTTGAGGGCGCGGATGAATTCTTCGGAACGGCGATAGCGCTCGTCGTGCTCCAGCCAGTGTTCGCCGATGGCCTGGAACTCGCCCTTGAACCAGCCACTGACGATGTTCACCGCAATGCGGCCATTGGTGAGCTGGTCGATGGTCGCCAGTTGCTTGGCCGCCAGCGCCGGTTGCCACGGGCCGGGCAGGATCGCGGCGATAACCTTGAGCTTGGTGGTCGCGGCCAGCAAGGCATGGCTGAACGCCACGGACTCATGCTGGTTTTCCGCGCCGTAGCCGGCGGTGAAGCGGATCTGGGTCAGGCCGTATTCGAAGCCGGCTTTCTCGGCCAATTGCGCCAGTTTGCGGTTGTAGTCGATGCCCCAGTGGGTGCGTTGTTCGATCTTGCTGACCACCAGCCCACCGCTGACGTTGGGCACCCAATAGGCAAATTTCACGGCTTGCTGACTCATCGAACGGTACCTCGCATAAAGGAATGTACCGAGGTGTGGAGCAGCAAGCGTGCCAGGCGGAGGCAAACGCCCGCGCCACAAGGGGTGCGACATGTATTCAGGGCTGGGAGGCGTTGAATGCCGATGTCAGGGATTGCGACGGTTTGTCGATTTGCTGTTGCCAGGGCAACAGTAGACAGCATGCATCCCCCGTAAACATTGGCCCTGGCACCCGGCACGGACTGTGCAATCACTCCCTGAACCGATCACTGCCCCGGAGCCCTGCTCATGACCGAACACCACGTTATCAACCCGTTGTCTGTCGGCGTCGACTACCCCACGCTGGCGGCGCGCTTTCGCCCGATTTTCCAGCGCATCGCCGCTGGCGCAGTGGAGCGCGAACAAACCCGCGCCCTGCCCCACGAGCCGATCCAGTGGCTCAAGGAAGCCGGCTTCGGCGCGGTGCGGGTGCCGGTGGAATATGGCGGTGGCGGTGCTTCGCTGCCGCAGTTGTTCGAACTGCTGATCGAACTGGCCGAGGCCGACTCCAACGTGCCCCAGGCCCTGCGCGGGCATTTCGCCTTTGCCGAAGACCGCCTGAATGCGCCGCCCAGTGCCGGCCGCGACCTGTGGTTCAAACGCTTTGTCGACGGCGACATCGTCGGCTGCGCCTGGACCGAAATCGGCACCGTGGCCATTGGCGACGTTGTCACCAAGGTCAGCCCGGACGGCGAGCAGTGGAAACTCAACGGTGAAAAGTTCTACAGCACCGGCAGTATTTTCTCCGACTGGATCGACGTGTACGCCCAGCGCAGCGACACCGGCGGCGATGTGATCGCCGCCACCCGCGCGCGCCAGCCCGGCGTGGAACACAGCGATGACTGGGACGGCTTTGGCCAGCGCACCACCGGCAGCGGCACCTCGCGCTTTACCGATGCGGTGGTGGAGGCGGAAAACGTCATCGATTTCGCGACCCGCTTCAAATACCAGACCGCGTTCTACCAACTTGTCCTGCTGGCCAGCCTCGCCGGTATCGGCCGTGCCGCATTGCGCGATGTGGCCCACCAGGTGCGCAGCCGCAAGCGCATCTACAGCCATGGCAATGCCCAGCACGTCAGCCAGGATGCCCAGATCCAGCAGGTGGTGGGCGAAGTCGCCGCCCTGGTCTACGCCGCCGAAGCCAGCGCGCTGAGGGCTGCGGTACCGGCACAGCGGGCGTACCTGGCGCGTTTCGGTGGGGATGAGGGGGTCGAGCGCGAAGCCAACGTGGCCGCCGAAATCGAGTCAGCCACGGCGCAGGTGGTGGTGTCGGAACTGATCCAGCGCGCCACCAGTGAGTTGTTCAACGCACTGGGGGCCTCGGATGTGCGCCAGGGCAAGTCCCTCGACCGCCATTGGCGCAATGCGCGGACCGTGTCGTCGCACAACCCGGTGATCTACAAGGCGCGGATCGTGGGGGACTGGGTGATCAATGGCACCGAGCCGCCGTTTGTGTGGCAGATCGGCAATGGCCCGGCGAAAGCCTGAATCAAGGTTGGTCACAGTCAAAATGTGGGAGGGGGCTTGCTCCCGATGGCGGTTTGTCAGTCGCCTCATCAGTTGACTGATCCACCGCTATCGGGAGCAAGCCCCCTCCCACATTTGGCCCCTGCCTGTGTAGTTGAATCCCGTGTGCGCCTCAAAAGGCCAATTTGTAGCCGATGGTCATCAACATGATCGCCAGGCACGGGCGCAATACGCCGTCCGGGACCTTGCCGGTCATGTGGCTGCCGAAGTAAATGCCCGGCAGCGACCCCATCAGCAGGAAGCCCAGCAGGTGCCAGTCCATATTGCCCATGCCGGCATGGCCCAGGCCCGCCACCAGGGTCAGGGGCACGGCGTGGGCGATCTCGGTGCCGACCAGGCGGCGCGTGGCCAGGAACGGATAGAGGATAAACAGCGCGACCGTACCGAGGGCGCCGGCGCCGATGGAGGTGAGCGCAACCATGGTCCCCAGCACCGCACCGGTCACCACGGTCAGGGCATTCAGGTTGCGCGGGTTCATATGGTAGTGATCGCCGGCGTGGCGCTGGGCGAACGCCAGCAGGCGTTGCTTGAACAGGATCGCCAGGGCGGTCAGCAGCAGCACCACGCCGAGGGCCTGCTTGATCACCGCGTTCATGGCGCTGGGGTCGGTGTGCAGGCTGGCGAGGAACCACAGGGTCAGCAACACCGCAGGCACGCTGCCCAGGGTCAGCCAGCCGGTGATGGTCCAGTCGATGTTCTTGTTCTTGCTGTGGACCAGCACGCCACCGGATTTGGTGATGGCCGCGTACAGCAGATCAGTGCCCACGGCCGTGGCCGGGTTGATGCCGAACCACAACAGGATCGGGGTCATCAAGGAGCCCCCGCCGACACCGGTCATGCCGACGATAAAACCAACGATCAGGCCCGCAATTACAAAACCAAAGTTACCCACTTCCATCAACGCTACCCGCGGCCTTATAAATTTCTGGCCGCAGGATAGCGATTTTTCTTATAACGACTTATATCAATATGATCTGACTTTATGCCTTTTATGGCAGTCGACGACAGACATACGCCTGGGTCTGATAAGGAAACGCCACCGTGTCGCGGCCCTTCAGGGCTGGATGGCTGGCGATCAAGCCACGCAACTGCTCGGTCACGAGGGCTTTTTCAGCCTCGGGCAACGCAGCAATAAAGCTCACGGAGAGGAAGCGATCCATGATCACTTCCTGTGGGCTGCCGACGTGGCTATAGGGGAAACAGGTCATTTCGGGGACTGAAAAGTACTTGCCGTCGAAGGCTTCACGCCAGCGTCCGGAGTGAAAACGCGGGGTGTCACCCTCGTAGGGCGTGATGATCGCGGTGATCGCCGCCACCCAGTCCACCGACTCATCGCGCACATTCCACACCAGCCCGAGGCGCCCTTCGGGCTTGAGCACGCGGTGGATTTCCGCCAGCGCGGCCTGGGTGGAGAACCAGTGAAAGGCTTGCGCGCAGACCACCGCGTCGGCGCTGGCGGTTTCCAGGGGGATGGCTTCGGCGGTGCCGTTGACCAGGCGCACATCCGGCAACAGCCGGGTCAACTGCGCACCCATGGCCTGCACCGGTTCGACGGCGATCAACGTCGGCGCCAGGGTGCTGAGCAGGCGCGTGAACTTGCCGGTGCCGGCGCCCAGGTCGATCACCCGTGAGTGCCCATCGACGCCGAGCACATCCGTGAGCCAACCGGTGAGCTGCCTGGGATAATTCGGCCGGCCTTGGGCGTAAGTGACGGCCTGGGTAGAGAAACCTTGTTGAGCAGACGTGTGGACACCAGTCATTGCCAATCTCTCCTCGGGTAAAGCGGGGGCACAGTGTGCGCCTTCCCCGGGAGATTTTCTAATCGGCAGCCGTGGGCAACCACACCCGGAACCGTGCGCCGCCCAACGGCGAGGCCAGTGCGGTCAGGGTGCCACCTTGGGCCTCGAGGGCTCGCCGGCTGATGGCCAGGCCCAGGCCAAAGCCACCGGTGGAGCGGTCGCGGCTGCGGTCGAGTCGGTAAAAGGGCTCGAAGATACGCTCGCGCTGGTCCAGCGGAATGCCGATGCCATCGTCATCCACCCAGATTTCACAGCCTTTGGCGCAGACCTTGACGCCCACCTGAATGCGCTTGTCGCAGTAACGCGTGGCATTGCGCAACAGGTTCTGCAAGGCACGGGCGGTGAGGCGCGGGTCGAGGCTGAAGCGTTCCACAGCGCAGTCGAGTGCCACATCGATGACGATCTCGGGGTTTTCCAGCTCGTCATCGACGCTGCCCAACACGCTGTCGATAAATTCATCGAGCACCACCTCCACACGCTCGGGCAATTGCGTCGGGTTTTGCAGGCGACTGTAGGACAGCAACTCCAGCACCAATTCATCCAGCTCGCGAATATGCGCAACCAGGCCATGCAGGCGCTCGCGACTGGCCTCCGGCAAGTCCTCCGACAGCGCCAGGGCCAGGCCGAAATCCAGGCGTGTAAGGGGTGTGCGCAGTTCGTGGGAGACCGCGTTGAGCAGGTCGCGTTGCTGGTTGAGCAGGTGTTCGATGTCGTCGGCCATGGTGTCGAACACCGACGCCAGGCTGCCGATATTGGAGCTGGGCGGAATGTGCGTGCGCTCGGCCAGGTTGCCCTTGCCCAGTTGCGTGGCGGTGCTTTTCAGGCGTTCGAGATCGCGCCAGTGCGGACGCAGCCAGAACAGCAGGCAGGCCAGCAACGCCGCACCGATCAGCACGTTCATCGACCAGTACAACAGGTTCATGTCCAGCGGGTCTGGCGGAATGGTCAGCTTGACCACGAACTGCTCGTTGAGCGGCGAGCTGATGTCCTCCATCCAGCCAAACTCCCCCAGGTGAATCACGGGGTTGCCCTGCTCCAGCAGTTTGGCTTCCTGCGTGGTGTAGCTCGCGTCCTGGCGCAACAGCAATTGCACTTTGAGGGGCGCGAAGTCACTGCCCAGTTGCTCGGTCACCTGGGACCAGCGCTCCACCGGCGCGCGCAGGTACTGCTTGACGATCAGCTTCTGCATGCCCCGTGACTGCTCGACGTTGTAGTCCAGGTAGCGGTGTTCGAACAGTTGGATCACCAGCTTGGGAATCAGGAAGATCGCCGCGCTGTAGGTGACGATGGTGATCAGGTAAAGACGTAGCAGCACACGAAACATCGATCAGCATTCCCACTCGGAACGGCTGAACAGGTAGCCCTTGCCCCACACGGTCTTGATCTTGCGCGCTTCACCGGCGTGGTCGTCGAACTTGCGGCGCAGCTTGGAAATGGCCACGTCCACCGAACGGTCGGTGCCGTTGAACTCGATACCGCGCAGCCGTTGCAGGATCTGGTCGCGGCTGAGCACTTCGCCAGCATGCCGGGCCAGCACCACCAGCAGGTTGTATTCGCCGCTGGACAACTCCACCGCCTGTTCGCGCCAGGTCACCGTGCGTTCCGACAGGTCGATGCACAGGTTGCCCATCAGGATCTGGTCATTGGCCACCTGGGGCTCGGACAAACTGCTGCGCCGCAGCAAGGTGCGCACCCGCGCCAGCAGCACACGCGGCTCGCAGGGTTTGGTCACGTAGTCGTCGGCGCCCATTTCCAGGCCCAGCACCTGGTCGTGGCTGTCGTCGCGGGCAGTGAGCATCAGGATCGGCAGGCCCGCCGAGTCGGCGCGCAGCAGGCGGCACACTTGCAGGCCGTCGAGGCCGGGCAGCATCAGGTCGAGGATCACCAGGTCCGGCGGGTCGAGGCGCGCGCGCTCACGGACGTGGTCGCCACGGCTGAGCACACTGACGTGGTAGCCGTTGCGTTCCAGGTAGCTGGCAATCAGCTCGGAGAGTGCGGCGTCGTCTTCCACCAGGAGGATGTTGGGCATGGTGTTTCCAAATAATGCGGTTTGTTGGTGTGTTGCAGGATTGTGCAAGGATATACGCCCTCGGCGCCCCGCGCGCCGCACCTTACATTTCTTCACAGACGACCTACATAGCTTCACAGCACCACAGCGCCGGTGCCCTTAGGATGCGCCAGTCAATATTGGGATAAGAGCATGTCGAAGAATCTGTTTGCGCCATTTTGCCTGTTGGCCCTGATGCTGGCCCTGAGTGCCTGTGACCAATCGGCCGACGAAGCGCCGCAAATGCCCCTGGCCAAAGTGCGCATCGAAACCCTTGAGGCCAAGCCCCTCTCCATCACCAGCGAATTGAGCGGACGCATCGCCGCGCCACGCATTGCCGAAGTGCGCGCACGGGTGGCCGGGGTGGTGATGCAACGGGTCTTCAAGGAAGGCCATGACGTCAAACAGGGCGACGTGTTGTTTCGCATCGATCCGGCACCGTTCAAGGCTGACCTGGACAGCGCCCAGGCCAACCTGAGCAAGGCCGAGGCCAATGCGTTCCAGGCGCGCCTGCAGGAGCAGCGCTACAGCCAACTGGTGGAAGGCAATGCCATCAGCGGCCAGGACTACGACAACGCCCGCGCCAACCTGCGCCAGACCAACGCCGAAGTCGCCGCCAACAAGGCCGCCGTCGAGCGCGCCAGGTTGAACCTGGGCTATGCCACCGTGACCGCGCCGATTTCCGGACGCATCGGCCGCGCCCTGGTGACCGAAGGGGCACTGGTAGGCCAGAACGAAGCCACGCCCCTGGCGATCATCCAGCAACTGGACCCGATCCACGCCGACCTCACCCAGTCCACCCGCGAGCTCAACGACCTGCGCCGCGCCTTCCGCGCCGGCAGCTTGAAGCAGGTCGGCCAGGACCAGGCCAAGGCCACGTTGATCCAGGACGACGGCAGCCTCTACCCGCTGCCGGGCAAGTTGCTGTTCGCCGAGATCAGCGTCGACCCGGGCACCGGGCAGATCATCCTGCGCAGCGAGTTCCCCAACCCGGACCTCGACCTGTTGCCCGGCAGCTTCGTGCGGGTACGCCTGGAGCAAGCCGTCGACAAACAAGGCATCAGCGTGCCGCAACGCGCCATCACCCGCGACAGCGCCGGCATCCCCATGGTGCTGCTGCTCGACGCCGAGCAGACCGTCAGCCAGCAGCCGGTGGAACTGGGTGCGGTGATCGACGACCGCTGGGTGGTCAGCCATGGCCTCAAGCCCGGCGACCGTATCGTCGTCGAAGGCCTGCAGCACGCGCGCCCCGGTGAAAAAGTCGAGGTCGATGACAGCCCCACACCCGTTGCCCAGGCTTCCGGCCAATAAGGATCTTTGACAATGCCGCAGTTCTTTATTGACCGCCCGATCTTCGCCTGGGTGGTCGCCCTGTTTATCCTGCTGGCCGGCTTGCTGGCCATCCCGCAGTTGCCGGTGGCCCAGTACCCCAACGTCGCCCCGCCGAAGGTGGAAATCTACGCGGTGTACCCGGGCGCCTCGGCCCAGACCCTGGATGAAAGCGTGGTCAGCCTGATTGAGCAGGAGCTCAACGGCGCCGATCACCTGCTGTATTTCGAATCCCAGAGCAGCCTCGGCTCGGCGACGATTACCGCCACGTTCAAGCCCGGCACCCACCCGGAAATGGCCCAGGTCGATGTGCAAAACCGTCTCAAGGCGGTGGAGCCGCGCCTGCCCCAGGCCGTGACACAGCAGGGTTTGCAGGTGGAGAAAGTCTCCGCCGGCTTCCTGCTGCTGGTGACCCTCACCTCCAGCGACGGCAAGCTCGACGACGTGGCGCTCAGCGATTACCTGGCGCGCAACGTGATGAACGAGCTCAAGCGCCTGGACGGGGTGGGCAAGGCCCAGCTGTACGGTGCCGAACGCGCCATGCGCATCTGGATCGACCCGCAGAAACTGATCGGCTTCAACCTCACGCCGGCCGACGTGAATGCGGCGATCAGCGCACAGAACGCCCAGGTTTCGGCCGGCAGTATCGGTGACTTGCCGGGTACCAGGACCCAGGAAATCACCGCCGCGATCCTGGTCAAGGGCCAGCTGTCCACGCCGGCGGAATTCGCCGATATCGTGCTCAAGGCCAACCCGGACGGCTCCACCGTGCGCATCGGCGATGTGGCGCGGGTAGAAGTGGGCAGCCAGGAATACCAGTTCTCCACGCGCCTGAACGGCAAGCCGTCCACCGCCGTAAGCGTGCAACTGGCGCCTGGGGCCAATGCGCTGAACACCGCGACCCTGGTACGGGCGAAGATGGACGAGCTGTCGCGCTACTTCCCGGCCAATGTGGAGTACAAGATCCCGTACGACACCTCGCCGTTCGTCAAGGTCTCGATCACCAAGGTGGTCTACACCCTGCTCGAAGCCATGGCCCTGGTGTTCGCGGTGATGTTCCTGTTCCTGCAGAACGTGCGCTACACCCTGATCCCGACGCTGGTGGTGCCGATCGCGCTGATGGGCACCTTCGCCACCATGCTGTTGCTGGGCTTCTCGATCAACGTGCTGACCATGTTCGGCATGGTGTTGGCCATCGGCATCCTGGTGGATGACGCCATCGTGGTGGTGGAGAACGTCGAACGGATCATGGTCACCGAGGGGCTGTCGCCCAAGGACGCGACGAAGAAAGCAATGGGCCAGATCACCGGCGCCATCGTCGGCATTACCCTGGTGCTGGTCGCGGTATTCCTGCCGATGGCGTTCATGGCCGGCTCGGTGGGGGTGATCTACCAGCAGTTCTCGCTGTCGATGGCCACCTCGATCCTGTTCTCGGCCTTCCTCGCCTTGACCTTGACCCCAGCCCTGTGCGCCACGCTGCTCAAGCCGATTGCCAAGGGCGAGCACCATGCCAAGGGCGGGTTCTTTGGCTGGTTCAACAAGCGCTTCGAGCAGCTCACCGACCGTTACGAAGGCTGGGTCGCCTATGCCCTCAAGCGCAGCGGCCGTTACCTGCTGATCTACCTGGTGCTGTTGGTGGGCCTGGGGCTGATGTTCAGCCGCCTGCCCTCCTCGTTCCTGCCGGTGGAAGACCAGGGCTACACCATCACCGACATCCAGCTGCCGCCCGGCGCGAGCAAGAACCGCACGGTGCAGGTGGCCGAACAGATCGAAGCGCATAACGCCGGCGAGCCTGGGGTGGGCGACACCACCATGATCATGGGCTTCAGCTTCTCCGGTTCCGGGCAAAACGCGGCGTTGGCGTTTACCACGCTCAAGGATTGGTCGCAACGCGGCAGCGATGACTCCGCCGCCTCGATTGCCGACCGCGCCAACATGGCCTTCAGCGAGCTCAAGGACGCGATCGCCTATGCGGTCCTGCCGCCTCCCGTGGATGGCCTGGGCACCTCCAGCGGTTTCGAGTTCCGCCTGCAGGACCGCGGCGGTGTAGGCCATGCAGCCTTGATGGCGGCACGTACCGAACTGCTCGACGCCGCCGGAAAAAGCCCGATCCTGGCCAACGTGCGCGAAAGCGCCCTGGCCGAGGCGCCGCAAGTGCAGCTGGAAGTCGACCGCAAACAGGCCAACGCGCTGGGCGTCTCGTTTGCGGATGTGGGCAATGTGCTGTCTTCGGCCATCGGTTCGGCCTATATCAACGACTTCCCCAACCAGGGCCGCATGCAGCGCGTGGTGGTGCAGGCTGAAGGTGACCAGCGCAGCCAGGTGGCGGATTTGATGAAGATCCACGTTCGCAACAAGGATGGAAAGATGGTACCGCTGTCGGCGTTTGTCGAAGCCAAATGGACCCAGGGCCCGGCGCAACTGACGCGGTATAACGGCTACCCTGCCATCGCCATTTCCGGCGAGGCCGCACCCGGCCACAGCACCGGCGAGGCGATGGAGGAAATCCAGCGCCTGGTCAGCCAATTGCCGGCAGGCCTGGGCCAGGAGTGGACTGGGTTGTCGCTGCAGGAACGTTTGTCCGGCTCACAGGCGCCGATACTGTTGGGGCTGTCGCTGCTGATCGTGTTCCTGTGCCTGGCGGCGCTGTATGAAAGCTGGTCGATCCCGACGTCGGTGTTGCTGGTGGTGCCGTTGGGCGTGCTCGGCGCGGTGCTGGCGGTGACCTTGCGGGGCATGCCCAACGATGTGTTTTTCAAGGTCGGCCTGATCACCATCATCGGCTTGTCGGCGAAGAACGCGATCCTGATCATCGAGTTCGCCAAGGACCTGTATGACCAGGGCGAAGACCTCATCGACGCCACCCTGAAAGCCGCACGACTCCGGTTGCGCCCGATCATCATGACGTCGCTGGCGTTTATCCTCGGCGTGGTGCCCTTGGCGATTGCCACCGGTGCCAGTTCGGCGAGCCAGCAGGCGATTGGTACCGGGGTAATCGGCGGGATGATCACCGCGACCCTGGCGGTGGTATTTGTGCCGGTGTTCTTTGTGGTGGTCATGAAGCTGGTGCGCAAAAAGCGCTAAGGCTTTTTGGGGGACACTGTAACGGTGGCGGGCCCGCTTGCCACAACAAAAATGCGCTAAGGTGCTCACAGGTAACCATCTGTGAGCTGCCATGCCTTTTCTAGCCCGTACCCACCCTCGCCTCTCCGCCGCCGCTGTGCTCGGCCTTGCCGTCGGCATCCTGGCGCCGGCCGACACCCTCGCCAGCAAAATCCTCATCGGCTGGAACGCCGGGGTCTGGACCTACCTGGTACTGATGCTGTGGTTGACCAGCCGTGCCAGGGCCGACGATGTGAAGCGCATCGCCGAAATCGAGGACGAAAACGCCGGGCTGGTGCTGTTCACGGTGTGCATCGCCGCCATCGCGAGCCTCGCCACCATCACCTTCGAACTGGTGGGCAGCAAAGACCTGGCCACTTCCGAGCGCCTGCTGCACTACGGGTTTACCGGGCTGACGGTGATCGGTTCATGGCTGTTGATCGGGGTGATTTTCAGCGTGCATTACGCCCGCCTGTATTACACCTGGAACGGCAAGGAACCGGCGTTGCGTTTTGCCGAAGGACTGTTGACGCCGAACTACTGGGACTTCCTGTATTTCTCCTTCACCATCGGCGTGGCCGTGCAAACCTCTGACGTCGGCGTCGCCACCCGCGGCATGCGCAAGGTAGTGCTGGGGCAATCGCTGATCGGTTTTCTGTTCAATACGGCGATCCTGGGGTTCTCGATCAACATCGCCGCCGGGCTGTTCGGCTAGGCTGCACAAACCTTCTAGACGCCCTGGTGCCGTTGGGCGCTAATACCCTTACACATTCCGTCCCGGTGTTTTATGGCTGCGCATAATTGGATCGATCTGTCCCAGGACGCCGACACCGGCATCGAGACCCTGCGCGCGCATTTCGAGGGTCACGCCTATGACCCCCACTGGCATGACAGCTATCTGGTCGGCGTCACCGAACAAGGCGTGCAGCAGTTCAACTGTCGCCGCGCCCGCCACAACAGCGTGCCCGGCCAGGTGTTCCTGGTGGAGCCCGGTGAATTGCATGACGGCGACGCGCCCACGCCGGACGGCTTTACCTACCACATGCTGTACCTCGACCCGCAGTGGCTGGCGCGAGAAGTGAGTGCGGTGTTCGAAGAGGCGCCGCCCCATAGTCAATTGAGCTTCGCCACCACCTTGACCAGCGACCCGCGCCTGGCCCTGGTCACCAGCCAGGCCTTCCAGACGCTGCACAGCGGCGAACTGCGCATCGTGCGCCAGCGCGCCATGGACCAATTGCTCGAACACCTCACCGGCCAACTGTATTGGCGCAGCCGTTACCGTGAAGACCCACGCCTGCCGCAGGTGGCTCACAAGGCCCGGGAGTACCTGCACGCCCACCTGCATCACGATGTCGGCATGGACGAACTGGCCCTGGCCTGTGGCGTCGACCGCTTCCGCCTGAGCCGCGCGTTCAAGAGCGCCTTTGGGTTGCCGCCCCACGCTTACCTGGTGCAATTGCGCCTGGCCCGCGCCCGGCACGCATTGGCCAGGGGCGAGCAACCGGCCGACGTAGCAATGGCCCTGGGTTTTGCCGATCAAAGTCACCTGGGCCGCTGGTTCGTGCGCGCCTATGGACTGACACCGGCGGCCTACCGCAAGCGCTGCTCAAACCTTCCAGACAGGTAAGCCACAGGCTTGTGAAGATGGACAGCCCTGATCTGTTCATTGGAGTCCGCCTGTATGCCATCCACCTTCCTGCCCTTCCTGTTATTCGCCTTCGTTGCCTCCATCACCCCCGGGCCCACCAATATCCTCGTACTCAGCAACAGCGCGCGTCATGGCCTGCGGGCAGCCGTGCCGATCATCCTCGGGGCGTGCGCCGGTGCGGCGGGGATCGTGCTGGCAGTCGGTTCAGGCATCGGCGAATCACTGGTCCATCTGCCGCAAGTGCAAACCGCCATGCAATGGATCGGTATCGCCTGGCTGAGTTACCTCGCCTGGCAGATATTCAGCGCGCCGGCCCAGGCCATTGACACCGATGCCCCACAGAAACGCTTGGGCCTGCTCGGTGCGGCCAGCCTGCAACTGGTCAATCCGAAGACGTGGATGATGGCGTTGGCGGTGGTCAGTGTGTTTGCCGGGCAGGGAGAGGGGCGTGAGGCGCGGGTGTTGGCCTTGTCCCTGGTGTTTTTTGCGGTTTCCCTGCCATGTCTTGGGATGTGGGCGTTGCTGGGCGCAGGCTCCGCCCGCTTAGTGGGGTCGGCCAAGGCCATGCAACGCTTCAATCGATGCATGGCGATCCTATTGCTGGCGTCTGCCTGGCTGGGGATGTGGCACCCGGCGTAGACAACCGACGAATGGCACGGGGAACCTGTTAGTTCTGACAGTTGTGCGTTCGGCGCAGATGGCGCTGAATTGAGTCGCACACCACAGCAACCCATTTAAAGGGCGCGGGGGTTGATTCATGTCAGAACAACCGATGATCAATAATCTGGTTCTAAATGGCACCTTCGCCAGGCACGGGACCTCCTGGACCGCCACGGCCACCGCTCCAGGCCGGGTGGATTTTTCACGTCAACACTGCATCATCACTGCCACGGGACGCGCGGAACAGGAGGTGCCTGCTTCCGGCGGCACCTCCTACACCTTCAGTGCCTATACGTTGATTACCCATGAGGGTGCCGGTTCTGCCCGGCTGACATTTCGACCGTCGGATACAAGTGAATCCATCGGGCTGACGGGGAACCACGGCTGGACCCACCGATCGATCACGTTCAACACCCCCGCAGGCACGACCGGTATCACCGTACAACTGATCGGTGACGCCGGGGATGTGTGGTTCGATAACGTCAGGCTGGTGGAAGATGAAGGCACCGTCATCCCCATCGAATTGATTCAAAATGGTGATTTTGCCGAAAACAGCAAGGATTGGAGTATCACGGAAATTCCTCCTGGATCGGTCTCGATCCATGACAACAGGTGCCAGGCAAACCTGGGTGGATTCATTGAGCAGGTGATTACCGTCACGCCAGGACAAACCTACGATTTTTCCATTGAGGCAATGACCCCCTCAGGCGGTCATGGATTCGCAATATTCGAGCTCACACCGGACAACGTGCAGCAAATAGAACTTCGCGGCGACGGTGCCTGGGACACTTACACCTACTCGTTGACCATTCCGGAAGGCATACCGGAGTTCACGCTACGGATTCTGGGCGAGACCTTCCTCGTGGTCGACAACCTGTCCCTGAAATTATCCACTGCCTCAACAAACACGCCCAATTACCGCGCTCTTCACCCACACGGACACAACCCATCGCAGGAGAACTCAATCATGGCCACTGCAACCGCTCGAAAAGCAAAACGCCAAGAAACTACTGGGAGTTATTTTCAAGGCAAAATTGGAAGTAAGGATTTCAAGGCAGACTTTATTGAGCACGAATGGAGAAACCACTTTTGGCTGACTGAAGGCGCCATGAAAATCCCACCGGGTGAAACATCGAGACAAAGGGTGATTTTCAAATACCACAGCGAAGACTTGCCGTCCGGTCGTTATTCAATTCCAGACACCCAATCCCCCTCTCGATACTCGGTGATTCTCTTGACCGTCAACGACACGCCCGTCCCGGCTTATGAGGCACACCAGGGTACCATCGAGTTTTTTCACGACCCGAACGACAGTACTGTCAACGGCGCACTCGACGTTGACCTCCTGGATATCCACGGCAACGAAATAAATATGCAAATCCTGTTCAACACAAAAAATACCTCAGATGAGTCCTGACAAAACGCCCCGGATCCGGGGCGTTTTGTTAAACCTGTTTAAAGCGTACCGCCACTGTCGGATTACCAGTTATAGCGCACGCCGACATTCGCCCCCCACGGTTGATCAACATGCTTGCCCTGGCCGTAGTCGAAGTCGGCATGCACCTGCAGGTTCTGGGACAACGAGACCGAGAACCCCGCTCCCACTTCGATGCGGGAACCTGAGAGGTTATTGTCGAATGTCTGGTTGTTGACCATGACTTTGTTGTTCTTGACAAATTCATGGGCCACGCCGGCGCGCAAGTACGGCTGAAGCACGCTGCCATCGTCCAGTACGAAGTCACGCCCCACCGTTACGCCCAACTTGCCCAGTACCGAGTCGGTGTGATCGTTCTTGGCTTTCAGGCCGTTGTCCAGGCGATAACTCTTGCCTTGTACCGTCACCACGGAGGCCTGGGCGAACGGTTCGACAAAGAAGTCATCGTCGAGTTTGATATGACGACCGACCTCCACGGACGCACCCAGCGCATTGGTGCTGTAGTTACCTTTGGTTTGCTTGCCGTCACTCAAACCGACCTTGGCATTGTTGTTCAGGCGGTTGGCCTTGACCACCCCATCCAAGTAATACCCGCTCTCTTCATCCAGCCAGGTGGCATACAGGCCCGCATAGTAACTCTGCACCGTACCCGAGGTACCCCGGCTGAGATCCAGGTCGGAAGTACTGTGACCGGCCATCACCCCCAGCAACCATTGCCCGTCGCCTACCGGTGTATCGGCACCCAGAGAGAAACCGCGCTGGTTTTGATCGTAGGCTCCGCCGTCCCCACCGCTGATTTCGTACTTATTGCCGTAGGCACGCAGCCAACCGCCGGCTTCGACACCGCTATAGCGAAGGTCTCCCATGCGGCTGCGCAGGGAGGTCATTTCGCCATACCACACGGTCGGCGCCGTATTGAACAACGCCAGTACCGAGCGGGTACCTGGGCTGACGGTACGATTGTTCGGGTCGAGGAACCAATCGTTGCCTTCCTGCTTGAGTCCATAAGACCAGGCCCCAACATCCACCGCCCCGCCCAGCAACTCGAACTGCGCGTCACCGCCACCGGTATGGACGATATGCACCGCGCCAGGATTGCCGGGCTCTGCACCGCTACTGGCGAGCAACAGGCCATGATGACCGGTGGCCTCACCGCTGATATTCAAAAAGTCAGTCAGGCCCCGGGCAAAATCAGTGCCCATCGCAAAGGTGCCCTGGCCCGACAGGCGCTCCAGGTCCAACCGATAAAAAGCGTCATCGTCGCCGAACTTGACCACGCCGTCGGCCAGTCTCAGATCGCCGACCTGACTATGGCCGGTCATGATCCACAGGGACTCATCACCTACTTCCAGGGATGAAACGTTCTCCATGCGGCCGATCAATGAGGCCCGATCATTAAGCTTGAGATGAGCCTGGCTGCCGGACTCGACAATGACGTCACCTTGAAGCCAGCTGTTCTCGACCCTCATGTTCGCCGTGGAGTTGCCTTTTACTTCCAGCAAATGGCCATTGCCGCCGGTAAGGGTCGAGCCATTGCGTACCACAATATCCGCCACGGCGCCCTGGCCCCTGGCCCCCTGTACCAGCAGCGCAGCACCGGTGACGCCGGTCACGTGGGTTTGGTCCAGAAGCAGCGTATTGGCCCCCGGCGCATATCGGTCATAAGACATTTCCACGCCGTTGCGCCCACCAGTGATGTTGCTTTGATAGGCACGCGCCGTGGCGCTCTGCAGGCTCAACCCGAAACTGTCCGCGCCGGTACCGACTACCTGGCTATTTACGGTTTCCAGCAGGCTACCGCCGGTAACGGCGGCACCACCGGTTGCGCCCACGATGACACTGCCGTTTGCGGTTGCCGTGGACGCCTGGGTTGAGGTAGTAAATTTACCGACCAGCATCCCATGGTAGTCAGCACTGGAAATCACACTGTCGTTGATCTGTGCTGTGCTGCTGAGCAAAGTGATGCCGGTCTGGAACGCGCCGGAAGCGGTGACGCGACTGGCGCCTACATTCACATTCGAGCCGCCCTGGGCGACGACAGTGCCCATGATCAAGCTGTTCTGGCTGACATTCAGGCTCGAAGCATTGGCATAAACGTCCAGTGTCCGTCCGTCTATTACGTTGAGCGTGGCATTTTGCAGCTCAAACGTATCGATATAGGCGTCATGGTCAATGGTTTCAGTGCCATTCTCGATGAGCCTGGCATGGGCCCCAGGTGCCAGAAACAATAACGTTACAACAGACGGCACCTGCATCATTGCAACTAACGGTTTTAACTTGAAAAACGAATTGATATTCACAACACACCACTCATTCAACAGACATTCCGCGACGGAACGGTTCGGCCTATTTCCAGAGGGTTGGAGCCAGGCCACTCAAGGCCGCAAAACTACAGATTGGAATTACCTGCATATGTAGGACTAATCCCAATCTATCTGTATGAATGAATGCTTGCCCCATGAGCGTGTGCACTGGGATATTGGAACCGAGGGGTGCGCAAACACCCCCCGTAGACTTTTTAGGCCACGCCATCCTCTTGGGTGGTAGGGGGTTGATTTTCGCAGAACACGCCATTCAAGTCCGTGAACCGAGTGCGGGTCCACGCTCTCACGGAGGGTTGCTCTCCCTCTCCGGGGATGGGAACGAAGTAGTGAAAGTCCGCCGAGTTCCGGACCGCTGGCCGTATGACAGCATAGGGGACAGTTATAGTGAATCCGTTGGCCACCATGTCTGGCGTCAATGGCGGTGAGTGGATCGTCGTGGTCTCGCCCAGCTGGCTATCGCCGGTGATATCGCTGAACACCCGCACCTCACAGCGGATCACCATAAACTCCCTGAAGTAAGTCATATTTCCGGGAACCCTGACAGTGCCCGCAAACGTCGTGCGATTGAGATCGGTACACGACCAGAATGTGGTCGCCTTGGAAAAGGTTGCCGGCTCCAGTACGACCTTATTGGCATTGACAACCACCGGCTGTGGCGCAGAGCGCTGGATGTTGTCGTTGGTCGCCCACTCCAGCGTGTAGAAGACGTTGACTATACCGTTACCGACAGCACGAATTATCGACCAGGGTACGCTCATTGAAACGGTATCCCCCGGTCCTTCGGTCGTGATCGGCACAACGTCGAACGCATATTCAAAACTGCCCCAATACCCCCTCAGCACCGTGCCTGGCGCCGGAATAGGCGTGTCCCACAGTACGATTTCAACCGTAGCTTCCTTCTCGAAGTCATCTTCGGTCAGCTGGTTTTCCGCGTCTGGATCAGAGCCGTAGACCAGCACGGGATTGAGCAGCGGATTCTCCGGGTCGGTTCCAGGCGTGGGACCTGGCGCGGAAAAATCAATTTTGATGTCATGGGTAGGCGCATCGAATGGACTGCCGTTACGGTCGATAAAATAATCAATTGAGGTATCCAGTTCACCTGTGTTCGTACCGTAATGGGCCAGAAGCGCGGTCCTGCTGACGGGAAGCATTAACGGAAAGGGCAGATAAAAATTAACCGCGAAACGCTGTGGCGGCTGGCTACCGAGCGTCAGTTCGATTACATCGATCGTCGGCAGATTGTTGGCATATTCGCGAATAGCGACGTAAACCCCGGTCGGCTCATAAAGGTCCTCCAAGTCAAGCAGGCCATCATCAGGCAGAAGCGCCAAAGGTACATACGCTTCCAAGGGATCTGGTTCAGCGGTCAGATTCAACTTAACGCGCGCAGGGGCTGAGTCTTTGCTGATGTTGCCGGCGAGATCGATCAATTGGTAAAACAGGTAGTTGAGTCCCGCGCGGTTGCCGGTAATCAACGCCCACGGCACGGTAAAACTCAACGCAGCGGTTATGGGATAGGTGTCGATCGGCTCAGACAATTGTGAAGAGAAGTCGGGAGAAAAATACACGGCGATGCTAACGCCCAACTCGGCACCACCCGGAGCATCCGGAAAGGTGCACACCAGACCGTCCGGGTTGTCTTCAATATGTTGCTCAGTGATTTCATCTGTCAAATAGCCCGGAAAACTGGGCGCAGGCGGATAGTTGGGGCGTAGGGGCTCGGTGCGATCGACCTCCAGGGGCGCCCCCACCCTCAGCGGCGTGGGGGATGCGCCTTCATGAAGGATGTAGCCGATCTCATGCTGCCCTTCCGTCAGCCGGGAGACAGGGATGTCCCGGATAAAGGGTTCGTCAATAGGCTGGCGATCAGGGAATGTGGGGGTTTGGAATTGCACGCTATACATCGCCGCCCCCCAATTCGTGGAGCCTTTGCCGCGCATATGTATATCGAGTCGGGTGGTTGCCGGATCAAGATCTTCTTCCTCCGCCAACTCTGAAATATCAAACGTTACAGGAAGCGGTTTTCTCGCATCGATCTCCAAAATCAACCCGTTTTCATTCAGAGAGTCAAAGGTAGGCAGAGGCAGCGCCAAGCCCCCTGCTCTACGCCGGGACAAGAGTTCTTTATTAACCTCGCGCGATTGAATGGCAGCCTTCTGCTTTTTACTTAACGTAGTCATCTGTATTCTCCTTTTGCACTTGAAGTCACTCTTACAGCCGGATAAACCATTGCCTCACATGACACTCATCAAGTCGCACAGCTGCTTCATCGCCACCACCAAACGCCGCAATTCATATCAGCCATCACTTTAAAGTGCCCTACACTACTTGCCCGCCGAATCCTCTCCGTCCGGACCGCAGTAACTCCCTCCTGAGTACTTCTGGTCAATCTTCGCGTAGCGTTCCCTTGACGAGCCTATGATTCTTTTCTTACGCCACAAGGTATACGTGACGCCCACCGAACTCCCCGGACTGTTGGGGTGCGGTGACCTGATCGGTTTGATTTTTTCTTCATAGTTGGATTGCTTGAACGTATATCCCTCTTGGGCCTGCTGCTCCGTCAAGCGGTGCGTCAGGGTGTCCGCAGTCAATGTTATGGCCTTGCCACCGCCTCCGAACTCTTCATAGCCCTGCCATGTCACAACAAGATCATCGTCTTTCCTGAAGGCGCCCTCAGGAAGAATCCGAATGGGAATGTGGTCCCACATCGCCGGGCTGGAGCCACAGTTAATAAACAGGTTGTCATTGGCGCTGGGGTACTCGACACGCTGAAAGACCAGGGGAGGCACTACATCGACATTGACTTCAGTAAAGTTGGAAAGCTGTTCATTAACGCCATTAAACGTCGTGTAGTACACCTGCATCTTTTCCTCATTGCCGGCACCGACAATAACTTCCCACGGAATATCACTGAACTCCACGCGCACGCCCTCGGCATCACCCTTATCGGTATCGACGACATAGTGCGCAATCGGGTTATCCATGCTGGGAAAGTCCCCCCAATACAATTCCAATACTTCGCCAGTGCGCGGTTGGTGATACAGCGGGACACTGGCATACACGCGCTTGCCCTCGTCACGCCTATCAATATGGTTTTCAGTCATGGAGCCTTCACCCCATACCGTCACCCTGGGCAGGTTAAGGTTGAGCAGTGCGGGGGCATCGAGATGGTCCTGCCCGGCGACTCTGAAGTCCCAGCGGATCAATGCCGGCGGGCTGGGCGGGGTGGGCGTGTCGCTACCGGACCGGGTAATGGTGTAAGTGGCCACGCCTTCTGCGAGTCCCAGGCCATCCTCTATCAACCTGGGCCACGGGATGACGACATCGAAAGGCAACTCGGGGACGGACTGGCGGGTAAGCACGGTTTTCCCCCATCGGACTGCGACCCGGTCACCGGCTTGCCAATTGTCGTATTGCACCTTGGCGACTACGCCGATCCGAGCGTCATGCCGATTGATCAGGCCGCTCGCCATCGCAGGAATGACAAGGGGCTGCAGATCAGACGGAACCGCCGACAACTGGACTTCCACAGGCGACTGCTCACACCTGGGGCCGCGGTTGCTGGAGCGGTCCTGAAGCCGGATATGAACGTACTGAGTACCGTTGGGGTACAGGCGAAACAAATCCCCAGGCACAGGGAGGACAAGGGGCGTGTCTTCGAAGGGAAACTCTACATAGCCACTCGGCGCAGTGTCCGGTGGCGGGTTTTTGTCCGTAATCCAGTAATAGATCCTGTCCCAGGATCGACGACCGTTGTAGGGCGGCACTACCAGGTCAACGGTTGGATGCGTGGCCAGATAGCCTTCATCAATCAACCCCACCGGAAAAGCCGGGGACGGAGGGGTAACGTTATTGTTGGGTGGGCTCCGATCAAGCACCAGGGTCCGGAACTCCGACGTAGTCGGCAGACCGCCTTCATCAGTGATCCGATAAGCCAAGCGGACTGTGCCGTCGTTCTCCAGATAGTCTCGCGACACACTGATCGGAAAAGGGAATTCCTTGGTAATCGGGCCATCCCACCGCTCCTCGAACGGCGCGACACCCTCACCGCCACTGCGCGACCAAACGATTTCGACAATATTGAACTCACCGGCTTGCGCAGCATCCTCCCACAGTTCCGGGATCACCACTTCCAGGTCGCTGTCGAGATATTGGTGAGGGATATACCCCTCCATGATCGGTGGGACAACATCGTCCAGAATGGGCACCCGAATATCGGCCAAGCGCAAAATGCCGTTATGCAGCCGCCTACTTCCGGGGGTTTTATCAGCACTCATCGGAGCCTCCCGTCATACCCATGTCACACACCGCCACGGCGCGTCTGGTATTCATTAAACGCTCAATGCCTGGCGTCGAATACTGTCAGAACTAACAGGTGGGTATCGCCACTTGTCGGATATCAAGCGATGCCGAGGGCATGAGACGCTTGACGAAATGAGCGAGTTGATGTCTTCTGAAACCGGTTTCAGCCTGCCAAGCCACGGCTGAAACCGACTCATCCAATAAGAAAGGCCTGCGACCGTGACTCCTTTTTCCGCCGCCCAGCGCACCCGCGTCACCATGCTCGACGTCGCCCAACACGCCGGCGTCTCCAAGGCCAGTGTGTCGCGCTTTATCGGCGACGACCGCGCCCTGCTCTCCGATGCCATCGCCCTGCGCATCGAACACGCCATCGAACAGCTCGGCTACCGCCCCAACCAGATGGCCCGCGGGCTGAAACGTGGCCGCACGCGCCTGATCGGCATGCTGGTGGCCGATATCCGCAACCCCTACTCCATTGCCGTGATGCACGGCGTCGAAACCGCCTGCCGCCGGCATGGCTACAGCCTGGTGGTGTGCAACACCGACCGCGATGACGAGCAGGAGCGCCAGCATTTGGCGGCGCTGCGCTCGTACAACATCGAAGGGCTGATCGTGAACACCCTCGGCCATCACCTCGACCAATTGCTGGAACTGCAGCGGGAAATGCCCCTGGTGCTGGTAGACCGCAAGGTCGAGCCGCTGCACAGCGACTTGGTGGGGCTGGATAACCCGGCGGCGGTGCGCATGGCGGTGGAGCATCTGGAACAACAGGGTTATCGCGATGTATTGCTGGTGAGCGAGGCCTGCGATGGCACCAGTTCACGGCTGGAGCGCCTGGACAGCTTCAAGAGCGAAATCGCCCGGCGCCCGGCGCTGACCGGCGCGGTGCTGGCGCTCGATGACGGGCTGGAACAACGCCTGCAAGCCTTTCTCGCCAAACCCGGCCCCAAGGCGGTGTTCTGTGCCAACGGCGTCGCCACACTGGCCTGCACCCGTGCGCTCAAGGCGCTGGACTGCAAGCTGTTCGACGACGTGGGGCTGATCGCCCTGGATGACCTGGACTGGTACCCGCTGGTGGGCAACGGCATCACCGCCCTCGCCCAACCCACCGAAGCGATTGGCGCCAGTGCGTTCGACTGCCTGCTCAAGCGCTTGCGCGGTGACACCGAACCGACCCGAACCCTGGACTTTTTGCCCCAGTTGATCATCCGAGGCTCAACCCAGCGCCCCTGCACGTAGCAGCTGCCGAGCCTTGGCGAGGCTGCGTCGGCGGCGTACCTGACACACCGCAAACGCAGCCTCGCCAAGGCTCGGCAGCTGCTAAGGCAGAGTCGATTAGATATTTAACGCAAAAAATGAAACCGGTTTCAGAGGTAAACGACAATGCACAAATACCCCGTCTCCATCAGCCTTTCCAGCTACGGCGCCGACCTGGTCCGCCAGCAAGGCCAATTGAGTTTTGTCGAATTGCTGGCCGCCGCCGGTGCCCGGCGCATCGAGTGGCGCGAAGAACTGCTGACCAGCGAGCAACCTGCACAACTGGCCCAGGCTGCCGCCGAGCAAGGCCTGGAGTGTGTGTTCTCATCGCCTCTGGAATTGTGGATCGCCGGCCGCGCCCAGCCGAATGCCGACCTCAACGCAACCCTGGACCGCGCCCAGGCCTTTGGTGCGCGCTGGCTGAAAGTCTCCCTCGGCTACTTCACCGACACCAACGACCTGGAAAGCCTGCACGCCCTGCTCGCCCGCCATCCGGTCAAGCTCTTGGTGGAAAACGACCAGACCCTGCACGGCGGGCGCATTGAGCCGATGCAGCGCTTCTTCACCGAGGTCGAACGCCTGGGCCTGCCGGTGAAGATGACCTTCGATATCGGCAACTGGCAGTGGCAGGACCAGTCCGCCCTGACCGCCGCGCGCCTGCTCGGCCGGCACGTCGACTATCTGCACTGCAAGGCCGTGGCCCGTCGCGCGGACGGCAAGCTGGTGGCGCTGCCGCCCGGCGCCACCGACCTGCATCTGTGGGAACAACTGCTCACGCACATGACTCAAGGCATTACACGGGCGGTGGAATTCCCGTTGCAGGGCGATGACCTGGTCGACGTCACCGCGCAACAGGTCGCAGCCCTCGCCCTCCTTGGCCAACCCCGTGGGGAGAATGCCCATGTCTGAGATCGATATCCTCTCGTTTGGCGAAACCATGGCGATGTTTGTCGCCGAGCAGACCGGCGACCTGGCCCAGGTGGCACAGTTTCACAAACGCATTGCCGGCGCCGACAGCAATGTCGCCATCGGCCTGTCGCGCCTGGGCTTCAACGTCGCCTGGCTGAGCCGGGTGGGCAATGATTCCCTCGGGCGTTTTGTGGTCGACACGCTGAAAAAAGAAGGCCTGGATTGCCGGCACGTGGCGGTCGACCCGGCGCACCCCACCGGCTTTCAACTCAAGTCCCGCGAAGAAGCCGGCGATGACCCGCAGGTGGAGTATTTCCGCAAGGGCTCGGCCGCCAGCCATTTGTCCACTGCGGCCATCAGCCCGGCGCTGTTGCAGGCCCGCCATCTGCATGCCACCGGCATTCCGCCGGCCTTGTCCGAGGCCACCCGCGAGCTGTCCCGCGAGTTGATGACACAGATGCGCAAAGCCGGTGGCAGCGTGTCGTTCGACCCAAACCTGCGTCCGTCGCTGTGGACCAGCCAGGAACAGATGATCCGCGAAATCAACGCCCTCGCCGGTCTCGCCGACTGGGTCCTGCCGGGCCTGGGCGAAGGCCGTCTGCTCACCGGTTTCGACGACCCGGCGGATATCGCCGCCTTCTACCTCGACCAAGGCGCCGAAACCGTGGCGATCAAGCTCGGCCCGGACGGCGCCTACTTCCGCACCCAGCTGGACCAGGGCTTTGTCGCCGCCGTGCGCGTGGACAAGGTGGTGGACACCGTCGGCGCCGGCGATGGGTTTGCGGTGGGCATGATCAGCGCCCTGCTGGAAAACCTCAGCTTCCCCGAGGCGGTACAACGGGGTAACTGGATCGGCAGCCGCGCCGTGCAAAGCCGCGGCGATATGGAAGGCTTGCCCACCCGCTCCGAATTACCCACCCGATCCGTCGCTTGACCCACACCCTGTTGCCACAACTACAACAAGCTCAGGAGCAACCTTATGGACACCGTGAAACTCGCCACCCGCCGTTGGTGGTACATCATGCCCATCGTCTTTATCACCTATAGCCTGGCGTATCTGGACCGCGCCAACTACGGCTTTGCCGCCGCCTCCGGGATGGCCGAGGACCTGATGATCACCCCCGGTATGTCGTCATTGCTGGGTGCACTGTTTTTCCTTGGCTACTTCTTCTTCCAGGTGCCGGGTGCGATCTACGCGCAGAAGCGCAGCGTCAAGAAGCTGATTTTCGTCAGCCTGATCCTCTGGGGCGGGTTGGCCACCCTGACCGGCGTGGTGTCCAACGCCTACATGCTGATCGTCATTCGCTTCATGCTCGGCGTGGTCGAGGCCGCCGTGATGCCGGCCATGCTGGTGTACCTGTGTCACTGGTTCACCCGTGCCGAGCGCTCGCGGGCCAACACCTTCCTGATCCTCGGCAATCCGGTGACCATGCTGTGGATGTCGGTGGTGTCCGGCTACCTGGTGCAGCATTTCAGCTGGCGCTGGATGTTTATCATCGAAGGCCTGCCGGCGGTGCTGTGGGCGTTTATCTGGTGGAAACTGGCGGATGAAAAACCCGCAGATGCCAAGTGGCTGAGCGAACAGCACAAAAAAGACCTGGAAAGCGCGCTGGCCGCCGAACAGGTCGGTATCAAGGCGGTGAAGAATTACGCCGAAGCGTTCCGTTCGCCCAAGGTGATCATCCTGGCGCTGCAGTTTTTCTGCTGGAGCATCGGCGTGTACGGCTTCGTCTTGTGGCTGCCGTCGATCCTCAAGAAAGGCCTGCAGATGGACATGGTCGAAGCCGGCTGGCTCTCGGCCCTGCCCTATCTCGCTGCCGTGATCGCCATGCTGGCGGTGTCGTGGGGCTCGGACAAACTGCAAAAGCGCAAACGCTTCGTATGGCCGCCACTGCTGGTTGCCTCCATCGCGTTCTATGCCTCCTACGCCCTGGGCGCCGAACATTTCTGGTGGTCCTACACCCTGCTGGTCATTGCCGGAGCCTGCATGTATGCGCCGTACGGACCGTTTTTTGCCATCGTCCCGGAAATCCTCCCCGCCAACGTCGCCGGTGGCGCCATGGCGCTGATCAACAGCATGGGCGCCCTCGGCTCGTTCGGCGGCTCCTACCTGGTGGGCTACCTCAATAGCAGCACCGGCTCGCCCGGCGCCTCGTACCTGCTGATGAGCGGCGCGCTGATGCTGTCGGTGGTGCTGACGATTTTCCTCAAGCCCGGCGCCAGTGACCGTGAACGCGCGCCCATCTCGACCCTCGAATTGAAGGTGAAAACCCCATGAAAAAATCTGTGGTTCTGTACAAGAAGCTCTCCGCACCGTTAATGGCGCGCCTGCATGAACAGTGCGACGTCACCCTGATAGACGCACTGGACGAGACTGGCCTGGCCAAGCTGCGCGATGCACTGCCCAACGCCCACGGCCTGCTCGGTGCCAGCCTGCGCCTGGATGCCGGGTTGCTGGATCTCGCACCGCAACTGGAGGCCGTGGCCAGCGTGTCCGTGGGGGTCGACAACTACGATATCGACTACCTGACCCGGCGCGGCATCCTGCTCAGCAACACCCCGGACGTGCTCACCGAAACCACCGCCGACACCGGCTTCGCGCTGATCCTGGCCACCGCCCGGCGTGTAGTGGAGCTGGCCGACATGGTGCGCGCCGGCCAGTGGAACAAGAATATCGGCCCCTCACACTTCGGCAGCGACGTGCATGGCAAGACCCTGGGCATCATCGGCATGGGCCGCATCGGCGAAGCCTTGGCCCAGCGCGGGCATTTCGGTTTTGGCATGCCAGTGATCTACCACAGCCATTCGCCCAAGCCGGCGGTGGAACAGCGCTTTGGCGCGCAGTACCGCAGCCTTAACGATTTGCTGCAACAGGCCGATTTTGTCTGCCTGACCCTGCCGCTCACGGCTGAAACCGAAAAGCTGATCGGCGCCGAACAATTTGCGCGGATGGGCCCGGAGACGATCTTTATCAATATCTCGCGGGGCAAGGTGGTGGACGAGGCCGCGCTGGTGGAGGCCTTGCAGCAACGTACGATTCGGGCGGCGGGGTTGGATGTGTTCGAAAAGGAACCGCTTGATCACGGCTCACCGTTGCTGCGTCTGAACAACGTGGTGGCGACGCCACATATCGGCTCGGCGACCCATGAGACGCGGGAGGCGATGGCCACGTGTGCGGTGGACAATCTGTTGCAGGCGTTGGCGGGTGAAAAACCGAAGAACCTGGTCAACCCAGGGGCTTGGAAACAATAAACACATGTGGGAGGGGCGGTGCGACGATTCGACTTGCCCCCTCCCACATTTTTGCCAGTATTCCAAATACTTAGATAACGAACCTCGCCACCATCCCATTCAAATCCACCGCCAGGCGCGAGAGCTCGTGGCTGGCGGCACTGGTCTGGTTGGCCCCCGCCGCCGACTGGGTGGCCAGGTCGCGGATGTTCACCAGGTTGCGGTCCACTTCGCGGGAGACCTGGGCCTGTTCTTCCGACGCGCTGGCGATCACCAGGTTGCGTTCGTTGATCAGGCTGATGGACTGGGTGATCTGCTCCAGGGCCACGCCGGCGGCGCGGGCCATTTCCAGGGTGTCCTGGGTGCGCTGGTTGCTCTGTTGCATCGACTGCACCGCTTCACCGGTACCGTTCTGGATGCCGGCGACCATCTTCTCGATTTCCTGGGTCGACTGCGCCGTGCGATGGGCCAGCGCCCGCACCTCATCCGCTACCACCGCAAAGCCGCGGCCGGCTTCACCGGCGCGGGCCGCTTCGATGGCGGCGTTGAGCGCCAGCAGGTTGGTCTGTTCGGCAATCGCGCGGATCACGTCCAGCACCTTGCCGATGTCACGGCCCTGGGTGGCCAGGCCTTCGATCATCGCGGCAGTGTTTTGGACGTCCTGGGTCATGGTCTGGATCGCGCCGACGGTTTCCATCACCCGGTCGCGACCTGACCGCGCGGCCTGGTTGGACTGGTTGGAGGCCTCGGAGGTGGACACCGCATTGCGCGCCACTTCCTCCACCGCCGCGGTCATCTCGTTGACCGCCGTGGCGGCCTGATCGATTTCATTGTTCTGTTGCTGCAGGCCCCGGGACGCTTCCTCGGTCACGGCGCTCAACTCTGTCGCCGCCGAGGCCAGTTGCGTGGCCGAACCGGCAATGTGCTGGATGGTCTGGCGCAGGTTGGTTTGCATGGTCGACAGGGCGTTGATCAGGCGCGCGGGTTCATCGTTGCCATTATCTTCAACGACGCTGGTCAGGTTGCCACCGGCGATGGTTTCAGCCACCTGAACGGCTTTGCGCAACGGCGTGACAATGCTGCGGGTCAGCAGCCAGGCCAGCAGCACCGTGAGCAGTGCAGCGCTGACCGAGACCACGATAATCCCGGTGATGGCACTGGTGTAACTGTGCCCTGCCGCGTCGCTGGCTTGCTTGGCGTTGGCAGCATTGATCGCAATCAGCTTGTTCAACTGCTCGCCCATCTGATCGGTGCCTTCCTTGATCCGGGTATTGATCAGGGTGCGCATCTGCTCGACGTCGCCTTGCTTGGACAGCGCCAGCATGTCCGCCTGGGCCTTGAAGTAGTTATCCAGGGTGCTGACAAACGTCTTGTACAACGCCGCTTCCTCCGTACCGGCGGGTAATGCCGCGTAGCCGGCCTGGGCCGTCTTGACCTTGTCGACCAGCACGCCGATGCGGGTTTCGGCTTCCTGCAGGCCGGCCGGCTCGCGGTTGACCAGCACCCGAAATGACAGGATACGCATGCGCAGGACGTTCTCCGTCATCTGGGCCAGGTACGTCACGCTGGGCAGCTGGTTGCTGCTCATGTCCACCGAGGCCTGGCGGATCAACGTCATGCGGTTGGCCGCAAACCCGCCCAACACCACCACTAACAGGGCGATGAAGGCGAAACCGAGGGAAGCGCGAGGGGCGATATTCAGGTGACGGAGCGACATAAGGGCGATCTCGAAATATAGAGTGGCGGCGCGCGTCCATGCCACGAAACGATCAGCCAGCGTCAACGCACTGCCTGACACCGGCCATCACTGTTGTTTTTGATAGATGGGCCTATAAGCAGTATCGGCAGGAATCGGGGTTTTATGCAGGGTCTTTATAAATATTTTTTTACACTTCTGACGCTGGGCCGTTTCTGGCATCCTGCGCCTCCATTTTCTGACCCGAGCCCTCATTTTGTCTGACGCTCAAGCCCCCCGCCCCCGCTATAAATCCGACCTGATCTACGGCCTGGAGGATCGCCCGCATTTCAGTGCGGCGATATTTGCCGCGTTGCAGCATGTGCTGGCCAGTTTTGTCGGCATCATCACCCCGACGCTGATCGTCGGTGGTGTGCTCGGTCTGGAAAGCGAAGTGCCCTATCTGGTGAGCATGGCGCTGTTTGTGTCGGGGCTCGGCACCTTCGTCCAGGCGCGCACGTTCGGCCCCATTGGGTCGGGGCTACTGTGCCTGCAAGGCACCAGTTTCTCGTTTATCAGCGTGATTCTCAGCGCGGGGTTCATGGTCAAGGCCCGGGGCGGCGGCACCGATGAGATCCTCTCGACGATCTTTGGCATCTGCTTTTTCGCGGCGTTTATCGAAGTGGTGCTCAGCCAGTTCATCGGCAAGCTGCGCAAGCTGATCACCCCGGTGGTGACCGGCACCATCATCACCTTGATGGGGCTGTCGCTGATCAAGGTGGCCGTCACCGACATGGCTGGCGGTTTTGGCGCCAGCGACCTGGGCGCCGCGAGCAATATGGGCCTGGCAGCACTGGTGCTAGTGACCATCGTGGTGCTCAACCGCTTCAACAACCCGTTCCTGCGCCTGGGCTCCATCGTGATCGGCCTGACCTTGGGCTTTGTGGTGGCGTGGTGGATGGGCCGTGTCGACCTGGCCGCCCTGCCCCACGTGCCACTGATCAGCGTGCCGGTGCCGTTCAAGTACGGTTTCTCGTTCGACTGGGTGGCGTTTATCCCGGTGGCGGTGATTTTCCTGATTTCGCCCCTGGAAGCAGCCGGTGACCTGACGGCCAACTCGATGATTTCCCAACAGCCGGTCAAGGGCCCGCTGTACATCAAGCGCATCAAGTCGGGCCTGTTGGCCGACGGCCTCAACTCGGCGATGGCGGCGACCTTCAACAGCCTGCCAATGGTGACGTTCGCCCAGAACAACGGCGTGATCCAACTGACCGGCGTGGCCAGCCGCTACGTGGCGTACTTCATTGCCGGCCTGCTGGTGCTGCTGGGGCTGTTCCCGATGATCGGCGCGGTGCTGCAACTGATGCCCAAGCCGGTGCTGGGCGGCGCGACCCTGATCATGTTCGGCACCGTGGCGGTGGCCGGCATCAAGATCCTCGCCGAAGCCGGGCTGCACCGCCGCAATGTGCTGATCGTGGCGATCTCCCTGGGCATGGGCCTGGGCGTGGCCGCCGTGCCGGAAGTGTTGCGCGACCTGCCCAAGGCGCTGCACAACATCTTCGAGTCGCCGATCACTGTGGGCGCGTTCTGTGCAATCCTGCTGAACATTTTCCTGCCGGAAGCGTTCATAGAGCTGCAGGAAGATGAATTTGATCCGGAGTCCTCTACCCTCAAAGTGATGCAGGACCCGGACGTCACGAAATAGGAGCACCCTTTGCATGCGCAAGCTCATGGTTCTATCGCTGCTACTGCTGAGCTTGAGCGCCTGTGCGCTGTTCCCCAACCGCGACCCGGTGAATATCAATGTGGTGGGCATCGAGCCGCTGCAAAGCCAGGACCTGGAAGTGCGCTTCGCCGTGAAACTGCGGGTGCAGAACCCCAATGAAACGGCGATCGACTACAACGGCGTGGCCCTCGACCTGGAGGTCAATGGTCGGCCGCTGGCGTCGGGGGTGAGTGACCAGCGCGGCAGCATCCCGCGTTTTTCCGAAACCGTGCTGATGGTGCCGGTCAGCGTTTCGGCGTTTTCCGTGCTGCGCCAGACCTTAGGCCTGAGCCAGACCCAGAGCTTGAACAACCTGCCCTACGTGCTGCGGGGCAAACTGGCGGGCGGGCTGTTCGGCACGATGCGCTTTGTAGACCGTGGCACGCTGGACTTGCCGAATACCGCGACCTGGTAATGACACCATGCAACCGACACTTTTTACCGAACGCCTGATCCTGTCTGGGAAATGACCCGCGAGGAATGGCTGGAAACCCAATCGCCCAAAGGCTGAGAGAGCCAAAGGTGGAAGGGGCTTGCCAGAATGCCGTTCAGTTGGCTTTTTGTAGGAGCGAGCTTGCTCGCGAAGCACTCAGGGCCACCGCGTTTATCGAGAATGAACGCGTTGCCTGAGCGTTTTTCGCGAGCAAGCTCGCTCCTACAGGGATTAACTGAACGGCGTTAGGGCTTGCCCCCTCCCACATTTCGACCGGGTTTCAGTCGGTGATATAGCGCACGCCTGGCTTGGCCCGCTCATCCACCACCAGCTCGAACACATCCGGGCGGGCGTAATGCCCCACCACGTCATAGTCGTACCGCGCTCGCACCAGGTCATCGGTGTCGATCTGCGCCGTCAGCAGCCCGACCTCCCCCACCAGTGGCCCGGCCAGGATGTCGCCCATCGGGCCGACAATCACGCTGCCGCCGGCGATCAACGGGCGCTCTGCAGGCCAGTTGGCGACCTCGATGCCCAGTGCCTGGGGCGAGGCCTGCACCTGGCACGCACTGACCACAAAGCAGCGCCCTTCATGCGCCACATGGCGCATGCTCACCTGCCACATCTCGCGCTCATCCACCGTTGGCGCGCACCACACCTCGACGCCCTTGGCGTACATCGCGGTGCGCAGCAGCGGCATCATGTTTTCCCAGCACACCGCACCGCCGATACGCCCTGCCGCCGCGTCGATCACCGGCAAGGTCGAGCCGTCGCCCTTGCCCCAGATCAGCCGTTCGGTGCCGGTGGGCATCAGTTTGCGGTGCTTGGCCACCAGGCCGCCCGTGGGTTCGACATACAGCACGGTGCAATACAAACTGCTGCCACTGCGCTCGATCACACCCAGCACCAGGCTGGCGCCGGTACGTGCCGACAGGCCGGCCAGAGCCTCGGTCTCGGCGCCTGGCACATCGATAGCGTTGGCAAAGTAGCGGGCAAAGGCTTCGCGGCCTTCGGGCAGGCGATAGCCCAATTGGGTGCCAAACCCTTCACCCTTGGGATAGCCGCCGAGCAGCGCTTCGGGCATCACCACCAATTGCGCGCCGCTGCGCAGGATCTCGTCTTCATAGGCGAGGATTTGCGCCAGGGTCTCGGCCTTGCCGCCAGGCAGGGAACCGATTTGCAGGGCCGCCACAGTAGAAACGGGCATCACGATCACTCCAGATAAGGGGGTTGCCCATTCTCTCGCCAGGCTCGATCATGAATAAAGCCCACCTCAGTGCTGAATGATATGAGCCAGATGAATATCGCCCAGGTCGACCTGAACCTGCTGAAAACCTTCGAAGCCCTGCACGATGAGTCCAGCGCCAGCCGCGCGGCATTGCGCCTGGGTGTCACGCAGTCGGCCATCAGTGCAGGCCTGCGACGTCTGCGCGACGTCTATGGCGACCAATTGTTTGTGCGCACCGGCCGTGGTCTGGCGCCGACGCTGCGGGCCAACCAATTGAAACCGGTGATCAGTGAGGCGCTGGAGCGCTGTCGGCAAAGCCTGGCGATGGTCAATCCGGACAACCCGAACTATCAAGGCCGCTCGGTGGTGGTGGGCCTGTCCGACGACTTCGAAATTGCCTATGGCCGCCGGTTGATGGACACCATCGCACAGCGCTTGCCGAAGCTGCGGGTGATCTTTCGCCAGACCCACAGTCAGATCGTCGCCGGCGCCCTGCTCGACCGCACCCTGGACCTGGCAATTACCGCGGGCGGCTTTGCGCAAAGCCGATTGAGTCGGCAGGTACTGGGAGAGGGGGATTATCGCTGCGTCGTGGACCCACGCAGCCTGGCGCCAGGCCAGGAAAGCCTCAGCCTGGATGAATTTGTCACCCGCGAGCATGTGTTGGTGTCGTCAGGCGGGTTCATCGGCATCACCGACGAAGGGCTGGCAGCGCAGGGCCTGAGCCGCCAGGTGTGCGCCTCGACCAGTCATTTTGCCGCACTGCCGTTTCTGCTCAAGGGCAGCCAGGCGGTAGCGACCATTCCCGGGCATGCGGCGCAGGCCATCGCCGAGATGACCGGCCTGCGGGTCCTGCCCTGCCCGTTGGCACTGCCGCGATACCCGGTGGAACTGGGTTGGCGCACCCAGGCCCAGCTTGATCCGATGTTGCTTAAAGTACGCGAAGCGATTGCCGCCGGCTTTACTTCGCCGCCGCCATCAGTTTGTTGACTTCACTGCGCACCATGTTGGAAAACTCCGGTGGCGACATGCCGTCCAGTTCGGCGCGGACCCATTCGGACCACCTGCCCTTGCGCTTGGCGCGCTCACCGAACAACCGCGCGGCTTCGCCCTTGGCCTTGCCCAGGTTGGTCTGCCACAGGTCATAGAGGCGGGACTTTTCATCTTCCAGCTCGGCGCGTTCGGCGAGGGTCTTGTTGGCGAGATTGAAGCTCATGTTGAAATTCCTGCTGCACAAATAGACGACATCTTACACTGTAGGTCGATTTTTCCGGATTCGGATTTCGTTCGCCAGTGCCGACCCGGCAAAAAAACTGCAACTTTTGCCACCGCCCGGCACTCCATTGTTCACTGTCACATTCACTTGCAAGGAGTCACACCCATGGCCCGCAAAACTGCCGCCCAAGCTGTTGAAGATCAAATCAAGGATCAAGCATTCAGTGAACTGACGGCCCTGATCGAAGAATCGGACAAGCTGCTCAAAAGCAGCGCTGCCCTGGTGGGCGAAGAAGGCGAAACCCTGCGCGAACAGGTCGCCATCAAACTCAAGCAGGCACTGGATTCGGTATCCAACGTGCGCGAGCGTAGCAAGCCAGTAGTCGATGCCACCGAGACCTACATCGGTGGCCATCCATGGCAGACCGTCGCGATCTCCGCAGGCTTCGGCCTGGTGGTTGGCCTGTTGTTGGGTCGCCGTAACTGACATCGTCCGTATAGCGCTATGCGTGCGGAGCAGCTGCCGAGCGCAAGCGAGGCTGCGTCAGGCGCACTGCCGATTCAAGCTCGGGGCGCGGCCGACGCAGCCTCGCTTGCGCTCGGCAGCTGCTACGGAATTGCGCGGAGCGGGATAGACAGCCTCTACGTAGCCCAGTCCCGCAGCTGGTTCAGCGCTTCCAGATCCACCATCACGCCCTCCTCCAACGACTTCGCCCGCGTGCGATGACGTCGATCCCCCGGCAACCGCCGCAGCCCCGCCGCATGCATCTGCCGCACCAATTCCTGGCTGCGCTCGGCAAAGTTCTGCCCGGCGGTTTTGCTTGGGTCGATCAGGATCAGCAATTGCCCGGTCCAGGGTGTGCGCGCTCCCGGATGGTCGGCCCAGTTGAACTCAAAGGAGAAGTTACCGCCGGTCAAGGCCGCTGCCAGCAACTCGACCATCATCGACAACGCCGAGCCCCTGTGCCCGCCAAACGGCAGCAGCGCCCCGCCTTCCAGCACGGCTTTGGGGTCGGTGGTCGGTTGGCCAAGGCTGTCGACGCCCATACCCGCAGGCAAGCGTTCGCCTTTGCGCGCGGCGATCTGCACATCGCCATGGGCAATGGCGCTGGTGGCCAGGTCGAAGACGATAGGCGCGCCGTCGGCACGCGGTGCGGCGAACGCGATGGGGTTGGTACCGAACAACGGCCGGTCGGCCCCATGGGGCACCACGCAAGTCATGCTGTTGACCACGCTCAGCGCCACCAGGCCTTCTTCGGCGAACGGTTCGACATCGGGCCACAGGGCGGCGAAGTGATGGGAGTTGTGGATCGCCAGCAGCGCAATGCCGGCACTGCGCGCCTTGGCCACCAGCAGCGAACGGGCGGCCTGCAACGCTGGCTGGGCAAACCCGTTGCCGGCGTCGACCCGCACAAAGCCGGACGCCACATCCGTGACGACCGGCACGGCCTTGCCGTCGACCCAGCCGCTGGCCAGGGTGCTGAGGTAACCGGGAATACGGAAGATCCCGTGGCTATGGGCACCGTCGCGTTCGGCGCCGGCGCAGTTATGCGCCAGGATCGCGGCGACGTTCGGCGAAGTGCCGTGCTTCACGAATACCGCGTGCAACAAACCCACGAGGTCGTTGAAACCGATGAGCGCTGTAGCGTTGTCAACTATCGGGGACTGGGCAGACATCTGTAGCTCCGATTTTATAATTGGAAGAGACAACAAGAATCCAGACCCCCGATTAAACAACGCCTCAGGTGCCTGCTGTCAACGGGCGCTTGACGTCTGCGGCGGTTTGATCGCGAGTTATCTACCCCCCTGCACTCCCGCGCAATCCTTAACGTGGGCGCTCGTAAACGTCTATCTGATGGAGAGTGCCCTATGTCGACGGTCATCCCGCCCTACTTCTTCGACGAGTTCCTGCTTCCCGTAAAACGCAATGAGCCGACACCACGGGAGCGTGCCCTGGGGTTCACGGTCAAGGACCTTGAATGGTTGCATACGCTGTACTACGCCACCGACGCAGCCCGCCAGGACCCCGCGGTGCAAGGCAACCCCATGCACGTAGAACGGTTGTTGATCAACCCCGGCGGTCAACCCGCCATTCCACTGGCGGGCGCGTTCATGATGAGCCCGACGCCGGACGCCAACAAAGCCGTGCTCTATACCCCCTACGGTGGCCTGGAACTGTTCGACAGCCGTGCCGGCCTGCTTGGCGAGGTGCAGGAACGCTTGACGCAACCGAGCAGGCGCAGCGAGTTGCTCCAGTTTCTGTCCATTGCCGAACGGGACGCGTTGCCCATAAACGTGCGCCTGACGCTGACCACCGCCACGATTGCGGACGCCGTGATGGCCGACCAACGGAGGATCATCCTGGCTAACCAGCAAAAAAATGTACGGGCGATGCTCGATGAACTGCGCAAGCTCCCCGGTCTGAACGACATGCTCGACACCTTGCTCGGCATCATGGCCCGCTCCTATTTCCCTGGGTTGAACCCGGCCGACACTCGCGTGAACTTCTTCAGCCGCCCGGCCACGGGCGAAGAGGCCCGCTGGGTCGACTCGCTTCCCTTGCGTGATGCGTTGCTGCGGTTTTATGTCAGGCATGCCTGGCCAACCGACCAGACTCATTCGTTCTTCAACATCGGCCGAAACACCACAGCCTTCAGCCAGCAGCAACTGGCCGAGGACCAGCAGCGATGGAACAGCGTGGTCGAGCAAACCAGCGGCATTCTTTCCAAGCTATTGAACAGCCTGCTCCAGTCGTACTGGAACCAAGAGGTCAACGCGGACCAGTCGCGCCAACGGTTTTGCGCCCGCGTCATGAGTGACAAATGTCGCGCAGACCTGCTGTTCAAGCATCAGGACATGATCCTGAGCAGCGAAGAAAGCGAGCAACTGCGCGCGCTGTTCCTGGCAGACAAGACCGCGCGCGCGGCCTATACCCACCACCTGAACGTCGAGAGGGTGCGCATCCATGCGCCCTTTCAGCACTATGTCCATCTTGGGGGCACCTTGATGATCAGCAATGCCCACGCGTACCTCTACACGCAATCACGCGGCTTGCAGGTGCTCAAGGACATCGATGATCTGAAGGACATCCTGTTGACCATGCTCAAAACCGCAGGGCATGAAGATGAGTTGCTCAATTTCCTCTCCTTGGACGAGCGTAGCGTGTTCATTGGCAGTGATCAGATAGAAGTGACCGGCAAGCCGGTGGCGGGCGATGCGTTCCAGGAGATGGTCGAAGACATTCTCGCCAAACAGTTCGACAACCTGGAATATGCGCTGGGGCTCTATCGGCGTAGCGCAGGTGAGATCGACCTGGCCGCGCTGCTCGACAATGCCCTGGACGTGCGCACCATGCTCGACAGCCGTTTGCAGGCGCTGGACGCCGGCGGGCGCTGGTCCGTCCATCCCATCACCAGCGGCAACGGCCGCCCCTCTACCGTCCATGCCGAAAAGGCCAAGGCACAGCTGAAGACGCTGGAAACGGTCGAGGCGGCGATGGCGATGGAGCGCAGCAAACACCCGACCCTGCGCGAGTTGGTGGGCCGAGCATTGAACGTCGAGCTGGGTAAAAGACAGTTGAGCCTCAAAGCCGACAACGTCTACATCAACCGCTACGCCACGCCAGCCAGCGAGCGCGAAGAGCGATTGCCCCTGGCGTCGACAAGCATGGTGGAGCACTTTATTGCGCGCCTGGCCAAGCAAGCCGAGGCCTTGACCGACTCGCCCCTGACCTGGTTTTACGGCAAGCGCCGCTCAGGCGTCGCCAACCAACTGCACAACCTGACCACGAACAGCTTCAATGCGGTGATCGAGCAGGTCCTGACCACCTTTGCAGAACATGACCTGCGGACGCTGCCGCATCTACTCCTGGAACATAACCGCGCGCACCTGAGCCATGGCATGTTGCTGGGGCTCAGCGGTGAAGCACAACTGAGGCGATTACAAAAGAGCCTGCCGGTCGCCTGCCTCGACCTGCTGGACAGCGCCCTTCACGCCGAAAACATGACCCGACTCACCCGGCGTGGCCTCAACGGGTTTATCCCTGACGCGTTTGGCTTGACCCTCAACCTCGGGGCTGACGCCGTACCCGAAGCTCTGACCAACTGTTTTGTACTGACCGAGCGTGGTGGCACCGACCCCGACCATTCAGGGCTGGCAATGCTGTGGACGCCGCGTGCCGGCTATGAGGCCTTTGCGTCGTTCAACGTCCTGCGCGAAGTGCTGGAACAACGCTTGCTGAGCCCCACCGCACGGTTACCGCTGATCGAGAACCTGAGGCCCTCCAAGCGCATACCCCACCAGTCCTATCGGCTCGGCCCCCTGCAACGTATCGACGAGCATCTGCTGCACAATCGCCAACAGACTTACAGCGACTTCATGCGCGACAAGATCGACCATGTACTGTCGATGAAATTGAACGCTCAACGCTTTCAGGACTTCATGGACAGTTTTATCCGCCAGGCCACACCGACCAACCTGCCCAGGGCCATTGCCATTGCACGTGCCATGATCCATCAACAGGCACTGCCGGTCTGGCTGGGGATGGCGCGGCCACATGAACAAATCCTGCATGCCGAACTGCTTGAGCAATACCGCGCCAGCGTAACGGATGAGCAGGATTACCTGCACAGCCTCACACCCCTGCGCGAACAGGTGGTGAGTAGCTTATCTACCTTGCTCAATGCGCGGTTTCCCGGGCAAGTGGTCAACCCCGACGCCATATTGATACCTGGCCGTATCGACCTGCAAAACCACACCCAGACCCTGACCGACTTCGCCCTGCGGCACTTGCCTGAACTGAACGCTGACGATATCCGGCCGCGATCGCGTACAGACACGCCCTTGCCAGCAGCACTCGACGGCAGCACCGTGGTGCAACTGGTGCGCCAACTGGACTTGAAAAGTCTCTACCAGACACAACTGACCACCCTGCTCAAGGGCCAGACCGAAGACACCCGTCGCCGTCGTCGATTGTTTTGTCGGCAACTGCCGTGGCAATTGCTGCAATACGCCCATGAACAAACACTTCAGGAGCGCCTGTCGGCATCAGCCTGGAGCTTTATCCAGCAAGTCTTTGATATGCCCGATGCCCTGGCGCGCAACAGCGTAAGCGGCGTCACGGCGATGGTTCGCCCGCTCGAACTGATCGCCACGCCGGGGGCGGCGCTGGTCAAGGCTCTGGGCTGCTACCTGATCGGCCCGAAGGGCGGCGCGACGGGCCCGTTGATCCTGTATGCGCCCTATAGCCCCAGCCACCTGTTGAAGGAATACGCAAATGAAGCGGCGTTCATCAGCGAATTCACCACCCCCGGGGCGCTGCAAGAGTGGGTGGTCAGCCAGTTGGAAGAATCGCAACAAGCCACTTACCGCAATTTGCTCAGCCAGAACTGGCGTCATGGGCTTTCGGAAATCCGCGTGGGTGCCAACCCGATTGTCGGCAACCTGCTCAAGCGCCTGTTCAAGGACAATATTGAGTTGCTGCTGCAGATGCTCGCCTGCCAGTTCTCTGAGTCGGGCAAGGTCAAATGGGACGGGATCACCAGCCTGTTGACCCGGGAGATTCCCAAGGGTTTGCAGTTCATGGCCGGTAAACTTGCTTACCCGCTAGTGGTGTGGCGCAGCTACAAACTGTTCCTGGCCTCCGCAGAAGACCTGCAACAGCACCGCTGGCAACGCGCGCTCAAGGCCTTTGCCGCCGGAGTGGCCGAATTGGCCGCGTTGCGCAAGGCGCTGGACAAGCTCTTGCCCCAGGACGCGCCAGTCACGGAGCCGCCCCCCGTTGAGCAGTGGTTGCAAGCCCCCGCGCCTGCTGCGGATACCCTGGCAGACCTGGACCTGACCGCACCCGCACGGACACACCTGCAAGTATTCGAAGACCACGATATTGCGCTGGCGGACCTCACCCCAGGCAAGCCTACCGGCCTTTACAGGGATCAGGCCGGCACGCGGCAGTTCATCCCCTTGTCGGGCAAGGTTTATCCGATAAAACAAGCCGGCAAACACTGGCGGTTGATCAAGGACGAGCTACCGGGCCCTTATGTGCAGTGCAACACCCAGGGGGTGTGGACACTGGACCTCGACCGGCATTACCCGCGCTACGGCAAAACGTTAAGCCGCTACGCCGGCAAACTAACCACCCGTGCAGCCGAGCGCGATGCCATCAATATCGAAGCGGTGGGCATACGAGAGATTGCCACGCTATCCAACTGGAAGGCCCAGTGCATTGATGAAGCGCTCAATGTCGCGACGTACTATTCGGTCAACTGCAAACGCAACCTGCTGCACTTCGCGACACATTTGGCCCCCAATAGCCGGCTCGGGCGGTTTTTCAGCGAACTGTTCGGCATCGTCACGCTGACGCCCGAGCAGGTGCAGCGAGTCGAGCGACGGGTCGACGAGATACTCGATGAGTTGACGAACCATACCCTCATCAGCCCCGATTCGATGCGGTTTGTCAGCGGCACCCATCGCTACAGCCCGCGCAACACCTTTGCCTTTGTGCTGCCCGATGACCAGGAGCAGAAAATCTATTTGCTCGACCGCTTTTTCGACCCCCCACTGGATAACTATCAAAACCGCCTGACCACGCCGTTCAACATCTCGGCCCACGCACGGGCAACGGTGCTGATTCACGAGATATCGCACATCAAATCCTTGACTGAGGACCTGGCCTACCTGGACAGCATGCGCCCGTTTCACGACCTGATTAATGTGAAGATCCAAGGTGCCAGGCTGATGCAGACCGACCTGGCCGACTTGCGTGATACCGCGCTGTCCACGCTGACGCCCGCCACGCTGTTGTTCAAAACCTGGGATGAGTTCAGCGAAGAATGGGAGGATTTCGGCAGCAGTCGGGCGACCACGCCGCAAAAAGATAAAGTCCTCGGCATCACCGGCTGCCGAACCCTGAATGAGGCACGGGACATGTTCATGAGCAATGCAGACAAACGAATCGACACGATTCTGGCCAATGCCGATTCGGTCACCTACCTGATCAGCCAACTCGGGCGAGAGCTGGATGCGGGAGCCTGAGCAGGCTCCCGGCAGGTACGTCAGTCTTTCTGGTCGCGCAGGATGTTGCCGGAGGCCCCATCGATACGGGCTTCGTACACGGTACCGTCGGACTTGCGTCCCTTGACTTCCCAGTAGCCATTGTCATCGGCTTCCGCCGCATAGACCTCGACATAACCCGCCTTGGTCTTGGCAACGTCGATGGCTTTTTCGATGGTGATCCAGCCTGCGCCTGGCTTATCGGCCAGGGCAGCGCCCGCACTAAGCAGAGCAGTGGTTGCACACAGCGCGACTAAGGTTTTCTTCAGCATTTTCGTACTCCATTGTGGGAATGTCCTGATTTTTAGGTGCTCCCAAACGAGAATAAGTTCCAATTGATGTGCAATCGCCATGACGCCTGTTCTCGCGGTCCACCTCGGGAGGTTAGAATGTGCGAAATCAGGATGAGTTAATGAGCGAAAAGTCCATTTCAGAAGCCGAATATGACGCCATCACCGACGCCGCCGCGCATTGGTGCATGCGCCTGCACGCCAGTGATTGCACAGCGGATGAACGTCAGGCTTTTGCGCAATGGCATGACTCCCATCCGCTGCACGCCTTTGAATACGCGGCCATGCTGGAAATCTGGGACGTCGCCGACCACCTGCCGCGCCACGAGATCCCGTCGGTGGTGGTGCCGTTCAAGCCGCGCAGCCGGCTGCGCACCTATGCAGTAGCGGCCGCGATCTGCCTGGTCGCCTTGCCCCTGGCCGCTTTCACTGGCTGGGAAGCCGGCTGGCTGCCGAGTTCCTATGAGCGTTTCCAGGCCGCCAACGGCTTGCGCCAAGTCATTCTGGGCGACGGCAGCCAGGTGGAACTCAACCTGGGCACCGAGCTGGTCTACAGCAACTACAAGGATCAGCGCCGCGTCACGTTGAACAAGGGTGAGGCGTTCTTCAAGGTCAGCCATGACAGCGCGCATCCGTTTATCGTGCACGCAGGCGAAGGCCAGGTGCGCGTCACGGGCACCCAGTTCAACGTCTGGAAGTATGAAGACCAGGTGCGGGTGATGTTGCTCGAAGGCTCGGTGCAGATTGCCAGCGACTCGTCACACGGCAGCGTGCCCCTGACGCCGGGCATGCAGGCCAGCTACCAACAGGGCGATGCAACGCCGCGTATACAGGCAATCACCGCCAATGACAGCGCCCTGGCCTGGCGCCAGGGCAAGCTGGTGCTCGACAACCTGGCGCTGGTGGATGCGTTGCCGTTGATCAACCGCTACCTGAACAGACCGGTGATGCTGGCAGACGCCAACACCGGGACGATTCGCATCGGTGGCATCTACAACATCACCGAGGTCAATAACCTCATCCCCTCCTTGCCCAAGGTCTTACCGGTCTATCTGACCCAGAACCAGGATGGCAACCCCGTACTCAATTCCATCCCGCGTAAATCCCCCAAAGGCTGAGCCTGCACCCCGGCCGGGGCATCGTTGCGCCTGAAGTGTCCATTTTTGAAACACTCGACTCCCCTGGACCGCCCGTGTGGTGCGGATTCATCGTTTTGTCATAGGCAGTGTTACAGCGCTGATACAGCTTGGTGAATCGTTTGTGGTACGCCGCTGTGTGTATGCCTTGGAGGCAGGTGTCTCAGCGCTGAAACAGCACTGACATCACTTCGCCCACAAACAAATCCAAGGCATTGAATAACAACGGCAAATAAAAAGCGGCACGGCTTCTGCTCTATCCCTTGCAGCGCTGTTTAGGGTCAGCGCGACGAATAAGGAATGCCGCCGTGGCCACACTCACTCAAGGTTCGATGAACGTGCTGCTGATCAGCTGTGTACTCAGCGTCGGCATCAGTGTTCCCAGCTTTGCAGAGGATGGCGTGATCGTGACAGGGCGCAACGTACAGGCTCATATGTACGGCCGCGCCGCCTTCGGTAAAGACCCCTACCCCACCACCGCCAACGCCAACCCCAGCCGGGACATCATCGGTGCCACTGGCGAGCTCAGTGATATGGATATCGGCGGCATCAGCAGCGGCTCAAGCATTGTCCGCGCAGTTCAGACCAACGGCACCTTGACCGGCCTGCACGCCACGCAAAACAGCATGTCCACCTTGGGGGCCGGCTCTGCCGCCGGCCACGGTGCGGGCAGCAGCATGGGCGGGCAGATCAGCGACTCGGTCCAGCGCGGCATGGCGCCGTTGAATAACATCGGCAGCATGCTGGGGGGCAAGTGATGAATCGTTCCCTGCTCGTTCTCGCCCTGTTGGCCAGCGTCCCGGCATTCGCCGACGACACGGCGGTGATCCACAACAGCGGCCAACAATACCAGGGTGTCGTGTCGATCAACCAGGCGGCCGGCAACCAGCAGCAAATGTCCAACAGCCGCGCCATCGCGCTCGGTGGCCAGGCCACCAACGTCAACATCCAGCGCCTCGACGGCAGTGTCGACCCGTCCCTGAACGCCAGGGCGGCGATCCAGGGCAGCTCATTTACCAACGGCAACGGTGTACTGGGCATCAACCAGTCCGCCGGGGCCAATAACCAATCCATCAATGCCGTGCGGATCAGTATCAACCCTGGCCCGCAAAGCATCGATGACAGCGTCCTGTTGCAACAGAACACCACGACGCTGGCAACCGACTCAGGGCTCACCCCCACCACTGGCAGCCGCCTTGTCGTTACGAGCGACCAGGCCTTCACAGGCAGCCGAGGAGTGATTCAGGTGAACCAGAGTGCCGGGGTGGGGAACCGAGTGGCTAACACCCTGGGCATCACTATCAAGTAAACGCTTGGTAGCACTCGTTAGACCGTACCAACACTTAACCAACTAATTAGAAGCAAGGAGAAACACCATGAAACCTCAAATGGCTCTGAAACCACTGGTTTTCGCACTGGCCGCACTCATGGCTGCTGCTGCTCAAGCAGGTGGTGGCTGGCACCCTGCACCTCAACCCACCGGTGTGGTTGCCTCTGTCGTGACCGATGTGCAAAACAGCGTGGGCAACAAGTTCGATGACACCAAAACCGAAAACAACGCCTCTGCCGACGGCTCGGTAACCAGCAACAGCGGTAACACCGGGGTCAACGTACAGGCGGGCAGTGGTAACCAGGCCGACAACTCCGGCGCCATCTCCAGTGCCAAAGGTGACTTTGCAACGGTATTCGCTGTCGTCGATGTCAATCAAAACAGCGGGCTCAACAACTTCGTCAACAAAGGCACCCAGAACAACGCCTCGTTGGATAACTCGGCTAACGGGAACTCCGGCAACCTGGGTTACAACGGCCAGGCCGGTCAAGGCAACCAGGGTAAAAACAACCTGGCAATCACCACCGCTGATGGCAAAAACATCGCAGCGGCCGCCAACACCGAGCAAAACTCGCTCGCCAACAGCTACCTGAACACTGCCGCTACCAGCTACGGGTATGGCCATGGCAGCAAAGCCCAATACGTGTCCAACAACTCCAGCCTCGACAACTCGGTTAACCGCAACTCCGGCAACGTGGGTGTGAACCTGCAATCCGGCTCGGGCAACCAAGGCAGCAACAGCCTGTCGATCGGTCAAGGTTGCAGCGTCTGCGCCAGCGGCGTGCGCTTCTGATCCAACGGGGCCTTGGCAACAAGGCCCTTTTTTATTCCAGTGTCCAGCAGGTCACATGATCATGCGCCTCGCGACCCTCACCCTCCTGATGCTGCTCACCGGCCCGACCTGGGCAGGCACCATGGCGATCTCCGCCCTGCCTGGCGGTGCAGTGATCTACAAGAAGGTCGAGAGTATTCGTGAACGCCGGTTCGCCAACCTGGTGGAACAGAAAACCGATTTCAGCTGCGGTGCTGCGGCACTCGCTACCATTCTGCGCCAGGGTTATTGGCTGGATGTAGACGAAGATCACGTCATCAAAGGCATGCTGGTCAATTCCGACCAGGACCTGGTGCGTACCCAGGGCTTTTCCATGCTGGACATGAAGCGCTACCTCGAAAGCATCGGCATGCGTGCCCGGGGCTACAAAATCGCGCCAGAAACACTGGTCACCGTAAAGATCCCCGTGGTGGTCCTGCTGGAAATTCGTGGCTACAAGCACTTCGTGGTGATGCAGCGGGCCGACAAGGACTGGGTCTATATCGGCGACCCGGTACTGGGCCATAAGCGCTATTCCCATGATGACTTCGTCAAGGGCTGGAACGGCATCGTGTTCGCCGTGCTGGGTGAAGGTTACGACAAGGCCAACGCCCTGCTCGACCCGCCCACGCCACTGACCGCCAAGAACCAGTTGAATGAGTTCAGGCCCGTAGGCGATGCCGAGCTGATGGATTTCGGTTTTATCCAGAGCGACTTCTTCTAAGAAGCGCAATAAGGGGCAGGACGCTCCAGGAGCAAAAGATGAACACTTCCCGTTGGCTGACGGTCTTGTGTCTGGCAGCCTCAATGCCCGCTTATGCTTCGTCGGGGTTCAAACCCATCGAGCTCAAGGATTCGGAAATGGCCGACCTGCGCGGTCGTTACGTGATGCCGGGGCGGATCATCAGCTTCGGCATTGTCATGAGCAGCACCTGGACCAACGCCGTGGGTGACACCATCACCGGCAAGGCCAGCATGCAGATCGATTCGTCGACCATCACCCCGCAATTCTACGTACAAACCACCGGCTCGACCGGCAACGGCACGAACCCGAACACCGGCACCGGCACGGTCACCGGCGGCGCCGGCCTGGGCAGCGGCCAGGGTGTGACACAAAGCGTGCGTACCGCCGGCGATGGCAACACCGCCTATAACAATGTGGGCATCACCGTCGAGAACGGTTTTGCGCCCTCCAACATCGTGCAATCGGGGCAAGTGCTGGTCGCCGGCGGTACGGTGACCGGTGACAGCGCAGCAGGCCGCGTGAGCGTGTCGGCCAACAACGGTGGCTTGCAGATGGCGATCCAGGCCAACCACAACCAGGGAAACAGCCTGCAGCAGATCGGTGGTGGGAATGTGCTGCAAGGCACGGTTCTGACCGGCAACACTAACTTCGTCAACAACATGACCCAACTCAACGTAGTGATGAACAACAACGGTTTGAACAACGGCGCATTGAACTGCAATCTGGATCAACTCAAAGCCCTACGCACGCTCGGTTATTGAACTACGCTGACCGTCGACACTTACGCATTAGAAAAGGACGGCTTATTTCATGCATCGATCGTTAACGCTCCGTGCTGTGATCTGTTTAAGTACGCTCTTGCCCGCATCCGTTCTGTATGCAGCGCCAGATAGCGACATCGAAACCCTCAAACAGGAACTCCTGGAACTCAAGCAGCGGTACGAAGTGCAGCAAAAAGCGCTGGCCGTGCTGGAGCAGCGCGTGCGTCAGGTCGAAGACCAACCGGCAACCCCGGCCCCCAAACGCTTGGCCAAGTCGCCGGCAGACTTTCAAAAAGCCAACGGCACCACCGTCGCGGGCACGGGGGCCGCGGCGGCTTCCGGT
>NZ_JAVAJK010000023.1:0-115846 GCF_052112325.1 Pseudomonas sp. Yb2C2 | reverse complement strand
CTTTCGTCTCAACCGAGGCGCGCATTCTACAGCAGCCTCATTTGCTGTCAAGTGATTATTTTCAGAAGCTTTCGAAGATTTCTTCAACAACTTCAACCACTTGCGCTTCCGATCTCTCGTCAGCGGGAGGCGAATAATACAGTATTGAATTACCTGGTCAACCTCTTCTGGAAAATCTTTTCCTTAACAAAGAACCCACGCCGCGACGCAACGACGCCCGCCTTTAAAAGAAGCGCGTCGTTGCGTCTATATAGATAGAAGGGGTACTTGGCCAATAGGGGATGCGACTGCCAAGGATCACTCCGGTGTCCCCGTGAAGTCAGGCGACTCTTTAATACCGCAAGAGAGCCCGGTACGCATCGGGTCTTTGTTTTCACGCCCAGAACAGGGATCATCGCCCTCCCCCAACCCCAGAGGAACCGACACCATGGAATTGACGCTGGAAGCTGTTGCGCTCTTTGCACTCAAGCTCGTGCATGAGGAGGACGGCGGCAGCCCGGTGTTGAGGGACGACCTGGTGATGGATAGGTATGAGCGGGAGGTGTTCGGGTTGCTGGTGCGACAGGGGGATCTGCCGGGAGTTCTGCTGAAGATAGACGAATGTGTGATGCAGGCACTGGTCGCTTTGGGTGGGGCCGATACGGTATTGGGACGTGAGCTGCAGCGGTTGTCTACCAACGTACAGCAAGCCTCAACGCTGGAGGAACTCAAGCCACTGCTCGCGACACTGAAGGACTACCTTAAAGCCATTCAGTAACGGACTCACCACAAGGACCTTCACATGATCGACTTCAACAACAAAGGCTTCTTCAAACTCAAGCAAAACAACGAATACGCCGAACGCGTCGCGGCCCTGCTGCTGGACGGCGAAGAAGTCATCGACGCCTACAAAGCCATGCGCGATGGCGTGGTCTTCACCACCAAACGCATCATCGCAGTGAACGTACAAGGCATAACAGGCAGCAAGAAGGACTTCACCTCGCTGCCGTACAAAAACATCGTCGCGTACTCGGTGGAAACGTCCGGGACGTTTGACCTGGATTCGGAACTGGAGATTTACTTTTCGTCGCTGGGAAAAGTGAAATTTGAATTCACCGGCAAGACCTCGATTGTCGAAATCTCCCGCTTGATCTCCAAGCACTTGCTGACCTGATCAGCAGGCATGCTCAGAGCATCAAAGATGACGCCTATTGATCGTCATCCTGCTGTTGAACCGAGCCCGATTACCTAAAAGTAAACCGCCGCTTACTACACGCAACCTCATCAACTAAGTGGAGCCCCCAGTCAACAGCTGACGCTACCCACATTCACCAAGCCAGAACTCAGGAGCATGAGGCTACCGCCCCCCAATCTGCATTTCCTACACCGTCTCCCCTTATTTCACTAGCCCACGTTCACAAACCCTGTCGTTATTCCGTCCTGCTTGCTCCGGCCAGTGCCCCACACGCTTTGCAAAAAAAGCCTGTCGGGCCTGGCGCCGCAGTTGATCAGGGAATGATTATGGCGAGTGACAGGGATGCGAAGCCGCACGGTGTCGAGCACGGCTGTGCGCCGAATGAAATTTGGCTGTTCTTGATCCATCACGACGCAATCATTCGTCAGCGCTGTCGACGGTTGCTGCGCCGCCCCCAGGATGCAGAGGACGCCTTGAGCGAGGTGCGCCTGCATTTGTTCAACCTGTTGAGCAAGGCCCCCGAACGCTTGAATAGCGTGGAGAATGTGCCCGCCTGGCTCAAGCGGGTGGCGCACAACTTTTGTATCGACCGCCTGCGCAAAACGCCGGTCACCTGCAGCCTTGAATGGCTTGATCACGATCTGTATGAAAGCGTCACCTGGCAACCGCCGCATAATGACCCGGAGCGCAATGCGTGCGGACAAGAAGCCTTGCAGGCCCTTAACCTGGCCATCGGCCGGTTGCCAGCGACACTTTCGCAGGCGTTGGCGCTACGTTGCATCGATGGCCTGGAATACGAAGGTATGGCAGGCACGTTGCTGATCAGTGAGTCCAACGCCCGAAAGCGTGTGCAACTGGCACGGCAGCAATTACGGGGTTTACTCGGTCCGATTTGCGGCACTTGATCCATTGGCAAGCCCCGCAAGAACAAGCCTGCCCCAAATCATTGGGGCAGGCTTTTCCATACTCAGAAAGCCGCGATCGGGAAGGCGGAATTCACCCACCAAACCAAGGCAGCACCAGGTGCAGGGGGAATACCGTTGAGATAGCCGCCAACCGTAAATGCCAGCCCTTGCTCATCAACACAATAAGGATTGGGAACGACGGCGATCACCGTCGGCGCGGAAGGCCCGAAGAAAATCTGGCTGTTTCCCCCACCCATCACCAGGCCAGAGCTCAGGTGCATGAAGGCATAGCGAATCGACGTGACAACCTGCTGTTGCGTGCAACTGTCGGGGAAGAACGTGGAAGGCCCTGCCTTGGCCAACCACGTCCCCGTCGCCACGTTAAGCACTTCTACGTTGGCGTTTGCATAACGGTAATCGTTAGGTGGATTAAGCCCGTAAGGCACCATGTATGTACGAGGACCGATGGTACGAGCGGCAACCGGGTCAAGCGCCAGTGGCCCCACCTGCGGATCATGGTTACCGGGCCGAGAGTGAAACCCCACCGCATTGCCAGCGGCGTTGATCTCGCCACAGAAGATATGCCGTTGGTTTATCTGCGGGTTGCTCCGGCTGTTAGGGATAGCCACGTTGCTGACCTGCACCGGTAGCGGGATCACCGCGGCTGAAGCCGCAGCGCAGTCCATCTGCGCAGCAGCCGACAGGCTCAATAGTGCGCTGGCCACACCCGTGGCAACGACGGTAAGTGCGTGCATGACAATACTCCTTTCTGACAATCGGGACGGAATGTCCCTTCGTCAGGACGCAACGCGACTACAGTTGTGAAGCGTACATGACCGCGTCTGCACGGCTTTCTTGCACCGCGAGGAAGAAGTTGAAACAGATCTTCACAAGCGGTGACTCGGTACGTCAGGAGGGATAAGCCAGGCATGTTGCTCCGGCTTGAACAGGGAACAAGGAGAAGGACAATGACCACATTCAATGTGAACTTTGCTGTCGATGATATGGAAGGCAAGACCGTTCTGGTATTTCTCAAACCCCAACAGCCTCAGCGCGATTATCGGATTCACGCCTGGCAGATCCTGACCGGCTCTGCCGGTGCCACGGAGTCGTTCGACTACGAGGCCATTATTGAAACCGATGTCACCACCCTTGGTGAAAAAGACAGCAATACCATCATCTCGGGCCGTCGCACGCTTAACCCTGGTACCTTGCTTCAGGCGGTCAGCCCTAACGGATTGTCGCCGTACCTTGAGCCGGCGGCGCTTTCACTGGCCAAGGAGAAACTCACACCGCAGCAGTGCGGCATCATCAACAAAACCAACCCGTACCTGCAGTTCGACAGCAACTGGTACGTCAACGGTCGGCCTGTAGTGACCATGCCAAAAGTGGACTCGAGCATGACCGTAAGCTTTGAATACGAGCCCAACTTTTACTTCATGGTGGCAACGCCTCCGATGGTCGGGCAAACCTATATCGTGCAGAACTTCTCGGACATGACCCAGTTCATCGCCCCCATCACCGCCACTGAGGTGAACGTGACGGTAAGCCGTGCCAGCGGCCTGTGGTCGTTCGATTTCGCAACGATGTAACGTTGAACCACGCGGCGAGCAAATCGCCGCGTGCCTTACCTGACCACACCCGTCCCCTCGCTGCGTGGCGTCTCGCCGGGTTGGATACGGAGAGTGTCATGCCAGTTGAAAACCCGGCCTTCACCGACAATTCCCACATTTGAGTCACTGAACGAAACAAACGAAAATCGAAATAATCGAAGCAGCGCGACTGACTCAAACATCAGTCTACTTTTCCGACACTAGCCAACGAATTAAGCCGATATCAGCTTCTGATCCCCCCTCGTAGCCTCACTCCCTAGCACAAGGAAGTGAGCCATCCATGTCAGAACGCTTTTACCCCCCCACCGAAGAAGAGTTACTCAAACAGCGAATCCTGACCCCACAGCCGTCGCGGGCGCCGTATTCGCCATCTGTTGATTTTTACGAGCCATCCCCTGCTCCGGCACCCACGCCAGCCAAACCTCCCGGCTGCGTCTTCATCAAGCCCTGCCAACTGCCTGACGGCATCACCCATTACTTCAACCCCGCCGATTATGTCCCGTTGGAGCTGATCAAAGAGTACGGCAATTTAAGCCTGCTGGGTGGGCGTGAGGTAGACGGTCGGCGCGCAGTTGCCTTGCGCAAGATCGGTGGCAGTGCACTACCGGCGGGTCTAGGACAGTTGGCGTTGCGTTCGGCGTTTTTTGAGTCGGCAGCCACTGCAGTCGGATCCGTCGCCGGTGGCCTGTTGACGGGTTTGGTGGCGTTGGCCTGGCCATCAGAGTTGGGAGATAGCGCGCTCTACAGCGAGGCGCAATTGCGTTCGATGCAAAGGGCGCGTTCGCAGATGCGTTTGCATATCGAGCAACGCGAGGACGGCACGCTCAAGGGGTATGGGTTTTACACCGGCAATAATCCTGATTGGCAAATGATTGATGTGGTGCAGTTCCAAAGCCGTGGCGATCAATTTGTGGCGGATTTGGGTGAGGGTGTCGAGCTGATCTGGACGCCCGCCGTTGATCCAAGTGACACGCTGGGTATTCCGACCCTGGAGGCTGCGCCGCAAGCACCGGTGATCTGGATTTACCCACCGACGGAGAAAGCGGCGCAGATTCTGGTAAACCCGATTTATCCGCCGGAGTATCGGGATTTTATCCTGGTGTTCCCGGTGGAGTCGGGGGTTCGACCACTGTATGTGGTGGTTAGTGTTAAGGCTGGGGATCACAAGTACCACAGGGCTCCAAATACTGAACAAATAACTGGCTTTGGAAACCTGATAAAAGCAAAACCCATGACTCCCAGACAGGGCGGTGCCGGGCTGAGAGAGCGTTGGATTGAGGAAAAAGGCAGGAGAGTTTATGAATGGGATTCCCAACATGGAGAGTTGGAAGTTTATCTTGCAAGTGATGGGAGCCATTTAGGTGCGTTCAGTCACATAACCGGCGAGCAGCTAAAAGAGCCGAAGAAAAAACGAAACATCAAAAAATATCTATGAGGGACACATGGGACTAAAAATGAGATTGGAATGGTTCGACAGAACCACAGAGCGGCTACGCGGAACGGAGGACTCAGCGGACCTAGGAAACGACTACTCCGTGATTTCTAAACTTGGACTGTCGATAGACGAGGACGTCAATAACGGTATGTTTGAACTGCGGCGAGAATGGCTATCACAGATACAGACACACTTCTCTCATGAAATTGCTCTTTCAGAAAGCGACTACTTCATCGCGTTTGATTACGAAGGTGCAAACGAATAACACAGACTTAGAGAATTCATCTTCATGCGCAGACTGTCGTTCAGGCAGGCCTCCACGAAGTTGGCTTTCACTTCATCCACGAGGACGAAAAAGGAAACGTTTTCGAATCAGAGCATTGGTACTTCGGCGAAGTCAGCACGACCGATGAAGACCCTGGCGGAGAGCGCTGGAAGTATCAAACCTTCAGGTCCTTCCAAGCGCAGCATCCGCATTTGTTCGGCCGTCCAACTAACCCTCTTTCGCCTCACTCCCCTCCCCCCCAATCAGAACCCGTTTCCCCGGATCCGTAATATCAAACACCTGCTGCGCACACGCCGAAGGTTTGAACTGGAACTCCACCAGATACACCTTGCCCTTTTCAGGCTGGAAGCTACTTAGCAGAGGCCCGCAAATGGCGTAGATGCCAGGGCGTGAGTCGGTGGACGAACTGGCAACGGTCAACTTCTTGCCAGGATCTGCCTGGATCTCCAACTGCGGGAAGCGCTTAAACCCAGCGCTGGCCACCGTCTGGTTGAGCTTTGCAATCCAGTTGAAGACGCGGCCTTCACCTGTATCCATCACCGTGCCCAGGGTTTCCATGCGTTGATCGGGGTCGCCTTCGCGACGTATCGAGAACTCGACGGGAGCGGTGCCGCCGTAGGCTTTCATGATGACTTTGGCGTGCTCAGCATCGACAGCCACGGTTTTCTGGCGCAGCTGGATGCCGTCCTTGAGCAGGCTGGGCGATGAGTCACGTGGGTTGGATTGGCAGGCACACAGCGCCAGGGCCAGGGAGAGCAGTGCGATTCGCTTCACGGGAGGATGTCCTTATCAGGGTGACAGATGATGATGACTGGACCAGTGATTAAACAGAATGTTCCGCAGTGGAGCGACCGCGATGCAGGGGCTCGACAGCGCCCACATTTGAGCCGTGATCGCTTCAGGCCTCGCTGAACACCAACCGCGCGCACAACCCGCCCTGCTCACGGTTATGCAACGCCAACCGGCTGCCGATCTTGCCCACGATCATCTTCACAATCGCCAGCCCCAGCCCTGCGCCATTGGCATTGCCACGACTGTAGAACCGCTCGAACAAACGCCCCATTTCCGCCTCATCAATGCCCGGCCCCTGGTCCTCCACGCTAATGCAATGGGCACCAATCACCACTTTCACTTCGCTGCCCGGCGGGGAGAAGTTGAGGGCGTTGGTCACCAGGTTTTGCAGGGCGATGGCCAGCGCCACCGGTTCGGTTTCGATCCAGCAGTCTTCATCCCCTTCCAGCACCAACTCCACGCCTTTCTCCATGGCCAGCGGTGTCAGTTCGGCGAGTTCTTCGCGCACCAGCTCGGTGAGTTGTACGCGGCTGCGCTTGGGATTGTTCAACTGCGGTTCGATACGCGCCATGGTCAGCAGTTGGCTGCCAATGCGGGTGGCGCGGTCGACGCCGTTGACCAGGAAGTCCAACGCTTCGCGCCGTTGCTCGACCGTTGCGGCACTTTGGGCGTTTTGGGCGTGGATGCGCAGGATCGCCAGGGGGGTGCGCAGTTCGTGGGCGGCGTCGGCGATAAAACGGCGTTCGCGTTCCAATAGATCATCCACCTGGACCAGTAGCCGGTTGAGCGCGGTTTGCATCGGTTCCAGGTCGCTGGGCAGCGGCTTGAGGTGCAGCGGTTGCAGGGTATCGGCGGTTCGCCCGCGAATCTTGCGGGCCATGGCGCGCAGGGGTTTGAGGCCCCAGCCGATCACCAGCCAGATCAACACCGTGAGCAACGGCACGCCGATCAAGGTGGGCCAGAGGGTGTGGCGCATGATGCGCTGGATCACGTCCTGACGAATATCGTCGCGCTCGCCCACCCATATCAGCAGGCCTTGCTGCGGGTCGGCAAGGAGAAAGGCGCACCAGTCGTTGCCGTTGTCCATGATGTCGTGGGAGCCCAGGGTAGCCGGCGGTGCGGCCAACACTGGCGCTTCGGCGGAGCGTACGAGTAATTGGCCGTCGCTGCGCCACACCTGGAAGGTCAACCGGGTTTCATAAGGGTGGGCAACGCCGTCTTCGCCGACACGGCTCATGGCCTGATCGAAGGCCTGGTACAGGCGGTCCCAGTCGGCTTCGCCAGGGTCGCGCTGGCGCAATACGCCTTGCAACAGGCGTGCGCTTTGGGCGAGTTGAGCGTCGTAGACTTCTTCGATTTCATGGTGGCTGTCGCGCAGCACCAGCCAACTGATCAGGGCGTCGCCCAACAGGATCAGCACCAGGACAGGGATGAGGATGCGCGCGCGAACCGAGGTCATGGTTTAAGCGCCAGTACATAGCCAACGCCGCGCACGGTGCGGATCAGCTCGGTGGATAACTTTTTACGCAGGTTGTGGATCAACACTTCCAAGGTGTTGCTCTCGACCCGGTCCTGCCAGCCATACAACGCGCGGGACAGGCGCTCGCGGGTCACCACTTTGCCGGGGCGTACCATCAGTTGGTGCAGCAATTGGTATTCCATCGGGGTGACGATGATGTCCGCGTCCAGGTACCGCACTTGCTGGGTAGCTGGATCGAGGCTGACGCCGGCATGTTCCAGCATCGGTTGCGCGCGGCCCTGACTGCGGCGCAACAAGGCGCGCACGCGGGCCTTGAGTTCTTCCACATCGAAGGGTTTGACCAGGTAGTCGTCGGCACCGGCGTCCAGGCCGGCGATGCGCTCGGCGGTGCCGTCGCGGGCAGTGAGGATCAGCACCGGCAGGTCGTGCTGCTCGGCGCGCAGTTGCTGCAACAGGTCCAGGCCATCGAGGCGCGGCAGGCCGAGGTCGAGCAGCAACAGGTCGAAGCTTTCCATGCGCAGGGCATGCAGGGCCGCAACGCCATCCTGCAACCAATCCAGGGTGTAGCCTTCAACGCCCAATGCCACGCGAATCCCTTGGCCAAGGGCACGATCATCTTCGACAAGGAGTAGGCGCATAGCAAAACCTCTGTAGGAATCGGCGGCATCATGCCGGGTTCTGGCCGAGGCTATTTCGGCAAAGATGTTACCGCGCGTTGCCAACTAAGGTTGCGCTAAGGTTGATTTTGCACTGTGAAATCTCCCACATCTGCTGAGAGCTTTTCCATGCGCAAAATTCTCCTGCTGTCCCTGATTATCGCCAGCCCCCTGGCCCTTGCCGGTCCGCAATGCACCACCGCCGAACGCTCGCAATGGCAAGACGAAAAAGCCTTCCAGGACAAGCTCAAGGCCGAAGGCTACGAGATCAGCAAGTTCAAGGTCACCGACGGCAACTGCTACGAAATCTACGGTTTCGACAAGGACAAGCGCAAGGTAGAGATCTACCACGATCCGGTCACCGGCAAGGCCGTGAAGACTGAGATCAAAGGCTGATGCCAGGCGAATCCCTGCGCCTGTGGGACCCGCTGGTGAGGCTGTTTCATCTGTCGATCGCCGGGGTCTTTGTCGCCAATTACTTCTTTAACGAAGCAGGCGACGACTGGCATGTCTGGCTGGGCTATTACGCCATGGCCTGGCTGCTGGTGCGCGTGGTGTGGGGATTCATCGGGCCGCGCAGTGCACGTTGGGCGGATTTCTGGCCGACCCCGAAACGCTTGAAAAACCATCTGCGCTCGCTGCTCAACCGCCGCCCGCAGCATCGCCTGGGCCACTCGCCCCTCGGCGCGCTGGTGATGCTGTTGATGTTGCTGGCGTTGCTGGTCGTCGGCATCAGCGGCTTTTTGATGCAGGAAGTGGATGCCCTGTGGGGCGCCGATTGGCCCCTGCAAATCCATGAGACCGCCGCCAATGTGCTGTTGGGCCTGGTGTGCATCCATGTGCTGGCCGCGGTGTTTGAAAGTATCCAGGTGCGGGACAACCTGCCGTTATCCATGCTCACCGGTCGCAGGAAGCGCCTGCCGGATGAGCCTGCGCAGTAATCCTTTTCTCGACAGGTTCTCTATGCGCTCCGCCTTACTGATCTGCAGCCTGCTCGGCGTGTTCCTGGCCGCATGGCTAAGCCATCCGCCCCATGTACTGGCACACTTTGCCCAAGTGGCGCCGAACACCTCGAAGGTGGCGGCGGCCCCGCAATACACCAGCCGTTTTGTGTCCTCGCAGCTCACTGACTTTGTCCACGCTTCCTCGGTCACCGCCCTGCCCGGCGGCGACTTGATGGCCGTGTGGTTTGCCGGTTCGCGTGAAGGCGCCGCCGATGTGCAGGTGCGCACCGCACGCTTCGATGCCCGCAGTGGCGAATGGGGTGCCGAGCAGGTGCTGGCCACGCGGGAAAGCACCCGCGACGGCACCCAGCGTTATATCCGCAAGCTCGGCAATCCGGTGATTGCCCTGGGGCCGGATAAACGCCTGTGGATGTTTTATGTGTCGGTGTCGGTCGGTGGCTGGGCCACCAGTGCAATCAACCTGATGGTGTCCGACGACCTCGGCGCCAACTGGTCCGCGCCCCGACAGTTGGTGACCTCACCGTTTTTCAACATCAGTACCCTGGTACGCGCCGCGCCGGTGTTCCACGCCGACGGCTCCATCGGCCTGCCGGTGTACCACGAGTTCATGGGCAAGTTTGCCGAGTACCTGTACTTGAGTGCCGACGGCGCGGTAATCGACAAATTCCGCATCAGCCGCGGCAAGAATTCCCTGCAACCCACTATCGTGCCGCTGGATGGCAAGCGCGCGGTGGCGATGTTGCGCTACGCCGGCGACACCCACCACCGCGTCCTGGCCAGCCGCACCGAAGATGCGGGGCAAACTTGGAGCGAGCCGTACCCGCTGGAACCGGCAAATCCCAATTCATCGTTGGCGGCGGTGGGTACCGAGGACGACGGGCTGCTCGTGGCCCTCAACGACCTGCAGGACGGCCGCTTCAAGCTCAGCCTCTACGGCACCGACGCCCAGCTCAGCCAATGGCGCACCGTGGTGCAACTGGATGAGTCACCCGACCCGCTCGGCCAACCGTTCTCCCCCGAGGCCTATAAAGCAATCATCGGCGAAGGCTTCCGCGCCTCCAGCGGCGCCAAACGCCTGCCGCTGGAACAGCGCTTTCTCAGCAACCTCGATTACCGCGTATGCAAACCCCAAGGCTGCGATTTCGAATACGAGTACCCGTACTTCAGCCGCAGTCCGGACGGCATGTACCACGTGGTGTACTCGTGGAATAACACCTTCATCAAACATGTCAGCTTCAACGAAGCCTGGCTGGCGGAGCGTCTGTGATGGTTTCTGTGTGGCAGGCCCATTTGAGTTTTGTGCTGCTGGGGTTTGTGCTGTTGAGCGCGCTCAGGTTTACCGCTCCCTGGCGGCCATGGCTGCTGCCGGTGCTGGTAGCGGTCAGTTTTATCCCGGTCAACGAGCTGCCGCTGGCGGCGTATGTGCGCAGTTTTACCGATGACCTGGCCATCTGCACATTGGTGCTGTTGGCGTGGGTCATGCTCAGCCGCCTGGGCTTAGTGCAACCGCTCGCTCGTCGGCATCAAGTGCAGACGTTGCTGCTGTTTGGCCTGCTGAGCCTGGTGCTGTACCCGGCCACGTTGGGCCTGACCTACTTCGACCCGTACCGTTGGGGCTTCAACCCGCGACCGATGATCGCCCTGATGGCGGCGGCCGCACTGTTGATGCTGTGGCTGCGTAATACGCTGGCGGTGTGGATGCTGGCGATGGGCACGTTGGCTTTTGCGTTACGGCTCAAGGCGTCGGAAAACTATTGGGATTATCTGGTCGACCCGTTGCTGACCGGTTACTGCCTGATCGCCGGCGCGGGGCTGCTGATCAGCGCCGCCTGGCGCCCTCTTTTGAAATGGCACCGGGGTCAATGATGAGTGCGTTGCAATCACGCCGCCTGCGCTACGGCCTGGGCGCGATCGGGTTGGTATTTGTGTTGCTGGCTGCGTTGCGGCTGGTGTTTGTGCTGGTTTTTTCCGGCCTGGACTTGAACACCCCGGCGCTGCTGGAAACCCTGGGAATCGGCCTGCGTTTCGACCTGCGCCTGGCGGTGTTGATCCTGCTGCCGCTGGCCGTGCTGGCGTGGTTGCCGCGCTGGAACCTCACCACCCTGCCGGCCCTGCGCTGGCTGGCGCGCGGTTATCTGGTCATCGCGCTGGCGGGGGTGGGGCTGGTGTACATCATCGACTTCGGCCACTACGCCTACCTCGGCGTGCGTATCAATGCGACGGTGCTGCGTTACCTGCAGGATGCGCAGATTTCCCAGCAGATGGTGTGGGAAACCTACCCGGTACTGTGGATAACCGCCTGCTGGCTCGCGGCGGTGGCGCTTTGGGTCTGGGCGTTGGTCTGCCTGGAGCGGTTGACCCTGAATCGAGCGCCCACCGCCATCAGCAAACCGGCACTGGCGCTGGTGAGTGTGATGGGCGTCGTCGCGGTGCTGCTGGCCCTGCTGGGCCGTGTTGCCCATCTCAACCTGGAAAACCCGGTGCCCCTGCGCTGGAGCGATGCCTTCTTTGCCGGCAACAGCCAACTGGCCGCCGTGGGCCTGAACCCGGTGCTGTTTTTGTATGACACGCTCAAGGTCGGCCAATCGCAGTTCGATGAGGCCCAGGTCCGCCAGTATTACCCGCAAGTCGCCGAATACCTGGGCGTGCCCCAACCCGATGCCCAGTCCCTGGACTTCATCCGCGAACAAGGCGTGCAGCCCTATCGACTGGCCGGCGAGCGCCCGCCCAACGTGATTTTCGTGATGCTCGAATCCCTCGGCACCAGTGCCGTGGGTGCCTATGGCAACCCGCTCAACCCCACGCCGAACCTGGACAAACTGGCGACGCAAAGCTGGTTCTTCAAACACTTCTACGTCCCCGTCACCGGCACCGCGAAAACCGTGTGGGCCAGCATCACCGGCGTTCCCGACGTCACCCGCCAGGAGACCGCCACGCGCAACCCGTTGATCACGCGGCAACACACGTTGATCAATGCATTCGAGGGCTACCAGAAGTTCTACATGATCGGCGGCAACGCCGGCTGGGCGAATATCAATGCACTGATCCGCCAGAGCATCGACGATGTGCAACTGTTCGAGGAGAGCGACTGGCAATCGCCACGGGTAGACGTGTGGGGGATTTCCGACCTGGACCTGTTCAAGGAAGCTGACGATCTGTTGAGCACGCTTCCCAAGGACCAACCGTTCTTTGCCTACCTGCAAACCTCCGGCAACCATCGCCCCTTCACCATCCCCAAACACAACGATGGCTTCCAGCTCAGCCACGTGACGCTGGAACAGGCCCAGGCCGCGGGCTCCCGCAGTGTCGAGCAGTACAACGCCGTACGCCTGCTGGACTACAACATCGGCCGGCTGATGGAAATCGCCAAGTCCGGTGGCTACTACGACAACAGCATCTTTGTGTTCTTCGGCGACCACAACACCCGCATCAGCCAGATCCCGCACATGGCGCCGGCCTTCGAACAGCTGGGCCTGGAAAGTAACAACGTGCCGCTGCTGATCCACGCTCCCGGCCTTGCGCCTCGGGTGATCGAGGAAGCTGTAGGGCTGGCCGACCTGCTGCCCACCGTGGCCGGCATGGCAGGCGTACCGTTTCGCAACGGTGCGATGGGCCGGGACATCCAGCAACCGGCGCCCGAGGGCGAACGCGTGGTGCCGCTGGTATTGCGCGAAGGCACCTTCCCGATCATCGGCGGCGTGACCCGGCACTTTTTGCTGCAGATGCAGCACGACGGCAGCTCACCCACCTTGCATGACCTGGCATCACTCACCCCGCGTGACGATGTGGCCGCGCAGCACCCCGAGGAATTCCAGCGCCTGCAGGCACTGACCCGTGGGCTGCACGAGAGTGCGCGATTGATGCTGTTCAGGAATGTGCGTGAGTGATTACTTGGATTGGAATGTCTCGAGGTACGCCAGGATATTGTCGATTTTTTCCGGGTCGCTGATGCCCCAGAAAATCATGCGCGTACCACTCACCACCTTTTTGGGCGCTTCGATGTAGGCCGCGAGCTTGTCGCGGGTCCAGACCACACCGGAGTTTTTCATCGCGTCCGAATATTGATAGTCGGCGGTGGTGCCGGCAGGTCGGCCGATGATGCCGTTGAGCTCCGGGCCAAAGCCACCGCGTGCGCCTTCGCCGACGCTGTGGCAGCCGCCGCAGGTCTTGGTGAAGAGTTTGCCGCCGGCCTCGGCATCGCCGGCGGCATTGGCGGCGCTGGTGTTGAGAATCAGCGCAAGGGTCAGCAGGACGTACTTCATGGGTGACTCCACATCGGTGTTGGCGGCGATTATGCCTGTTTGTCAGGAGCGCATGCCCATCCAGATCACCGCTTCGGTCCACGCCGTAACCACCGGCGTCAGCGCACGAAACCAGGGATCCTGCACATCGATCTGCGCAGCCGAGTGGTCATGGTGGTGTTGCTCTTCTTCAACGATGGAAGCAATGGCCGTCACGGCCAGTGGGTCGATTTCGCGTAACGCATGAAGCTGATGAGCCAGGTGCTTGAGCACCACGCTTTCCACCGCGACGGTGGTGACAACAATAGCCTTGCGCCCGCACACCCCGGTGAGCAGGCCCAGCACCAGCCCGCCAAGGCCGCAAAGCCAGTAGCTGCGGCAGCGTCGGTAACCCCGTCGTTGCAACTCGGCCTGGAACACCGCGCGATGGCGACGTTCGTGGGACAGGAATTCCTCGAGCTCACCCACCATGCCGGGTACAAACAATCGCGCCATAAACAGCTGGCCGCTGTAGATACAGATCGCGCCATGCTCGCCGGCGTGGTCGACTTTGATCATGCGATTGCCCAGGTCAGGGTCGATCAAGGGGGCTGCGGAAGCGTTCACGGTTGACGACCTTGTGCGAGGGCCCACGGGATTCGGGCCGATCCTGATTGCAGAGCGCCGGTATCCTGCCGTACCTCCGCGCAAATGCGCAACCTAGACCCTCGAAACTGACCACCCATCGCCCCATACGCATCCAATCGAACCTAACCGGCCCCGTTCCACTCCACCTTACTGAACCCTGATGGTGGAGTAAGGATCATGGCTCAGCCATCGATTTTGGTATTGGAAGACGACGAGATCATTCGGTCGTTGATGGTGGATGTACTGGAGGATTTCGGCGCGGTTGTGACGTCTTTTCCTTCAGCCGATGAAGGAATGATTTACCTGGAACGCGGCGATGATCCGGTGGACTTGATTGTCAGCGATGTGCAGATGCCGGGGTTGCTCAACGGCTATGACTTGAGCCGGGTGGTGGCGCACCGTTGGCCATCAGTGCCGGTGCTGCTCACCTCGGGCAACGCCAGACTCGCGGAGCAATTGGGTGGCTCCGTGCGGTTCCTGCCCAAACCGTGGAGCACCGAGCATTTACTTGAGTGCGTGCAAACGGCATTGACCCAGCAGGGGGCGTCCATGCATTGATAGCGTCGCGATATCATTGATGCCGAACTTCGCAGCAGCCCTTATGGTCACTTACTTAAGCAGGGAGCGACTTTTCTGATCCGCTGGTCAGCCTTTTCGCCTTGTGCGTTCAGCTGATGCTTATGTGTTGTGTAGAATCGTCGCCTTTTTCAACGCGTCATTCATGGCCGAAAGGCCCACAGTTCGAGCTCATTGAATGCATTCACAGGCCCATGAAGGTGGTGCGCCCTCATTGCTGGACGCGTTGCGCGCAGGCACCGGCCTATTGCACGTGGCGTTGGAAAAACGACTGCCGTTTTTTTCCGAACATTTGGATGCCGGCTGGTATCAGCGCCTGATCCAGGCGTATTACGGGTTTTACCGGCCGATTGAAGCAGCGCTGTACGGCTGTGAGTTTATCCCTGAAGGCTTCGACCCGACGCTGCGTATGAAAACGCCGACGCTGATCAACGATCTTCACGCCCTTGGTCTGGACGCCTCCGCGATCAACGCCTTGCCGCACTGTGTGCAATTGCCCGCTTTCGATACCCCCGCCGCCTGCCTCGGCGCCTTGTATGTGCTTGAAGGCGCAACCCTGGGCGGCCAGGTACTGCGTCGGGAAATGGCTCGACGCCTGGCGCTGGACGCCGACAACGGAGGGGCGTTCCTCGATGTGTACGGTGCCGAAACCGGTCGGCGCTGGAAAGATTTTCTCGACTACCTGGGCCGCCTGCCGCTGGACACGCCAGCCAAACAGCGCGCGGTGCACGCGGCCCGCTCGACATTCAGCTGCTTTGAGCAATGGCTCGACAGCCAGGAGGTACTGCTATGAAACCCGACGATTTTGAAGAGCTGCTTGCCAACTGTGCCGACGAGCCCATCCGCTTTCCGGGGGCGATCCAACCCCACGGTGTGCTGCTGACGCTGTCGGAGCCCGACCTGAACATCATTCAAGTCAGCACTAACGTCGCCAGCCTGTTCAACCGCGCCCCCGAGTCGTTGCTGGGCCAGCCACTGCACGCGCTGATCGGTGCCGAGCACGCCCAGGCCGTGCAGGCCATGGCCGAACACAACAGCTTCCTTGATGCGCCGCCTTTGCACGTCACCCTCAACGGCGCCGAGTTCGAAGGCCTGTTGCACCGCCATCAGGACGTGCTGGTGCTGGAATTCGAACCGCGGCTCAAGGACTTCCGGCCACGGGCCCTGAAAGGCCGCAGCAGTGACTTGGGCAAGATGCTGCAACGTTTGCAATCAGCGAAAACCCTGCAAGCGCTGTACGAAATCAGCGTGACTGAAATCCAGGCCATGACCGGTTACGACCGGGTGTTGATCTACCGTTTCGAAGAAGAAGGCCATGGCCAGGTGATCGCGGAAGCGTCGGCACCGTCCATGGAGCTGTTCAACGGACTGTTCTTCCCCGCGTCCGATATCCCGGAGCAGGCCCGCGAGCTGTATCGCACCAACTGGCTGCGCATCATCCCGAATGCTGCCTACGAGCCGGTGCCCCTGCTGCCCAAGCTGCGCCCGGATACCGGTGAGCCGCTGGATTTGAGCTTTGCCACCCTGCGCAGCGTGTCGCCGATTCACTGCCAGTACATGCAAAACATGGGCGTGCTGTCGTCCATGAGCATTTCGCTGATGAAGGGCGACAAGCTCTGGGGCCTGATCAGTTGCGGCAACCGCGAGCCGCTGCTGGTGCCCAATGACCTGCGTATCACCTGCCAGACCATCGGTCAGGTGCTGTCATTGCAGATCAGCGCCATGGAAGCCCTGGACCTGAGCCGTCAGCGAGAAGAAAAAGTCGAGGCCCTGGCGTTGCTGGATAAAGCCATGAAGGCCTCCGAAGAAAACGTGTTCGACGGCCTGGCCCAGCGCGGCCAGGTGCTGATGGACCTGACCTTGTCCGGCGGCGTGGCGATCATCGAAGACAAGCAACTGCACCGCTACGGCAACTGCCCGGAACCGGCGCAGATCCGGGCCTTGCACAAGTGGCTGCAGGACAGCGGCGAGCCGGTGTTCTCCAGCCATAACCTGGTGTCGATCTACCCGCCAGGCGCCGAGTTCCAACAGGTGGCCAGCGGTGTCCTGGCCATGAGCCTGCCAAAGCCTGTGGATAACGGCGTACTGTGGTTCCGCCCGGAAGTGAAAGAAAACATTAACTGGAGTGGTGACCCGAAAAAGCCGCTCGACCTGGAAAGCTCCGACGCCGGCCTGCGCCTTCGCCCGCGTACCTCGTTTGAAATCTGGAAGGTGGAGATGGCCGGTATTTCCACCAAGTGGAGCCATGGCGACCTGTTCGCCGCCAACGACCTGCGTCGTTCTGCCCTGGAAAACGACCTGGCTCGCCAGGTGCTGCGCGAGCAACAGGCCGTGCGCGCCCGTGATGACCTGGTGGCGGTGGTGTCCCACGACCTGCGCAACCCGATGACGGTGATCTCCATGCTCTGCGGCATGATGCAAAAGGCCTTCAGCTCCGACGGCCCGCACACCTCGCGACGCATTTCCTCCGCCATCGACACCATGCAACAGGCCGCCGGACGCATGAACGTCTTGCTGGAAGACTTGCTCGACACCTCGAAAATAGAGGCCGGGCGCTACGTGGTCAAACCCGTTGCCCTGGACGTCAGCCAAATGTTCGAAGAGGCCTATTCCCTGCTCGCGCCGTTGGCGATGGAAAAAGGCATCGACCTGTCGTTCAACGCCGAGCCTGGCCTGCAGATCAACGGCGACCCGGAGCGGCTGTTCCAGGTGCTGTCGAACCTGATCGGCAATGCCATCAAGTTCACTCCGCGCCAGGGCAATATCGGCATCAGTGCGATGACCAATGGTGAAGAGATCGTGTTTTCGGTGCGTGACTCAGGCGAAGGTATTGCGCCTGATCAACTGCCCCACGTGTTTGATCGCTACTGGACCCAGTCGGAAAACAATCCCACCGGCACCGGTCTGGGGCTGTATATCACCCAAGGGATTGTCCACGCCCATGGCGGCAAGATCATGGCTGAAAGTGAAGTGGGGCGTGGCAGTGAGTTCCGGTTTACGGTGCCGAAGGTGATTGAGGACTCCCATACCTGACCGCCTCTGTGGCGAGCACCGGTTACACCGGCAATACCACCACCGCCTCTAACCCGCCACCCTGGCGCTCCGACAGGGTGAGTGTGCCGCCGTGTTCCAGCACAATCGCACGGGCGGTAGACAGCCCAAGTCCGACGCCGCCGGTGCTCTTGTTGCGTGAATTTTCGAGGCGGTAGAACGGCAGGAACACCTGTTCGCGATACTGCGCCGCAATCCCCGGGCCGCGATCCAGCACGCGGATCACCACTTCGGCCGGCCCTTGTTGCAGTTCGATTTCCGGCGCCCGACCGTAGTGGATGGCATTGTCCATCAGGTTGGTCATCACCCGCTTGAGGCCCAAGGGCCGGCCAAAGTACACCAGGCGCGGCGGTCCGCTGAAAGCCAGTTCAATCGCCTGGTCGCGGTAGTCGTCGATCAGGGTTTGCAGCAGTTCCGCCAGGTCCAGCTGGGTGGCCTGCTCCAGGCGTGCGTCGTCGCGGAAGAACGCCAGGGCCGTGTTGATCATGGCCTGCATTTCATCGACATCATTGAACAGCCGGCGTTGCTGGTCGGCATCTTCGATGAATTCACCGCGCAGGCGCAGGCGGGTCAGGGGCGCACGCAGGTCGTGGGAGATGGCCGCGAGCATTTGCGTGCGGTCCTGGATAAAGTGCCGCAACTGCGCCTGCATGCCGTTGAACGCGAGGATCGCCTGGCGGATTTCGTGGGGCCCGACCGGCTCGATGGGCGGCGCGCGGAAGTCGGCGCCAAAGCGCCGCGCGCCCTGGGCGAAGTGTTGCAGGGGGCGAGCCAGGCGACGGGTCGCGACCAGGGTAACCAGCGCAGTCGAGATCAGCACCAGCAGCACCACAATCACGCTGCGCGCGCCCTCGTCCAGCCCCCAACTGCGGGCACGGGCGCTGAACATCAGCCAGGACTGATCGGCCAGTTGCATCAGCAGCACATAGTGGCCATCGCCGCCCGGCCAATCGGAGGGTTCGTAGGCTTCCATGGGACGCACCGGCCCCTGGAGCAGGTTCTTGAAGGCCTGTTCGCCCGAATGAAAATCCGGGTCGGCGAGCACAGGCAGCTCAAAGGCTTCCCGCTGCGCCGCCCAAGTCACACTGAAGGATTCGTCGCCTACAACCTGCGCAAGGTGCGCGCGTTGCGCCGGTTGCGAACCTTCAACCACGCGCACCACCACGGCGATTTTTTCCAGCAGCCCGGTTTCGGTCAACGGCGGCCGTGCCCACACGCCCGCCAATTGCACAAACAGGGCGTTGAACGCCAACGCAGTCAGCATCGCCACCAGGATGGTCAGGGCGATCCAGCGGGCCACCGTGTCACGCGGGCGGCGGCTCATGAACGGCTCACGCTGGCGGTGAATTGATAACCGCCATTGCGCACGGTGCGGATCATGGCCGGGCGCTTGGTATCGAACTCCAGCTTGCGGCGCAGGCGGCTGACCTGCACGTCGATGCTGCGGTCGAACGCGTCATGGCTATGGCCCCGCGCCAGGTTCAGCAGTTGTTCGCGGGTCAGCACGCGCTGGGGGTGTTCGACGAAGACCAGCAGCAGGTCGAACTCACCGGATGACAGCGGGATCATCACCTCGTCGGGGGAGCGCAGTTCACGGCGCGTAACGTCCAGTTGCCAGCCCGCAAAGCGAATCAAGGGACGGGCAGACTCGCCCAACACCGGCCGCCCCTCGCCTGCCCGACGCAATACCGCACGCACCCGCGCCAGCAGTTCACGGGCGTCGAAGGGCTTGCTCAAGTAGTCATCGGCGCCCATTTCCAGGCCTACCACGCGGTCACTGAGTTCGCCCATGGCGGTGAGCATGATCACCGGTGTTGCGTACTGCTGGCGCAGGCGCTGGCACAGCAACAAGCCGTTCTCCCCCGGCAGCATCAGGTCAAGAATGATCAGGTCGGCGGGATGACGCTCCATGGCGGCCCACAGCTCGGTGCCACCGGCGACGGTCTCGACCGCATAGCCATGTTGCATAAAGAATTTCTTCAGCAGCGCGAGGACTTCAAGGTCATCGTCCACGATCAAAAGGTTGCTCACAGGCGGGCATCACTGGGTGTTGTCGATGCGCCATCTAAAACCATTCGACGCAGCCCGTCATATATTTCAATCGTGCAATAAAGCGTCAGCGCCGCAATAAACCAGACATCTTTGCGCAAGGGACGGCTGCCAGCATCGGCCTCCCTTTTGCGGAGACCGTGCTTATGCGCTCGCTGACCTATCCCCGGCACCTGGCTCGCCAGGTCGTGCTGTTGTTGACCGTGTCTTACCTCACGGGCTGCGCCAGCCCGGCCCCCTCGAGCACCACCACCCGCTGCGCACAGGTGAATTACCCGGTGTATGACCCGGCCGAACCGCTCAATCGCGGGGTGTTTGCCTTCAACCGGACGGTGGATAACTACGTCCTGGCGCCGGTAGCACGTGGCTACCGCTACCTGCCGGATTTTTTCCAGCAGGGTGTGCATAACTTTGCGAGCAACTTCAGCGAGCCGAAGGTGTTTATCAATGACCTGTTGCAAGGCAACCCAAGGCGCTCGGTCAATACCCTTGGCCGTTTTGCGCTGAATACCACAGTGGGCGTGGTGGGGCTGATCGATGTATCAGACCGCGTGGGCATCCCGCGCCATAGCGCCGACTTCGGCCAGACATTCGGCGTGTGGGGCATCGGCAACGGGCCGATTGTCGAACTGCCACTGCTGGGCACCAGCAACAGCCGCGATGCGGCAGGCAAAGTCTTGAGTTTCCTGGTCTCGCCGTTGGGAGACAGTGACACCGTGCAGACCCTGGGCACCCTCAGCCTGGTAGGTGGCACCGTGGATACCCGGGCATCACTGTTGCCGCTCACCGACAGCCTGCAAAAATTGCCGGACTATTACAGCGCAATACGTAATGTCGTGGCACAAAACCGTGCGGCGTTTGTGCTGGATGGCAAGGACGGCGCGACCACTCCCGCGACCGGGGGTTGCGCGAACGGCGCCGCTGATGACTTCTGAGCCGAGTAGCCAAAGGTCGTCATATCTTGCAGCAGGACGTTTATAGCTCGCCAGCGCCCTGCTCTATAAGTTTGGCGGCACTTCGCTCCAAGGGGTGAAGTAACACTCGACTAATAGATAAAAGGACACTGCCATGCTCAGCTCCATCAACGCGACACCGCTCCCCCCTCCTCCCCCCACTACGCCGCAGGACGACACAGCCCTGCAACGCAAGAAACGCAGCATTGAAGACCCTCAGTTGCAACTGGAGCCTCAGGAAGCTGACGGTTCATCGCGCAACCGCCCCAGAAGTGGCGGCCTGGATAGCCTGGGCAAGGGGAACTTGCTCTGAACCGCAGGAAGAAGGGCAGCGTATTGCCCTTCTTCTTTTTTACAGACCGCCCCGCCTTAACAAAACACTGACATCCGTTGCGCTAACCTTGCCGGTTAAACCCTGGCCGGAGCCTGTTACCGCATGCCACATCCCGACACCTTGCCCGCCGTACTCGCCGGCCCTCTGCTGCGGCGCCTGGAACCCCGGCGCCTGGTGCTGTGGCTGGTGGGGAGCCGGGCATTGCCCCTGAGCCTGAAACTGCACTGTGCCGACCAGTGCCTGGACATACCGCTGGGCCAGGACCGGTGCCAGGTCGTGCCAGTGGGGCGCCAGGCGTACATCCATCTGATTGATGTACGCCTGGACGAGGCGCTGCCCCAGGACGTAGTCATCCACTATGATCTGCTGGTCGACGATGCCGGCATTGCCGAATGGGCACCGCACCTGCTGTACACCGACACACACTGCCCAAGTTTCGTACTGCACAGCCACATCCATCAGCTGGTACACGGCTCCTGCCGCAAACCTCACCACAGCGCCGACGAAGGCCTGCTCTGCGTCGATCGGCTGCTGGCCGATGCACAGACCCCGGCCGACCGCCCAGCCTTGCTGATGATGAGCGGCGACCAGGTGTACGCCGACGATGTGGCCGGGCCGATGTTGCGGGCGATCCATGGGCTGATTGCGCGCCTGGGCCTGTTCGATGAGTACCTGGAAGGCGCGGTGGTAGACGACAGCGCCAGCCTCTACGGGCATCACGCCAGCTACTACCACCGCGCAGACCTGCTACCCGCGCTGGACAGCAATGAGACCCTGCGCGAACGTTTCTTTGGCGGCGTGAAAAAGCCGATTTTCACCAGCAGCACCGCCGACAATCACCTGGTGACGTTCGCCGAAGTCATGGCGATGTACCTGCTGGTGTGGTCGCCCGTCCCCTGGTCCCTGCTCACCGTACAGCCACCGCAACTGAGCGCCGATGAAGCTGCGCGCTATGCCCGCGAACAGGTGCAGGTGGATAAATTTCGCGACGGCCTGCCGGGCGTGGCGCGGGTATTCGCCCATCTACCCACCTTGATGATCTTTGACGATCACGACATCACCGACGACTGGAACCTCAGCGCGCAATGGGAAGAAACCGCCTACGGCCATCCGTTCTCCAGACGCATCATCGGTAACGCCCTGCTGGCGTACCTGCTGTGCCAGGGCTGGGGCAATAACCCGGACGCCTTTGATAAGCTGGTGGGCCACACCCAGGCACTGGCCAGCCAGGCGCAGAGCAATCACTTGGACGCCCAGGCACAGGATGCTTTGCTCGCGGCGCTGCTGAAGTTCCAGCAGTGGCACTACGTGCTGCCCACCACGCCGGCCCTGGTAGTGCTCGACACCCGCACCCGGCGCTGGCGCAGCGAATTCACCCTCAAGCAACCGTCCGGCCTGCTGGACTGGGAAGCCTTGAGCGAACTGCAACAGGAACTGCTCGACCATCCCTCGGCCATCATCGTCTCCCCCGCACCGATCTTTGGCGTCAAGCTGATCGAGACCGTGCAGAAAATCTTCAGTTGGTGCGGCCACCCGTTGCTGGTGGACGCAGAAAACTGGATGGCCCATCGCGGTGCAGCCCAAGTGATCCTCAACATCTTTCGCCACTCGCGCACACCGGGTAACTACGTGATCCTCTCGGGCGATGTGCACTACTCGTTCGTCTATGAAGTGCTGATCCGCCATCGCAACGCCGGCCCCAGGATCTGGCAGATCACCAGCAGCGGCATCAAGAACGAATTCCCGCCGCGCTTGCTGGAATGGTTCGACCGCCTCAACCGCTGGCTGTACTCGCCGCGCTCGCCTCTCAACTGGTTCACTCGCCGCCGCACCATGCAGGTGGTGCCGCATATCCCGGAGCATGCCGAGGCCGGTGAACGGTTATGGAATTCGGCAGGCATCGGCCAAGTGTTCTTCAACGAGCGGGGGCAGCCTGACAAGATCTACCAGCACAACGCCGACGGGAAGGCGCGTACGAGGATGATCGCGCCGAAGCAATAGCCCATGGCCCGCTCCTGTAACCGTCCATCCGCCCTATTCAAAGCGCACAAGCTCCGTTGTACAGTAGCTCCAGCCACGGAGTATCGGCATCAATATGACTGGCCTTGGACGCCAGCCCATGCAAGGAGCGCGCAGATGGACGATATCTCCGACAACGGCAATTTCTCCCACCTCAATGCCGACATGCTGCATACCGTGCTGGAGCTGGTCAGCGACGGGATCTGGGACTGGAACGCCAATACCGGGTTCGTCTACCGCAACCCAGGCTGGTACGAAATGCTGGGCTACCCCCGCCACTCCCTGGAAAACAGCGTGTTCACCTGGGAGACCGTCATCCACCCGGAAGACTACCCCCACGTGATGACGCTGTTCGATGACTACATCCACCGTCGCGCCCCCCATTATCAAATCGAATACCGTTGCCGCAAAAAAGATGGCAGCTACCTGTGGATCGAAGACCGGGGCTACGTGATTGCCCGTAACCCCGATGGCTCGGTGGCGCGGATGGTCGGCGCCCATCGCGATATTCATATACGCAAGTGCTCCGTCGAACAGCTGGAGCGGCGCAACCAATCCCTTGAGGCGCTGGTGGCCGAGCGCACGCGCGAACTGTCGCGAGTCAATCAACAGTTGCAATTGCAGCTGGACGAAAATCGCTCCCTGGCCGAACGGGATGCCCTGACCCTCGTTGCCAACCGCTACCGCCTGGAAAAAGTCCTGCTGGAAGAGTGCGACCGCGCCCAGCGTTTTCGCCTGCCGCTGGCATTGATTGCGATGGATATCGATGACTTCAAGCCGATCAATGACCAGCATGGTCACGGCATGGGCGACCAAACCCTTTTGCAGGTAGTGGAATGCCTGGAAAGCTGCCTGCGCCCAGGCGATCTGCTCGCCCGCTGGGGTGGCGATGAGTTCATCGCGGTCCTGCCCAAAAGCGCACTGGAAACCGCCAGGGAGCTGGCCGAGAAAATCTGCCAAAAGATGCGCAAGATCCCGATGCGCGGCGGCCTCCACGTCACCCTGAGCGTGGGCGTGGCCGAGCGCCGTATGGATGAATCCCCCAGCGCGCTTATGACGCGTGCCGACCAGGCGTTGTATCGCGCCAAGGCGGCGGGCAAGGATGGGGTGTCGGCGTAGCATCGACGGGGCTACGGCGTTGCCAAAAACGAGCTTTTGGCAACAGCTCTTCCGATTTGGAATGACCCGGCGACTTTATTTCGTTTGCGGCAGGGCCTGGCCCACGGCTTAGATAAAAGCACGCCCGCCACTGCCGAGTCCGAGAGTCATGAGCCGCGAAACCATCAGCCAGTCGATTTCCATCGTTCATCCCATCAGCCTCAGCCATGGCAGCAACGCCGAGGTCTGGGACACCACGGGCAAACGCTATATCGATTTTGTCGGCGGGATCGGCGTGCTCAACCTTGGCCATTGCCACCCGGGCGTGGTGGCGGCGATTCGTGAACAGGCGACGAAGTTGACCCACTATGCGTTCAACGCTGCACCGCACACACCCTACATCGAACTGATGGATCGCCTGGCCGGGTTTATCCCGGTGGACTACCCCGTCAGCGGCATGCTCACCAACAGCGGTGCGGAAGCGGCAGAAAACGCCTTGAAGATCGTGCGCGGCGCCACCGGCCGCACGGCGGTGATCGCCTTTGACGGAGCCTTCCACGGCCGCACCCTGGCCACCCTCAACCTCAATGGCAAGGTGGCGCCCTACAAACAGAAGGTCGGCGTCCTGCCCGGCCCGGTGTATCACCTGCCCTACCCCAGCGCTGATAACGGCGTGGGCTGCGCTGAAGCGCTGAAAGCCATGGACCGCTTGTTCAGCGTGGAAATCGACGTCGGTGACGTCGCCTGTTTCATCATCGAGCCGGTGCAGGGCGAAGGCGGTTTCCTGGCGCTGGATATCGAGTTTGCCCACGCCCTGCGGCGCTTTTGCGATGAACACAACATCCTGTTGATTGCCGATGAAATCCAGTCGGGCTTCGGTCGCACCGGACAGCGTTTCGCCTTCTCACGCCTGGGCATCGAACCGGATCTGATCCTGCTGGGCAAAAGCATCGCCGGCGGCGTGCCGCTGGGCGCGGTGGTCGGGCGCAAGGCCTTGATGGACAACCTGCCCAAAGGCGGCCTCGGTGGTACTTACTCGGGTAACCCCATCGCTTGCGCGGCAGCATTGGCCACCCTCGATGCGATGACGGATGAACACTTGCAGGTCTGGGGCTCGCAACAGGAAGAAGCGATCGTTGGCCGCTATGCCGCCTGGCGTTCGCAGCACCTGTCGCCGTACCTGGGCCGCCTGACCGGCGTCGGTGCCATGCGCGGCATCGAACTGGCCAACGCCGACGGCACGCCCGCGCCCCGGCAACTGAGCCAATTGCTGAGCCTGGCGCGAGACGCCGGGCTGTTGTTGATGCCCAGCGGCAAGTCGCGGCACATCGTGCGCTTGCTGGCACCGCTGACCATCGAGCCTGCGGTGCTGGAAGAAGGACTGGATATTCTCCAGGCGTGCCTGAAGCAGTTGGTTTGACGCCCTGCATTCGCCGGTCGGCAGCCTTGACCTGATCCCCCTCCCCGCTGAAAATGCGCGACGCTTTTTTGTCTTCCGTTTACTGAAGTAGTGAAATTTCAATGTCCGATTCTTACACCGAACACTCCGCCGAAGAATCCGTAGTCGCCTTGCACGCCAAGGCTGAATACGAAAACGCCATCAATCTTTCACAGCATGTGCCAGCCGCCAAGATCATCAGCGAGATGGTGCTGGACGCCTTTCACACCTCCAAGGAAAGCGACCAGATCCGCGAACTGCGCGTGGCCATTCGTCAGGCCCACGACGCCTTCGACGACGACAAGGCCTACGACCTGATGGGCCAGCTCAAGCAGCTCAAGGACGCCGAAGCCGCTGACAACCTCGCCCTTGAAGACCTGAGCGGCAAGTTCTCCATCAGCCGCATCCTGTCGAGCTTCAAGGATGATCCAGAGTTTCAGGAGCTGGTCTACGGGCTGGCCCTCAAAGTGCTGAACCAGTCTCACCAGGCCATCAGCAACCCAAGCGCCGGCAAAGGTAAGGCCGCTCGCCCCAAGAAAGAAGCCGAAGTGTTTGTGATCAGCAAGGACGGCATCAGCGTCACCCTGCCGCTGCGCACGCCACGCTCGCGGTTGAACGTCGACCGTGAGGCGTTTGAGTTCCTGGGCTTCAGCTTTGTAGGCGAAGGCGACGAAGCCGAGTTGGAGGTTGAAAGCTTTGTGGATAACGCCGGCGTCGAACAGCCGCTGAGCCGCAAGAGCGTGATTACTGCGCTGCAACAGCAGACGGCGTTTGAGGGCTACAGCATCGCGCAGCAGTGACACCCCTGAACTGAATGTGGGAGGGAGAAAGCCCCCCTCCCACATCGGCGTTAGACCGTCGCCGCAAACACCTCGCGAAACCGCTCCATCTCCCGCTTGTTCCCCACCGTCACGCGCACCCACTGCGGCCAGTTTTTCCACACCCGCCCGATGAACACGCCCTGTGCGGCAAGCTTGTCGATGACCTGCTCGGCCGGTTGCTTCACATCGATCATGAAGCAGTTGGCCTGGGACGCCGTGCAGGTGAAGCCACGGCCCTTGAGCCAGGTGATTGTTTCATCGCGCAGCTGGGCATTGAGCGCCTTGCGTTGTGGCAGCAGCTTCACGTCTTCCAGGCTGGCGATGCCGCCGAGCAGGGAGGAACCCGCCGGGACATTGTCACCGCCGAACACCGCCAGCCGTTCCAGCAGCGCCGGGTGGCCGATCGCCAGGCCCAGACGGGCGCCGGCCATACCGTAGATTTTCGAGAAGGTGCGCAACACCAACAGGTCGTCATGGTCCTTGACCCAGCTCACCACGCTTGGGGTGTCGGCGAAGTCGATGTAGGCCTCGTCCACCACCAATACGCTGCCTTTGGGCTTGTTCGCCAGCGCCTGGCGAATAGCCTCGGTGGAGGTGATGGTGCCCGTCGGATTGTTGGGATTGCAGACATAGAGCATCCCCGCCTGGGGATCGGCGGCGAGCATGGCGGGAACGTCGTGGGCGTGGTCGGCGTCAAGGTCCACTTCGCGCACCGGCGCCTTACGGGACTCGGCGGCCTGGCGCGGTACTTCGTAGGACGGCGTGGCCATCACCAGGCCGCGGGTTTCGCTGGTGAACGCCAGCACCGCGTAGCGCAGCGCGGCCATGGAGCCGGCGAACACCGCCACCTGCTCTTCGGCAATCCCGTGCTGCTGGGCAAACAAGCCGGCCAAGGCGTACATATGTTTGTACGGATACCGCCCGGCTGTCGCGATGCCGCGCTGCATCGCTTCGCGGGCCGCCGTCGAAGGCCCGTAGGGGCTTTCGTTGTAGTTGAGCAGTACCTTGTCAGCCTTGGTCGGCGCGGGTGCGGCGAGCGCCCAATCCAGGCGCCCGAGCAAAGGCAGGGCGGCGCCAAGAGCGAGAAGGGATCGACGACTAACGCTGACCATGGTGACTACTCCTTGTAGACGGGTGAGGAATTCGCACAGCTCGTATAGAAGGGTATGACGAGACAAGGAACAAATGATTTAACCGACCCGCCATAAAAAAACCCGTACGACTTGCGAAGACGGGGCTTTTTTCTGGCCAGGGTCTGCTACGTATTGGGGTCAGTTCAGCTGCAATTTCTGCTTCAGGCTCTGCATGACCACTGCCTTGTTCTGCAGGTAGTCATTCAAGCCACGTGCACGCAGGTTGCACGCATCGCATTCGCCACAGCCGGTGCCGATAATGCCGTTGTAGCAGGTCAGTGTCTGCTCGCGGACCAGGTCCAGTTGCCGGTGGTAATCCGCCAGTGCCCAGGTCTCAGCCTTGTTCAGCCACATCAACGGGGTTTCCAGGCGTACGTCGTACTCCATGCCCAGCTTGAGCGCCTGGTTCAAGGCTTTGACGAACTCATCGCGGCAATCGGGGTAGCCGGAGAAGTCGGTTTCACACACGCCGGTGATGACCGTCCCGGCCTTGACCTGATACGCGTAGATAGCCGCCAGGGTTAAAAACAGAATATTGCGGCCCGGCACGAAGGTGCTCGGCAGGCTTTCGCCGGAGCTGTTCACGGTCGGCACTGGAATGTTGTCGCGGGTCAGGCTGCTGATCGCCAGTTCGTTGAGCAGCGACACGTCCATCACTTTGTGAACGGTGGCCCCCAGTTGCTTGGCCAGCTTCCGGGCGACTTCGATTTCCGCGACATGGCGCTGACCGTAATCGAAGGTGATGCAGTGCACTTCGTCATACAGCGGCAGCGCCTGGATCAGGCAGGTCGTCGAATCCTGACCGCCACTGAACACCATAACGGCTTTTTTACTCATCACTTTGCTTCCTGCAGGGGTAGGGTTTGGTCGTAGTTTAAAGGTCACTCAATAAAAAACCCCGCGCTTCTTTCGAAGGCGGGGCCTTTTTATTACTCAGACACTCAGTGGGCGTAGGTCAGCAACAGCTCTTTCGGTACTTGGAAATCCAGGGACATCATCACGCTCAGCGCGGTGATGGTGAAGATCGAGAACACGAACAGCTTGCGCGCCCAGACGGTGTCGTCCACCGCCTTGTAGCCGGTCCAGGCCATGTACAACCAGTACATGCCCATGGCGGCGGCGACGGCAAGGTAGCTCATGCCGGCGTAGCCACTGAAGGTCAACATCAAGGTCGCCACGAGGAAGGCCAGGATGTAGAGCAGGATGTGTTTCTTGGCGACCTGGATGCCACGCTTGACCGGCAACACCGGAATCGAAGCAGCCAGGTAGTCGTTGAAGCGGAAGATCGCGATGGCGTAGGAATGCGGCATCTGCCACAGGCTGAACATCACCAGCAGCACCAGCGCAGCCATGTCGAAGCTATTGGTCACAGCCACATAACCAATCACCGGCGGCATCGCCCCCGACAGACTGCCCACCAGCGTGCCGTGCACCGACTTGCGCTTGAGGTACAGGCTGTAGAGGCCGACGTAGATGACAAAACCGATCACGGCAAACAACGCCGCCAACGGGTTGGCCACCTGGTACAACAGGGCCACACCGGCAACACCCAGGACGGTCGCGAAGATCAGCGCCAGTTTCAGGGAGATCAGGCCCTGGACCAGCACGCGATTCTTGGTGCGCTCCATCTTGATATCGATGTCACGGTCGATGCAGTTGTTGAACACACAACCGGAAGCTACCACCAGGGACGTACCGATCATCGCAGCCAGGAAGATGGCCAGATCGACATGTCCCTTGGAGGCCAGGAAGAAACCGCCCGCCACAGAAAGCACGTTACCGAAAATGATCCCCGGTTTGGTGATTTGGATAAAGTGCTTAAGCGACATCGGGTCTTACCTCACTTCGCCATCATGAACGTATGGATGCTGAACATGATCCATATCGACAGGCCAACCAGCAGCAGGATCACAAGACCTGCGAACACAAACGCAATCACGTTATCGCGCTGCTCTTTCGAGCGATCCAGGTGCAGGAAGTACACCAGGTGAACCAGCACCTGAATCACTGCGAACGCCAACACGATCATCAAGGTGATCGACTTCGGCAGGGTCGGGTACATCACCAGACCGAACGGGATAAGCGTCAGGATTACCGACAGGATGAAGCCGATGGCGTACGACTTAACGCTGCCGTGGCTCGCATCATGGCTGTCATGGTCATGGGAGTGTGCATTAGCCATTACAGAGTCCCCATCAGGTAAACAACGGTGAAGACGCAGATCCAGACCACGTCCAGGAAGTGCCAGAACAGGCTCAGGCAGCTCAGGCGAGTCTTGTTGGTGTTGGTCAGGCCGTGTTTATTGACCTGATACATCATCACCGCCATCCACAGCAGGCCGGCCGTTACGTGCAGACCGTGGGTACCTACCAGCGTGAAGAACGCCGACAGGAAGCCGGAACGGTGCGGGCCGTAGCCTTCGGAGATCAGCAGGTGGAACTCGTTGATCTCCATGCCGATGAAGCCCAGGCCGAACAGGAAGGTCAGTGCCAACCAGCTCAGGACGCCTTTCTTGTTGCCCTTGTAGAAGGCCAACATGGCGAAGCCGTAGGTGATCGAACTGAACAACAGCAAGGCGGTTTCGCCGAGCACGTAAGGCAGTTCGAAGATGTCGTGGCCCGACGGGCCACCCGCTACGTTGTTTACCAGTACCGCGTACACCGCGAAGATCGACGCAAACAAGATGCAGTCGGTCATCAGGTAGAGCCAGAAACCGAAAACGGTCATCGGCCCCGAGTCGTGGTGATGGTCATCGTGCCCATGGTCATCGACATGGGCGTGTCCAGCATTGGTCACTAAGTTCGACATGGTTTAAGCCTGTTCCAACGAGTTTTCTACACGGTTGGCCGGGATTTTCTTCTCGGCGACCAGGCGAGCGTGCTGCTCGGCTTCGATGCGCTCGATCGTTTCGACCGGCACCATGTAGCCTTGATCATCACGTGCTGCGTGGACAATGAAGTAGCCGATGGTGCCCACCAGGCTCACGATTGCCAGCCACCAGATGTGCCAGATCATCGCGAAACCGAACACGGTCAACAGCGCACCCATCACCACGCCAGTGGCGGTGTTGCTTGGCATGTGGATCGGTTCGTAGTGCTTAGGTTGCTGGTACGCAGTACCGTCTTCCTTGGCTTCGGTGAACGCATCGATGGTGTTCGCAGTCGGGATCACCGCGAAGTTGTAGAACGGTGGTGGCGACGAGGTCGACCATTCCAGGGTGTGGCCATTCCATGGGTCGCCGGATTCGCAAGCGTTCTGCTTACGGTCACGGATGCTCACGTACAGTTGGATCAACTGGCAGGCGATACCCACAGCGATCATGATTGCACCGAACATGGCGACGTACAGGTACGGCACCCACTCAGGGTTGGTAGTGGCGTTCAGACGACGGGTCATGCCCATGAAGCCCAGTGCATAGAGCGGCATGAACGCAACGAAGAAGCCCGAGATCCAGAACCAGAATGCAGCCTTGCCCCAACCTTCGTGCAGCTTGAAGCCGAACGCTTTCGGGAAGTAGAAGCTGAAACCAGCGATGTAGCCGAATACAGCACCACCGATGATCACGTTGTGGAAGTGAGCGATCACGAACAGGCTGTTGTGCAGTACGAAGTCAGCACCCGGGATGGCCAGCAGTACGCCGGTCATGCCGCCGATGGCGAAGGTCACCATGAAGCCCAGGGTCCACAGGACCTGGCTGGTGATACGCAGACGGCCGTGGTAGATGGTGAACAGCCAGTTGAATAGCTTCACCCCCGTCGGGATGGAAATCAGCATCGTCGCCAGGCCGAAGAAGGCGTTGACGCTGGCCCCCGAACCCATGGTGAAGAAGTGGTGCAGCCACACCATGAAGCCCAGTACGGAGATTGCGCCCGATGCGTAGACCATCGAGTGGTGACCGAACAGGCGCTTGCCGGTAAAGGTCGAGATCACTTCGGAGAAGATACCGAACGCTGGCAGGATCAGGATGTACACCTCAGGGTGACCCCATGCCCAGAACAGGTTCACGTACATCATTGGATTGCCACCAAGTTCATTGGTGAAAATGTGGAAATCCAGGTAACGGTCAAGCGACAGCAGCGCCATGGTAGCGGCCAGGATCGGGAACGAAGCCACGATCAGGACGTTGGCCCAGGTGCAGGTCCAGGTGAAGATCGGCATGTCCATCAGTTTCATGCCAGGGGCGCGCATTTTCAGGACGGTGGCCAGGAAGTTGACCCCCGTCAGCGTCGTCCCGAGTCCTGATAACTGTAGCGCCCAGATGTAGTAGTCCACACCCACGCCAGGGCTGTACTGGATGCCCGACAATGGCGGATACGCAACCCAACCGGTCTTGGCGAATTCGCCGACACCCAGGGACACGTTGATCAGCACCACGCCGGAAACCAGCAGCCAGAAGCTCAGGGAGTTCAGGAACGGGTAGGCAACGTCACGCGCACCGATCTGCAGCGGCACTGCAAGGTTCATCAGGCCGGTGAAGAAAGGCATCGCCATGAAGATGATCATGATCACACCGTGGGCGGTGAAGATCTGGTCATAGTGTTCAGGCGGCAGGTAGCCAGGCGAACCTTCAGTGGCCATGGCCAACTGGGTACGCATCATGATGGCGTCGGCAAAACCACGCAGCAGCATGACCATGGCAACGATGATGTACATCACGCCGATTTTCTTGTGGTCGACCGACGTCAGCCACTCGGTCCACAGGTAGGTCCACTTCTTGAAATAAGTGATTGCTGCAAACAGTGCCAGACCACCCAGCGCGATCATGGCGATGGTAATCATCACAATCGGCTCGTGGAACGGGACCGCATCCCAACTTAATTTACCAAACATCGTTTACTCCTCTGCCCCAGCAGTTGAATGCGAGCCCGTGTCAGAACCTTCAACCGCGGCCACTTCTTTCTTCTCGTGCTTGACCGGCTTGCCTGGCTTCATACCTTCGTACTTGTCGACGATTTTCTGAAACAGGTTCGGCTCATACGCGGAGTACAGGGCGACAGGGTTGTTCTGGCTTGGTTTGGTCAGGGCGTCGTATTCAGCTTGATCAAGCTGTTTAGGTGCGGCCTTGACTTCGGCTACCCAGGCGTTGAAATCTTCCTGGCTCGTCGAGATCGCTTTGAATTTCATGCCGGTGAAGCCAGCGCCGCTGTAGTTCGCGGAGATGCCTTCCATTTCAGCTTTTTCGTTGGCGATCAGGTGCAGTCGGGTCTGCATGCCTGCCATCGCGTAGATCTGACCGCCCAGGGCAGGGATGAAGAACGAGTTCATCACGGCGTCGGAGGTGATCCGGAAGTTAAGCGGGGTGTTCTCAGGGAAGCGAATCTGGTTAACCGTGGCGATACCCAGGTCCGGGTAGATGAACAGCCACTTCCAGTCCAGCGCGACCACTTCGATGTTGATCGGCTTGACGTCGGACTCCAGCGGACGGTATGGGTCCAGCTCGTGGGTCGACTTATAGGTGATGTAACCCAGGGCGATGATGATGAGGATCGGGACCAGCCACACCGCGATTTCGATCTTGGTGGAGTGCGACCACTTAGGCGCGTAGGTCGCGCTGGTGTTCGACGCGCGGTATTTCCAGGCGAAGGCAAAGGTCATGATGATCACAGGCACCACGACCAACAGCATCAGCAGGGTGGCAGTGATGATCAGGTTTCGTTGATCCAGACCGATCTGTCCTTTTGGGTCCATCAAGGTCCACTTGCAGCCTCCCAGCATTAACATCATGCCAAGCAGCGGCAAAAAGCCTAGTAATCGGGGGTACCTGTTTTTACTCATCTCACGACCTCTAAAGCAGCTTGCGCAATGCAGTTGGGTTTTGATCGCCAACACTTCACCCTGCCAAGGGTTGGCATTTCTCTTCGATTGAATAAGAGCCTGCCCGTCACGTCATATAGGTACGCTTCACGAGCCTGCGGTGAGTTCTTATTCGATTTCGTGGTTAAAGGCCTTGTTACAGACCAATTCCCTTTGGTGCGGATAGTTGAAAGGCTGCCGGAACCTTGGGGTCGCACAGAGCCGTCCATCTGCCCCTCGACCGCTCCAGTGCTCAAAGATTGAGCAGCACCGGACATTCAGTGCGGGCGATTGTAGTTAGCTAGCGATGTATAAACCATGTCTTATAAAGAAATAATTTTTATCGATTACAGCAATAATCCTTCACCAATATTGCAATGGTTCGCGATCTTATCGCGTTCGATTCTCAACAAAAACCACAAAAATTGCCGTGTTATAGGGCAAACCGTCACAGCCCTTACACCCCGTAAGGGCCTGCAAAACCTATGCAACCCCCCATAAAACAAGGCATTCGGACATCACTCAAAGCCTTGTACGACGTGAGGTACGTGGCGGCGTCCAAACCACGAACTGACAGCACATCCTGGAGGTTTTTTGCAAATTTAAGCGCGGGTTTGGCAGGTCAGAAACGTCCTGCGGCGGCTTCCGTGTGACAACATGTCGCACATTGCGCGCACCCAAAATTGTCCGGCGTCACGCTCTGTTCACAAAAGCCTACATGCAAAAACGCCCCGGCCTTCCTTGAAGAAAGACCGGGGCGTTTCACTGATGGGTTCAGCCTTTGTGGCGGCGATTGCGATAGATGCCCAGGGGCACCAGGATGACCGTCAGCACGAACGCCACCAGTGCCCATTGCGCCAGGGACAGGCCGAGCACCGGCGGGTAAGGGGTGCTGCAGAAGCCGTCGACCTGGAAGCCCAGTGGGAAGACCTTGGCCAGGGGCAGGTCGTCGACGATAGGTTGCAGTACATCGACGCCGCAGCTCACCTGCGGGAAGAACTGGGTGTACACATGGTGACCGGCCGCGGCCACCCCACCGAGAGCGCTGAGTACCACCAGGCCTTCGAACAGCGTGAGGGCGCCCTTGGTGCGCATGGCGGCACCGATGAACGCGAAGATCGCAATCAACAGCAAGGCATAGCGTTGCAGGATGCACAACGGGCACGGCGCCTCGCCCAACACCACCTGCATGTACAACGCCCCACCGATCAGCGCCAGGCAGATGATGCCCAGCAACACCAGAAAGCGCCGCTCCCTGCCTAAACGCAATTCGTCACTCATCCCCGTATCCCTTTGTTTGGTTGTGCCAATGGCCGCAAGTTTACACACAGAGAGTGGTTTAAACAGAGAGGGGTTAACAGGGGATTAATTGGGGGATAGCGACAGGCTGCAAGCTGCAAGCCTCAAGTAAAAAGCGGGCTTCGATGCGGCCTTTACTTGAAGCTTGCGGCTTGAAGCTTCCTACTCCCCCAAAGGCGGTTACTCCAACGCGGCAGCCGGGCCGAAGAATTCGTAGCGGCTTTGTTTCTCGGGTACGCCCAGGGCCTTGAGGTGGCGCTTGATCGCCGCCATGAAACCTTTGGGGCCGAGGAAGTACGCGTCCAGGTCACGCTGCTTCGGCAACCATGCGGCCAGTTGCTCCTGGCTCAGCAGGCCGACCTTATCCGCCGCAGGGCTCACGCCGTCGTCCTCGGCATAGCAATAAAAGCGCTTGAGCTGCGGGTGCTTGGCCGCCAGTGCATCCACCCAATCGCGGAACGCATGCACCCCGCCATTACGCGCGCAGTGGATAAAGTGCACCGGACGCTCGGTGGCCAGCGCAGCCTCCAGCATCGGCAAGGTCGGGGTGATCCCTACCCCGCCGCTGATCAGCACCAACGGCTTATCGCTGGCCGCCAGGGTGAACTCGCCCGATGGTGGAAACAGGTCAATCGTCGCACCGACCTGCAACTGGTCATGCAGGTAGTTGGAAACCCGCCCACCGGCCTCGCGCTTGACGCTGATGCGGTACTGACCTGCATCACTCAGCGCCGACAGTGAATAATTGCGGCGCACTTCCTCACCGTCCAGCACCAGCTTCATGCCGATGTATTGGCCCGGCGCGGCAGCGAGGATCGCCCCGTTGTCCGCCGGCGCGAAATAGAAGGAAGTGATCTCGGCGCTCTCCTCCACACGCTTGACCAGGGTAAACGCCCGCGCACCGCGCCAGCCGCCGGGGGCCTGGGCTTTCTCTGTATAGATAGCGGCCTCGGCACCGATCAGGATATCCGCCAGTTGGCCGTACGCGGCGCCCCAGGCATTCATCACCTCAGGGGTGGCGATCTCACTGCCCAGCACCTCGGAAATCGCCCGCAGCAGGCAAGCGCCCACGATCGGGTAATGCTCCGGCAGGATCTGCAAGGCGACGTGCTTGTTGATGATCTTCGCCACGAGGTCGCCCAGTTGGTCGAGCTGGTCGATATGCCGCGCGTACATCAATACGCCATTGGCCAGGGCCCGGGGCTGGTCACCGCTGGCCTGGTGGGCCTGGTTGAACAGCGGGCGAACCTCAGGGTACTCGGAGAGCATCATGCGGTAGAAATGGGTGATCAGCGCTTCGCCGCCGCTTTCCAGCAGGGGCACGGTGGATTTGACGATGGCACGGTCTTGGGCACTAAGCATGGGAGCCTCCTGGGCTTCTTTACTGATTGCTCTTAGCTACTCAGTATTCATGCCAACTAATAAATCATTTAATTTCAATAGCTTGAGCGATATGTAGTCAGTATGACCTCCTACACCTTATAGTCATACGGACCACAAGGAGTCATTATGACTGCACACTCACTGCTCACCACCCTGCTGCCGCTGGTCGCCGACCTGTCGCGGGAACTGCCCGAAGGCGAACGCTATCGACGCCTGCTGCAAGCCATGCGCGCCCTGTTGCCGTGTGATGCGGCCGCCCTGCTGCGCCTGGACGGCGAATCGCTGGTGCCGCTGGCGGTGGATGGCTTGAGCGCAGACACCCTGGGCCGCCGCTTCAAGGTCAGCGAACATCCGCGCTTCGCCGTGCTGCTCAGCAGCCCTGGGCCCACACGCTTTGACAGTGACAGCGAATTGCCCGATCCCTACGACGGCCTGGTCGATGGCGTGCACGGCCACCTGGAAGTCCACGACTGCATGGGCTGCCCGCTGTTTGTCGACGATCTGCCCTGGGGCCTGTTGACCCTGGACGCGCTGGACACCGAACGCTTCGAACGCGTGGAACTGGACGCCCTGCAAGCCTTCGCCAGCCTCGCTGCCGCAACGGTGAATGTTGCCGAACGCATCGAACGCCTGGCCCTGCGGGCCGAAGACGAACACCAGCGGGCCGAAATCTACCGCCAGGCCAGCGGCCAGCAGCACAAGGAAATGATCGGCCAGAGTAAAACCCACAAGCGCCTGGTGGAGGAAATCAAGCTGGTGGGTGGCAGCGACCTCACGGTACTGATCACCGGCGAAACCGGGGTTGGCAAGGAACTGGTGGCCCAGGCCATTCACGCGGCGTCGTCCCGCGCGGACAAACCACTGATCAGCCTCAACTGCGCGGCCCTGCCGGAAACCCTGGTGGAAAGCGAGTTGTTCGGCCATGTGCGTGGCGCCTTCACCGGCGCGCTGAATGAACGGCGCGGCAAGTTCGAGCTGGCCAATGGCGGCACGCTGTTTCTGGACGAAGTGGGCGAGTTGTCCCTGAGCGTGCAGGCCAAGCTGCTGCGGGTGCTGCAAAGCGGCCAGTTGCAGCGCCTGGGCTCGGACAAGGAACACCAGGTGGATGTGCGCCTGATCGCCGCCACCAACCGCGACCTCGCCGATGAAGTGCGCAACGGCCGCTACCGCGCCGACTTCTACCACCGCCTGAGCGTGTACCCGCTGCAAGTGCCGGCCCTGCGCGAGCGCGGGCGTGATGTGTTGCTGCTGGCCGGCTTCTTCCTCGAGCAGAACCGCTCACGCATGGGCCTGGGCAGCCTGCGCCTGACCAGCGATGCCCAGGCGGCGCTGCTGGCCTATAACTGGCCGGGCAATGTGCGGGAGCTGGAGCATTTGATCGGGCGCAGTGCGTTGAAGGCACTGGGTAACTGTCGCGAACGCCCGAAGATTCTGAGCCTGAGTGCCCAGGACCTGGATTTGCCCGACGTCAGCACGCCGGTGATCGAAGCACCGGCAGAAGCAGCCCTGGCCGTCACCGGTGACCTGCGCCAGGCCACCGAGCACTACCAGCGCCAAGTCATCAACGCCTGCCTGGAACGCCACCAGCACAACTGGGCCAGCGCCGCCCGCGAACTGGGCCTGGACCGCGCCAACCTCGGCCGGATGGCCAAGCGTTTAGGGCTCAAATAAACCAGACAACTCGGTCAAATGTGAGAAATGCAGGAAATGTGGGAGGGGGGCTTGCCTCCTCCCACACTAGACCTGCTTTGCCTGGAGGATCGGATTCACCGGCTGAGCCACCTTGGGCTTACGAAACACCAACACATTCCCCAGCATCACCAGTACCAACCCCGCCAACGCCGGCGCGGTCCACTGGTAGCCTTCGGCAAACGCCGACACATTCAGCGCCACCACCGGGAACAGCACCGTGCAATACGCCGCACGCTCCGGCCCCATGCGCCCGACCAAGGTCAGGTACGCGGTAAACCCGATCACCGAACCCGGAATCACCAGGTACCACAACGCACCGATGTACCGTGCGCTCCAGTCCATCTCAAACGGAATACCGCGCACCACGCAGTAGGTCGCCAGCATCAACGAACCATACAACATGCCCCAGGCATTCGTGGTCAGCGGCCTCAGACCGGCCTTCTGCTGCAGGCTCGAGAGCATATTGCCCGCCGAGAAACACATCGTCCCCAGCAACGCCAACCCCAACCCCAGCAAGGTCTGCGGGCTGGCGGTATGCCCCACCAGTTCCGGCCAGAACAGCAGGCCCAAGCCCGCCAGCCCGAGGCCGCCTCCCATCAACACAGTGCGTGCCACCCGCTGGCCGAAAAACACCCGGGCGTTCAGCGCATTCCACAGCGTGGCCGTGGAAAACACCACCGCCACCAGGCCGCTGGGGATCCATTGGCTGGCGGTGAGAAAACACATGAAGTTGACACAGAACAGGCACAACCCCTGGGCCAGGCAGATAAGGTGCCCACGCCGATTCATCACCTGCAACTTGCGACTGACCAGCAGCAACGCAAACAACACCAGGGCCGCCAGGCCGAAGCGGTAGACGATGGACACGGGAATCGCCACCACGCCCAATTGCCATTTGAGGGCGATCCAGGTGGTGCCCCAGATCAGCACGGTGAGTAAATACAGGGAAAGGTTCATAGCGGGCTCCATCGATTGAGCCACAGTGTCGCCTTCAACCCGGGCAAGGCTCTTGCACAATCTTGCGCTTTTGTCGGGCGATGGGATCACAGCGCCAGCCTCGCGGAGTAGGATGCAAGGCGTCGGAGAACACACACCATGCCAGACCTGGAATCCCTGCAAGTCTTCCAAGCCCTTAACCGCTCGCCCAACGCACGCCTGGAAGCCTGCGCCGAGCTCGGTGACGGCTTGTGCGCGGCCTTGTGGAGCAACCATCATGATTCCCAGGACTACCAGGCGCCCAGCCATCACACCTTGTCCTGCTATGTCGGTGGCGGCACCGGCACGTTTCGGCGTGACCGGCCGGGCACCAAGGGCGGCCCCGACAAGCTGTGCATCCTGCCTGCCGAGCACCAATCGGCCTGGGTGATCAACGGTGAGATCCGCCTGGCCCACGTGTATTTCAGCCCGGAGCAATTTGCCCTGGGCTGCGTCACCCTGCTTGACCGCGAACCGCGCACGCTGGAGCTGCGGGAAAGTACCTTTCTGGAAGACCAGCGCCTGGCCCAACGCTTCCACCAACTGATCGCCCTCAACTGGCACGAGCCCGCCGAACGCCTGCTTACCAGCAGCCTCGCCCATGAAATGCTCAGCCACACCCTGCTCAGCCAGGTGGGCGCCCGCGAAGGCCTGCGGTTGAAAGGCGGGCTGGCCGCCTACCAACGACGGTTGCTGGTGGACTACATCGACCAGCACTTGGAGGAGCCCATCAGCCTTGGGCAACTGGCTGGGTTGTGTGCGTTGTCGGAGTACCATTTCGCACGGATGTTTCGCCAAAGCTTCGGACTGCCGCCCCATCAGTACCTGCTGGCGCGCCGGCTGACACGCGCGCAAAACCTGCTGCGTGGCGGCGCCCTGCCGTTGGGCGAGATTGCCCTGCTGTGCGGTTTTTCCAGCGCCAGCCACTTTACCCATCGCTTCCGCCAGGCCATGGGCGCCACGCCCGGCGAATACCGTCAGGCGTTCATCTAAACCATCAGGCCCAAGGTCTTGGCCTTGGCCACCGCCTGGGTACGCCGCTCTACGCCGAGCTTGCTGTGAATGCGCCGCGCGTGGGTCTTGACGGTGTGCAGGGAGATAAACAGCCGGTCGGCGATCTCCAGGTTGGAACTGCCGAGGGCGATCAGTTGCAGCACTTCCAGTTCGCGCTGGCTCAAGGGGTTTTCCACCGTGCCGGGGGTTGATGCCTGAGGTTCCAGGCCCAGCTCACTCAGCAGTCCCGGCGCGCGCAGACGCAGTTCGCGAATCGCTTGCTGCACCTGGCAACGCCCGGCCAACTCCAGGCCGGCTTGCAGCGAGCGGCGCGCCAAGGCCTGATCACCCAGCTGCCAGGCGACTTCGCCCAGCACCAGGTGCAGTTCGATTTCCAGGCACAGCATGCCGCGCTGATGGATGGCTTGCAGCAAGGCGTTGAGCCGTTCCAGCGGTTGCTCGGCGCAGCCCAGCTTCACCTCCGCCAGCACCAACAGGTATTCAAGACGCGGGATCAGTTCCAGGGTGGCCGGCGGCGCCTGCTTGCCCTGGGGCCCACGGAAGTGACGCAGCACGCGACGCACCGCTTCCACGGTCAATTCGGCGCGCCCCTGCTGCAACCAGAAGTGCCCGCTGACCAACAGCAGCACCGCGCGGTACACCGTGTCCGGCACCTGGCGTTGCTGCATCAGCCGCTCGGCCTCACGCAACTGGACAAAGGCCTGGGCGTAATCGCCACGGTTGGCAGCCAACAGCGCCAGGCCGAGAAAGCCGTAGAGCACGCGCTTGTCCTGGCTGTGCAGGCACATCTTCAAGCCCGTGTCGAAACACTCGGCGGCCAGGCTGTCCTGGCCCTGGCGCAAAGCCAGGTGCCCGCGTCGCAAGGCGATACGCCCCACCAAGGGGCCGGCCTTGAGCCGCTGTTCAAGTAACATGGCCTGTACATTTTCCAGCAGGCTCTGGGCCCGGTACGGTGCCCCGCGCTGTTCCAGCAGTTGAGCGTGATCCAGCTCTAGCAGCGCCTCCAGCAGCAACGAACCATGGGCGCGCGCCAGGCACAGCGCTTCGCGGTTCAGGCTTTGGGCCACGTCCAATTCGCCGCGCAACAAGGCTTGCTGGGTCAGGCCAGACAGGCACATCAGCCGCGAGGTCCACGCGCTGTCGGGCAAGGCTTGCAGCGCCTCCAGAAAATGCAGGCGCGAGCCCTCGGCATCGCCGCCCAGGTGCAGCAGCCAGCCCCATTGCGCCTGCCAGCGCGCCAACAAATACCGCTGTTGCGCCGCCGTCGGTTGCGGGGCAAACCGGGCCAGTTGATCGATGCACACCGCTGCCTGCTCGAAACGCCCGGCAAACAGCAACGCCGCCGTCACCAGCCCCACCAGTTGTGCCGAGCCGAGCATCAACTCATCGCCATGTTGCTCATGCAGGTGCAACAGCAAGACGGCGTTCTGCTGGCGGAACAGGTCCTCGAAACTGAAATGCTGCAACAGGCTCACCGCCATTTCATATTCTTCGGCCAGCAGCGCCTGTTCGAAGGCGGCCTGCCAGTCCTGTTCGGCGCAGAACCATTGGCAGGCGCGGCGATGCCAGGAGCGTTTGGCCGGCCAGGGCTCGTTTTGCATCAGCTGCGCCAGGGGCGGAAAAACCTGCAGCCAGTCGGTGTCTTCCCACGGCTGGATAAAGGCGCCGAGCACCTGCAGATCCCTCAGGTACTGGTCACCGTCCCCCGCGCCGAACAAGTGCTCGCACAAGCCGGCGTTGAAGCGCGGCAGATGAGCCAGTACGCGCCAGGCCTCCGCCAGCTCCGGCGGCAGTGTGCTGAACAGTTCGTGTCGCAGGTAGTCGAGCAAGGTCTTGTCGGGGTGCCCATCCCCCAGCAGGGCGATGCGCACGCCCGCGCACCAACCGGCGCTGAATTGCTGCACGCTGTCGACCGAATGCCCGGGTGCATGGCTGAGCAGTTGCTGGATTTCCCCAGGGCTGAAGGCCAGTTCGGCGCCACATTCGAGCAACTCATCGTCGAGCAGCAGGCGCGGCCAGTTGCACGTCGGTCGCCGCCGCGCGCCCAGCCACCAGGTCAGGGCCGGGCTGCTGGCGGTGAGCAGGCGGTCGAGCAAGGCGTCGGTGTCGGGCGTGGGCAAGCGGCAAAAATCATCGAGGAACAGCCACGCCGAGGCCTGCCAGCGGCTGAGGTCGAGCAGCAAGGTGGTTTCATCGGTAAACGTCAGGCCCAGGTTTTGCGCCAGCCGCAGGCACAGGTCGAGGGGGCTGAGCACCGCGCCATTGAGCGGCAACCAGTACACCTGGCAACCCGCAGGCGCCTGCAACGCACATTCGGCGAGCAGCGCGCTCTTGCCACTGCCGCCGGGGGCGCAGAGTAATTTGACCCTGGCCTGGTCCGTCAGCAACGGCTCGGCCAGGCGTGGGCGCAGCAGATGGTGAGCGGACAGCCGGGGCATGAATCCAGGACGGTCCAGGCAGCGTGTCATGGCAGTCATTGCTGCATCCTGCTTTTTTATTGTTATGCAACCTGATGCGTACCCTAGTCCTATGACGGGGTGTTGTTGAAGAAGTATTCAGCGGGGTGATTGAAGGCCATGCACAGAAGTGGGAGGGGGCAAGCCCCCTCCCACATTTTGACCCCGCTTCGATCCGGGATCAGCGTACGCCTTCAGCCCTCAACGCCGCCGGGGTGTAGTCCGCTGCCTTGGCCGCAAAGCCGAACACGAAGCTGCTCTTCTCCTCGTTCTTCATGCCGAGTGCGATGTAGCGCCCGGCAATGATGTCGTACAGGGTCTCGACGGTGTAGGCCGGCACCTGATGGTCGTAGTAGAACTGCGCATGGCCTTCGGCGACGCGCCACAGTTGGCCACGACCGTCGTAGTGATCCACCAGCGCGACTTGCCAGCTGTCTTCGTCGATGTACATGTGGCGCTTGGCGTAGATGTGCCGCTCGCTCGGTTTGACCGTGCCGACCACTTCCCACACGCGGTGCAGTTCGTAACGGGTCAGGTCCTGGTTGATGTGACCGGCCTTGATGATGTCGTCGTATTTGAGCGACGGCGAATCGAGCTTGTAGCTGTTGTAGGGGATGTACATCTCTTTCTTGCCCACCAGCTTCCAGTCATAGCGGTCGGGGGCGCCGGAGAACATGTCGAAATTGTCGGTGGTGCGCAGGCCGTCGGACGCGGTGCCCGGGCCGTCATAGGACACTTGCGGCGCGCGGCGCACGCGGCGCTGGCCGGCGTTGTAGATCCAGGCCAGGCGCGGCTCCTTCACCTGGTCGAGGGTCTCGTGCACCAGCAGCACGTTACCCGCCAGGCGTGCCGGGGCGGTCACCGATTGCTTGAAATAGCTCAGCACGTTGGCCGCCTTGGCCTGGTCGATATCGGGAATCGCCTGGGGCACCGCCACTTCCTCCTCGAAGCGGATCGGCGTGTAGCTGCCATTGGTCTGCGGGGTGGCCTGGGTGATGATGCGGCGCAGGTTGCCACCGTGGTAGCGGGTGATGTGGTTCCACAGCACTTCCACGCCATTCTTGGGAATCGGGAACGCGTAGTAACGGTTACCGGTGAAGTTTTCCAGGCCGTTGCCGTCGTTGATCGTCTTGACGTTCAGCGCGCTGCGCTTGATCGACTCGTAGATGTCCGGTGGCAGGTTGACCGTACGGTGGCTCGGGTACACCGGGATCTTGTAGGTCTCGGGGTAGCGCTTGAACATCGCCACCTGGCCGTCGGAGAGTTTGTCCTTGTACTTGTCCACCGTGGCGGCGGTGATCACGAACAGCGGTTTTTCATTGGCGAACGGGTCTGCGAGGAAGCCCTTGCTGTCCACCGCGCCGGCGTTTTTCGGGATACCGCCGGTCCACGCCGGGATCGAGCCATCGGCGTTGCCGGCTTTTTCGGCGCCGACCGGTGTCAGGGTGGTGCCCAGCTTGGCCGCCTCTTCCGGCGACACCGCCGCCATCACGTGGGAAGCCAACAGGCTGAGGGCCAATACTGCAATTGTCTTACGCATGGATTCTTGTCCTTCTTTAAGCCAAATCAGAAGTTCACGCCGAAGCTGAGGGCGAGGAAGTCGCGGTCGGTCAGGGTGTTGTAGTCGCCGCCAAAGAAGTCGGTGTAGCTGAGGCTGGCGGTGTAGGTGCTGCGATAGTCCGCATCCACGCCGACGCTGAGGGCCTTGGCGCCTTTATTGAAGATCCCGTTGGGCCCGTAGCCGGCCACGTCATGGGACCAGGACAAGTTGGGCTTGAGGTTCACCCCGGCAATCGCATTGTTGTAGTCGAGGATCGCCCGTGCGCGGTAGCCCCAGGAAGTGGAGGTGACGAAACCGTCGGTGTCCCCCTGGAAACCGTAGGCGCCATACACCGAATCACGGCCGTAACGCAGTTTCGATTTGTCCTCCAGGCCCGCCACGTGCACGACGGCCGCCTCGCCTACCAGGGTCAGGCGTTCGGCGCCGAGGACCTGGTCGAAGAACTGGGTCATGGTGCTTTGGATCTGAGTGATTTCCTTGCGGCGGTAGCCCTTGTTGTCGTCACCGAAGTTGCTGCGGATGGGTGAAGCGAGTTGGCCGGCGATCGGATTGATCAAAGCCAATGTCAAGTCGGTGGTGTTCAACTGCACCGGGGCATTGGGCCGGTAGCTGATTTCCCCGGTCCACGCGGTGCCGGTGGGCAAGGTGGTGGAGAAGCTCGCGCCGAACAGGCGGATGTCTTCCGGGTAGTCGAGATAGTACTGGCCACGGCCGAGCATGGTGCTCTGGGCCAGGGCCTGCCCGAAACCTCCCGCGGCGGCGGCGATGCCACCGATGGTTTGCGCCGTGGTGTTGTTGGTGATGGTGCCCACGGTGGGTGTGCGGCTGTGGTAATTCATGAAGTACAAACCGTACTCGGTGTCGTCACCCAGCCAACGCAAAGCCGCCCCAAACTGACCGGAATCCCGAGCATCACGGTCGCCGGCACGCTGTACCACCACACCCTCGCGAGTCACCACAAAACCCTGGCCGCGGTTCGCTGCAATCGACTGCAGCGGCGCGATACCAGGGCTGCCTACGGTGTAGTTACCGGTGCAACCATCCGCCGCCACATCCCCACCAAAGAACGTGCCGCAGTTGTCCAGCACGGTTTGGTCCCATTCCAACTGATAGAACCCTTCCACAGTCAGTTGGTTGGTCAGGCTCTGGGACGCGAACAGCATGTTGACCGGGATCAGCCCTTCCTTGATCTCGGCACCGGGCCGACGGAACGCCGACACGTCAATCGGGTTGATGCTGTTGATGGAGTTGCCGATGAAGGTACTTTCGCCCCAACTGACCACCTGCTTGCCGGCACGCACGGTGCCCGGCAGGTCGCCCAGGGAGTAGTTGTGGTAGACGAACGCATCGAGGATCTGCGCACCGCTGGACTTGGCGCCTTCCTTGCGGTTGTGGTCGCTGATCTGCTTGAACTCGCGGTCTTCGTCCTTGAGTTCGAAGTCGTACCAGTATTTGCCGCGCACGAACACACCGGTATCGCCGTATTTCAGCTCCAGGTCATGCAGGCCTTTGAAGATCTTGGAGAAGGTCTCGCCCTTCTTGAAGTTGAGACGCCCGTCATCCCCCGTGGAAGCCTGGCCCGTGCCGCCATTGACGGTGCCCACGAGCTTTTTATCGGCATCGCGCATGCCCCAGCTCGAGCCGACCGACAGCGAGGAGTCGAATTGCCCTTCGATCTCGCCAATGTTGAAGGAAACAGCCTGTGCCTGGGCACAGCAACCCAACGCAACCGCAGCGGCCAGCGCCTGTGGCGTGAAGATGGCGCGCATTGTTGTTTTTGTCATGCGTCTTCCCCGGTGAGTGACAGAAGGCCTCACCCTACTGCCGCGCATCAGGAGCGATAAGCGCACCAAGGAGGGATTCGCTCTATCGCTCGAAAGGATGACAAGCCGCTCTGGCCGGGGTGTGGGCGGGCCCATGGATTGGGTGGATGGCGGGTTATCAGGGGAATGGATGGCTCGCCCTCAAACTGTTGCGCTTTCAGTAACAGTCCTTGTCATGAATCGGGATTACTCATTTTGTAACAACCGACTATTCTTGCCTCGCTTTCAGGGCAAACAGCCCGTTTCCCCATCGGGAAGAACAGCCAGACTCGAATGGATTGATGCCTTTTTTCAATCTGTTACCCGTGTTCACTGACGTTGATTTGTCGCTCCTTGATCCAACGTCTGACTTCAGCCGCTGCGTTTGCAGCGGCTTTTTTTTGCCTGAAATAAAACGGGGCGCCATCAGCGCCCCGTGGGATTCAAGCTTTTTCAAGCAACGATCACAGGCTGTACTTCTGCAAGTTCGCCATCATCTCCTTCAACGCTTCGATGTTGTCGTTGGGGTGGGCTGCGCCTTCAAAGTCGCAGATCTGCGCCCAATGCGCCGCCACATCATCGGTGGAGAACCCGGCTTCAGGGTCGAAGCCCACGCCCAGGCTGCGCTCCCAGCGGGTCTTGCCGATCCAGCCGCCACCGACCTCGAACAGCCCGGACGTTTCCTGGCACGCTTCGCTGCCCAGGTACACCACCAGCGGGCTGACCAGTTCCGGCTTGAGGCGCTCAAATACTTGCGGCGGGATCAGGCCTTCGGTCATGCGCGTACCGCCGGTAGGGGCAATCGCATTGACCAGGATGTTGTTCTTGCGCCCTTCCAGGGCCAGGGTGCGGGTCAGGCCGTACAGTCCGAGCTTGGCCATGCCGTAGTTGGACTGGCCGAAGTTGCCGTAGATGCCCGAGGTGGACGCGGTGAAGATCACCCGGCCGTAGCCTTGCTCACGCAGGTGGGGCCAGGCGGCGCGGGTGACTTTGTAGGCACCTTCGACATGCACCCGGTAAACCAGGTCCCAGTCGGCGTCGTCCATTTTGTGGAAGGTTTTGTCGCGTAGGATGCCGGCGTTGTTGACCACCACGTCGATGCGGCCGAAGACGTCGAGGGCGTTCTGGACGATCTTGTCACCGTCGATGACAGAGTCATGGTTGGCCTCGGCGACACCGCCCGCAGCACGAATCTCGGCCACCACTCGGTCGGCGGCGGACGCATTGGCGCCCTCGCCCTGGGTAGAGCCGCCGAGGTCGTTGACCAGGACCTTGGCCCCGTGCCTGGCGAACAGCAGCGCATGGGCCCGGCCCAATCCGCCGCCGGCACCGGTGACGATCACGACCTTATCCTGGAACTGCACTGACTCACTCATACCGAACTCCGCTGGCGACAATGGGAATGGTTCGAGTGTCCGGCAACGCGCCTGCGGTCACAATAAATACGGCGGAGGCTGAATGGTGCTCGATAAGGCTGGGGGATGATGACTCGTCTCTCTGTAGGAGCGAGCTTGCTCGCGAAAAATCCCAGAGCGCCGCGTGGTGCCAGGATTCCCACGTTATCGTTGACGATTTTCGCGAGCAAGCTCGCTCCTACAGAAAAGGATTCGGGATCAGGAATAGGCCACTTGCGAGGCCGGCTGCCGGAGCCGATCACGAAAGGCCTGGTAGTGCCTGAGCACCTGCACCGGCGCCTCGATCTGCGGGTAGTGGCCGATATTGGCCAGCAACACCGTGTCGGCGTCGGGCACCAGTTGCTGGTAACGCTCGACCATATGCGCGCCGGAGATCGGGTCCACTTCGCCGTCGATCACCCGCAACGGCACTTCGCCGCGCTGCATGGCGGCGACCCAGCGATCACGCAGGCGACGGCGCTGGGGGACGTAGGCGATCAGTTTGTGCAGGATCCGCGTGCCGTCGTTGCCGTTGATCAGGCTCCAGAAATCATCCAGGGCACTTTCACTGGGGTGGGTGTCGGGGCCGAATATCTGGCTGAAGCTGTCCGCCAGGGCATTGCGCCCGAAGGCGCGGCCGATCATCCAGCCCAGGGGGCTGAGCAAGAGTTTTTGCACCAGCGCCAGGCGATGGGTTTCGGGGAACAACCCGCCATTGAGGAACACACAGCTGGCCATCTCAAACCGGCCTTCGTAGTGCCGGGCCAGGAGTTCCTGGGCGACGCTGTCACCGTAGTCGTGGGCCAACACATGCACCGGCTGTTCCACTCGCAAGTGTTCGAGCAGGGCCTGTTGCAAGTCCGCCTGTTCCAGCAGGCAGTAATCGTGGTCCAGCGGCTTGGCCGAGTCACCGAAGCCGAGCATGTCGCAGGCGATCACCAAGTGCCGCTGGGCCAGGGGTTGCCATAGGTAATGCCAGTCCCAACTGGCCGTGGGGAAGCCATGGATCAGCAGCAGCGGTTCGCCCTGCCCGGCCACCCAATAGCGAAGAGTACGGCCGCGAAAGACGAAATCCTGGCCACGCTTGCGCCAGACTCTGAGCGGGATTTCGGCGAGTGGCATCAGCGGTTATACCCCGGGTCTTGCAGCTCCAATTTGCGCAGCAAGGCCGGCCAGGCCAGCGCGCCGCCCATGCCTTGGGCGCTCTTTGTGACAGCCGCCACCATCGCCTTGGCACCGGCAAGAATCTGCGGCCCGATGGCGATCAATTCGGCGCCGCCGCTCTGCGCCAGCACCTGAATATCGCAGGCACGCTGGAAGGTGAACATCATCAGAAAGGTGTCGGCAATGGTACTGCCGCAGGTCAGCAGGCCATGGTTGTGCAGCATCAGGAAACTGTTATCACCGAGGTCGGCCTGCAAGCGGGCTTTTTCTTCGTGGTTCAAGGCCACGCCTTCGTAGGCGTGATAGGCCAGGCTCGACAGCACGAATATCGATTGCTGGCTGATGGGCAACACGCCCTGCTTCTGTGCAGCGACGGCCACACCCGCGGCGGTATGGGTGTGCAACACGCACGTCACATCGTGGCGCACTTCATGGATGGCACTGTGAATGGTGTAGCCCGCCGGATTGATGTCGTAGGGGCTGTCCATCAGTTTGTGGCCGGCCTGATCGACCTTGACCAGGCTGGACGCGGTGATCTCGTGGAACATCAGCCCATACGGGTTGATCAGGAAATCATCGGTGCCCGGCACCTTGGCCGAGATATGGGTGAAGATCAGGTCATCCCAGCCATGCAGCGCCACCAGGCGATAGCAGGCCGCCAGGTCGACGCGGGTCTGCCATTCGGCAGCGCTGACCTGGTCTTTGACATTCTGCGGCGATAGAACGGGGGCTAGGCTCACGGCGATGACCTCCTTGGCGCACTGTCTTATTGTTGTTTTTTTGTGTGATGGGCCAGTCTAGTCAGACCTCATGGCCGCCGGAGTTGCCTTGGCAGCCAGCTTGATGACCGAGCGGGTCAGTTCAGAGAATAGTTGAAATTTGTTTAAAGCGCGTCAGAGAAGCGCCGCCAGAAAAGGCACGGCAAACAGGTTGAGCAACCCCGTCAACACCATCACCAGGCCGGCGACCGAGCCCTCTTCGCCGCCCACTTCATGGGCGCGGCTGACACCCGCACCGTGGGCGCCCACGCCAAACAACGCGCCACGTGCCAGGGGTGTCCGCAGCGGCAGCCATTTGAGCAATACACCACCGAGCATGGCGCCGAACACACCGGTGAACATCACAAACACCGCCGTCAGCTCCGGCACGCCGCCCAGGTCGGAAGACACCGGCATGGCGAACGGTGTGGTGATCGAGCGCGGCACCAGCGACAGCGTCACCGCACCGTCCAGCGCCAGTGCCTTCGCCAGGCCGAACGAAGTCGCGATCGACGCCACACTGCCCGCCACCATACCCAGCAGCAACGCCGGCCAGTGCCGCGCCAGCAAGCGGCGCTGCTGCCAGATCGGCACGGCAAACGCCACGGTCACCGGGCCCAGCACCAGCATCAGCCAGTGGGTGTCGGTGGCGTATTCGGCATAGGCGGTGTGCATCGGCACGGCCACCGCCAACAACAGTGCCGGCACCAGGATCAGCGGCGACAGCAGGTAGCGCCCGGTACGCCGGTAGAGCCAGCGGCTGAATACGTAGGCGCCCAGGGTCAAGGCGAGCCAGAACACCGGCATCAGTTCAAGCTTCATGGTGCAACCTCCAGCGGCACACGGCTTCCACCGTAAATGCCGTGACCAGCATCACCGCCAGCGTGCTCAAGCCGATCACCAACAGGATGCGCCAGCCATCGTTGCGCAGCAGGCCGCCGTAATCGAGCAGGCTCATCAGGGCCGGGATGAAGAACAGCAGCATCTCGGCCATCAACACCCCGGCGCCCAATTGCAGTGCCGCCGGCTTGACCAGGCCGCTGGCGAACGTTGCCAGCAACAGGCCCAGGCCCACCACGCCACCGGGAATGGGCCAGGCCAGCCAGGTCGCCAACTGGGTGCCCAGCAGATAAATCGCGAGCAGCACAACCAATTCAGTCAGCAAACGGCCAAGGTGTTTGAAGGAAAAACGTTTCATGGGCTTTGGGTCCTCGCAGGCCCCCATTTTAGAGCGCGGCCTTCCATCCCCACAGCGAATTGTTAGACTGCCAACCATTCCAAACTGGAATCAGGCCGATGGAATTCAAACAGCTGCGCAGCTTTGTCGAAGTGATCCACCGAGGGGGCTTTACCCAGGCAGGGAAAACCCTGCATATCAGCCAGTCCGCCGTCAGCAAGCAAGTCGCGCAATTGGAGCAAAGCCTGGGCACGCCGCTGCTCGATCGTATCGGCTCGCAGATCCGCCTGACCGCCGCCGGCCAGGTCGTGCTGCAACGCGCCGAAGCCATGTTGCGCCTGCAAGCCGAACTGCTGAGCGAGCTGGACGATATGCAGCAGCTCACCCGCGGCGAGTTGCGCCTGGGCCTGCCGCTGCTGGCGGGTGACACGCTGTTCGCCGGGTTGTTTGCCGAGTACCGCCGGCGCTACCCGAACGTCATCATCCAGTTGCTGGAGGGTGGCAGCCGCAATATCGAACAGGCCATCCTGAGCGGTGAGCTGGAAGTGGGCGGCAGCTTGAAACCCAATGACCCGGCGTTTGCCTGGCAAGCCTTTTGCGATGAACCCCTGGACGCACTGCTGCCGATTGACCATCCCCTGGCGGACAACGCCCAGGTGCGCCTTGAGGAATTGGCGGACACGCCGTTCCTGATGTACCAGCGCAGCTTTGTGCTTAACGACCGCCTGATGCAGGCGTGTCAGCAGTTGGGTTTTACCCCGAAGGAAATCGGCCGCAGCGGCCAGGCGGACTTCCTCGCAGCCTTGGTGGCCGCCGGCCAAGGCGTGGTGCTGCTGCCCAGCGTGGTCGCCCGTGGGCTGGTGCGACCTGGGGTGGTGCGCCTGACGTTGAAGGCGCCCGACTACCTGCGCTGGGACATTGCCTTTATCTGGCGTGAGGGCGCCTACCTGTCGAAAGCCGCCCAGGCCTGGCTGGCGTTGTTACGCGAGTTTCCGGTCAAGCGCGCAGTGCAGTGACCAGCTCGGCCAGCCATGGCTCGGCGTCGGCTTCCGGGGTGACGCTTTCGCTGGCGTCCAGGCGCAGCATCGGCAGCACTTCACGCACACCCAACTCGCCGAACAGCTCGCGCATTTGCTCGCCACCGCCACAGAAGGTGTCGCCGTAGCTGGCATCGCCCAGGCCGATCACTGCGCCGGGCAGGCCGCGCCAAGCGGCGGGCAGTTGGTCGCGAATGGTTGAATACAGGGGTTGCAGGTTGTCGGGCAATTCGCCCATGCCGGTGGTGGAGGTCACCGCCAGAAAGGCTTGCGGACTGAAGGCTATTACATCCGCCAAGGACGCACGGGGATTGTGCCAGGCCTCAAAGCCGGCCTTGTTGAGGAGGTCGGCGGCGTGGCGCGCGACTTCTTCAGCCGTGCCGTACACCGAGCCGGAAAGGATGGCGACTTTCATCAATCTGATCCTGTAGTTGAGCGAAAGCCTGGGATATTAGCAGCTGGCGCAAATATTTCGGCGCCCGCCGTGCAAGATTCAAGGCATGTCTTAAACTGCCCACTCCAATCACAAGCCATGGACCGCTCAATGATTAACGCCAAGCTGATGCAAATGGTGATCAACGCTTCCAACGACGGCATCGTCGTCGCTGAAAGAGAAGGCAAGGACAAGCCGCTGATCTACGTGAACCCTGCATTCGAACGGCTGACCGGCTACACCCTCGACGAAATCCTCTACCAGGATTGCCGCTTCCTGCAATCCGGCGACCGCGACCAGCCGGCCCTGATGGCCATCCGTGACGCGTTGGAGAACGGCGGTGCCTGCCGGGAAACCCTGCGTAATTACCGCAAGGACGGCAGCCACTTCTGGAACGAACTGTCCCTTTCAACGGTTTACAACGCCGCGGACAAGCAGACGTATTTCGTCGGTGTACAAAAGGACGTCACGCTCCAGGTCAAGGCCCAGCAGCGTGTCGCGCAGCTGGAAAGTGAACTGGCCGAGGTCAAGGCCGAGCTGGCAGCGCTCAAAGCGACAAGCGGATTAAACAAAATTTAGAAACTGCGGCCATAACAGCGGATAATGGCACTTTAACACCCCTCCATTGAGCAAGCACGATGCAACGCAATGCGCTTCTGACCCAGGATGAGCTGGATTTCATTCAGAGCATGCAGCACAACCCGCAACTCAACCTGCGGGATGCTTCGTCGAGCCTGACCGTCAACGGCGGTGCACAGATTCGCGACTTGCTCACCCGCCTGGCCGCCCACGACCACCTCACCATCCAGGCGCAGTTCGACAACCAGCAACTGACCTTCCCCCTGCATCTGGTAGAGGATGAGTTCAATGCGGTGCATCTGCGTTTGGGCGTGCCGAGTATTTTCGAAGACGGGCCAATGATACGCCCGTGGCGCCTGGCGCTTGAAACGCCGGTGGCGCTGGAGAACATCCGTGGCGCTGCTGGCGCCCTGCGGGTGCATGAAGTGTCATTCAAGGGTGTGCTGGTGGAGATTCGCGGCCGGATCAAGCCGCCAAAAACCTTTTCCCTGTGGTTCAGCCCGTCGGGCTACGAACGCATCGCGCTGCGCGGCGCATTCGAGCGGGAAACGGCGCGGGGTTTGTTTGCCTACCGCTTGAGCCAAAGCGACGTGGATGAAACCGAGCGTCTGCGTCAGTTCATCCTGCACCAGCACCGCCTGGTCCACCCGCACATGCATGCCTGAAATCAGGTATCCAGCCCGCCGCTGAGAAACTGTTGCAAGCGCCGCCGCATCAAGCGACCTTCATTGCCCAGGCAGCCGATGGACGTGCCGGCCAGGCCGTCCTCGGCAAGATCCGACGCCGCACCTGCAAGCAGCAGCGGGCAATCCAGGGTCAACGCCAAGCGGTTCAAGCGCCCCGCAAGATCATGGTTATGCGAGTAATTGGAGAAGAGGATCAGCGCCTGTGGGTGAGTCTTCTCGCAGACCAGCGTCAACTCGTCAAACGGCTGTCCCATGCCCAGCACTTTCACGGCCAGGTCATCCCGGCTCATCAAGAGCGCCGCCACCAGCAACTCCAACTTGCGGCACTCACCCGCCATGGCCGCCAGCAATACCCGCGGCACGGGTGAAGCACACGCCAGTTGCAGGCGCTCCAAAGCACGTACTCGCAGGAAGTTGTCGAAGAACAACCACTCGCTGGCCTGGCCAAAACGCCCCTGATGACGCAACAGCTCATTCCACAGGGGCATCAGAATGTCCTGGAACACCACGTCGAGTGGGTAGGTCGCCAGGACCTGCCCATACACACGCTCCAGTTGACGGTCGTCGAAGTCGCTGACGGCCTGCATCAACCGCGTCTGCCACTGCGGCCATTCACTTTCCTCGACCGCATCGCGCTGCGCACGAACGGCTTCGGCCTGCTGATCGTCGCGAGCGAGGATCTTGCCCACTTTGCTCACGGCGACGCCGCGCTCGATCCAATCGAGAATACGATGGACTGCCTGTATATCGGCCTTGGAATAGAGGCGATGCCCACTTTCGGTGCGCGTGGGCTGTATCAGCCCATAACGGCGCTCCCAGGCACGCAGGGTGACCGGGTTGACGCCTGTCAATCTCGAGACTTCACGGATCGGAAACAGCTCATCGGAACCAGTGGAATCCAGATGCGAAACACTATCAAGCGAAGCAGTAATCACGGGCATTTTTAACCAAAAAACCAACGTCAACTGGGCGCTCATTTAACCCCTTTACACCTGTCTTTTTCAAGTTTCCCGCTTTTCGGACCAATGTCGCTGGTGTATTCGGGTAAAACAGGAATAATCCTTGCCTGCTTTTTACACGTCGCTGCAACACCCCGCAGCTTCGTCTGTGCGCCACCTACACGGTCCAGTGCACCCGTACATTTGGAGATACACAATGTCTACCTCTCCCGTCACCTTGATGGTTGCGCGCCGCGTGGCCAAAGGGCGCTATAAAGAACTGATGGCCTGGCTGCGCGAAGGCGAGCAATTGGCCACCGACTTCCCCGGTTACCTGGGCTCCGGCGTGCTGGCCCCACCGCCCAATGACGATGAATTCCAGATCATTTTCCGCTTCGCCGATGAGAAGACCCTGCACGCCTGGGAGTTTTCCGCCTCACGCAGTGCGTGGTTGAGCCGTGGCAGCGATTTGTTCGCCGACCCGTCCGAGCACCGTGTACGGGGCATCGATGGCTGGTTTGGCGCAGCGGGTGCGCGTCCGCCACGCTGGAAGCAGGCGGTGGCGATCTGGCTGGCGTTTTTCCCGGTGTCGCTGCTGTTCAACTTCGTCATGGGGCCGCTGCTCAGTGAACTCGAGCTGGGGCCACGTGTGCTGGTCAGCACAATGGCACTCACGCCCTTGATGGTGTACTGGTTCATTCCGCTGTCGACCTACCTACTGGCGAACTGGCTGCACCCAGCGCCAGCACCTCGCAAGGCCTCCGAAGCGGCGGCGTAAGTACAGGGGCGGCCCGTCGCTGGTATGATTTGCGCCTGCCAGCGACGCGAGCCTCCCATGACTGCAACGAACGCCCCGATCCTGATCACCGGCGCCGGCCAGCGTGTCGGCCTGCATTGCGCCGAGCGCCTGCTGGACGAAGGCCAGCCGGTGATTTTCAGCTACCGCAGCGAACGCCCCGGCGTGCAGGCCCTGCGTGAGCGTGGCGCAGTCGGCGTGTTTGCCGACTTCTCCACCGAAGCCGGAATTCTCGCGTTTATCGCTGAACTGAACAGCCAAACCCAAAGCCTGCGTGCGATCATCCACAACGCTTCGGCCTGGGTCGCAGAGGCGCCGGGCGACGAAAGCCGTGCCTTTACCGACATGTTCAGCGTGCACATGCTTGCGCCGTACCTGATCAACCTGCATTGTTCACCCTTGCTGCAACGCTCGACACCTGCCGACATCGTGCATATCAGCGATGACGTGGTGCGCAAGGGCAGCCGCCAGCACATCGCCTACTGCGCCACCAAGGCCGGGCTCGAGAGCCTCACGCTGTCGTTCGCCACGCAGTTTGCGCCGCTGATCAAGGTCAACGGCATCGCCCCGGCGATGGTGATGTTCAACGAAGGCGACGACGCGGCCTATCGCACCAAGGTGCTGGCCAAGTCGGCCCTGGGCATCGAGCCTGGTCCCGAGGTGATCTACCAGAGTGTGCGTTACCTGCTGGACAACCCCTATGTCACCGGTACCACCCTGACCGTCAACGGCGGGCGGCATATCAAGTAAGCCGTTTGTGAGGATGTTGTATGACCTTATCTCTGCCCCACCATTACCGCGAGATCCTCAAGGGCCTGGGCGAAGACCCGGAACGCGAAGGCTTGCTCGACACCCCCAAGCGTGCCGCCAAGGCCATGCAGTACCTGTGTCATGGCTATGAACAGAACCTCGAGGAAATCGTCAATGGCGCACTGTTCGCCTCCGACAACGACGAGATGGTGATCCTCAAGGACATCGAGCTGTATTCGCTGTGCGAGCATCACCTGCTGCCCTTTATCGGCAAGGCCCACGTGGCCTATATTCCGACCGGCAAGGTGCTGGGCCTGTCGAAGCTGGCGCGTATCGTCGACATGTTCGCCCGGCGCCTGCAGATCCAGGAAAACCTCACCCGGCAAATCGCCGACGCCATCCAGGACGTGACCCAGGCCGCCGGTGTGGCCGTGGTGATCGAAGCCAAGCACATGTGCATGATGATGCGCGGCGTGGAAAAACAGAATTCAACCATGAACACCTCGGTGATGCTCGGCGCGTTCCGCGAGTCGAACACCACGCGCATGGAGTTCCTGCAACTGATTGGACGGAGCAAGTAGCAATGCCACAACTTCAACCAGGCATGGCGCGCATCCGGGTCAAGGACCTGTGCCTGCGCACCTTCATCGGTATCAATGAGGACGAAATCCTCAACAAGCAGGATGTGCTGATCAACCTGACCATCCTGTATGCCGCCCAGGAAGCCGTGCGCGACAACGACATCGACCACGCGCTGAACTACCGCACCATCACCAAGGCCATCATCGCCCACGTGGAAGGCAACCGCTTTGCCTTGCTGGAGCGCCTGACCCAGGAACTGCTGGACCTGGTGATGAGCAACGAATCGGTGCTGTACGCCGAAGTCGAAGTGGACAAGCCCCATGCGCTGCGCTTTGCCGAGTCGGTGTCGATTACCCTGGCGGCCAGCCGCTAACCCCTGAATTGTCAGTGAGCCCTATGAACGATCAACAACGCCTCGAACTCGAAGCCGCCGCCTTCCGCCGCCTGGTGGCGCACCTGGACAGCCGCAAGGATGTGCAGAATATCGACCTGATGAACCTCGCCGGTTTCTGCCGTAACTGCCTGTCCAAGTGGTACAAGGCCGAGGCCGACGAGCGCCAGATCGAGCTGAGCCTCGATGACGCCCGTGAAGTGGTGTACGGCATGCCGTACGCCGAGTGGAAAGCCCAATACCAGCAAGAAGCCAGCGCCGAACAACAGGCGGCGTTCGCCAAAGGAAAGACCCATGACTGATTTGAACACCCTGCGCGCCAGCCTCGACAGCGGCGCACACGTTTTTGCCGACACCCTGGCGTTTGTCGCTGCCGGTTACGATTACCAGCCGCAGGCCTTCACCAACGGCGATGTGGAAAACGCTGCCGGGCAGAACGAAGGTTCGTGCAAGACCTTGGGCCTGGCGCTGCTGGAAGGCTTGAGCGACCAGGAAGCGCTGCTGGCGTTTGGCGAGCATTACCGCTCGGTGGTGGCCACGCCTGAGGGCAGTGACCATGGCAATATCCGCGCGTTGATTGCCCATGGGTTGGCAGGTGTGAAATTCGCCGCCCAGCCACTGACCCGCAAATCCTGAGTCAGATGCAAATGTGAGAGAGGGCTTGTCCCTCCCAGATTTAAATTGCACCCATAAAAAAACCGGCCTCGCAGCCGGTTTTTTTATTTCAACAATTTAGAACGCAGCGTCCTTCAAACCGTCGAGGTAACGCTCGGCGTCCAGGGCCGCCATGCAACCGGCGCCGGCCGAGGTGATGGCCTGGCGGTAGACGTGGTCGGCCACGTCGCCGGCAGCGAAGATGCCTTCGATGTTGGTCGCGGTGGCGTTGCCTTCACGACCGCCTTGCACCACCAGGTAACCGTCTTTGGCTTCCAGCACGCCTTCGAACAACGATGTGTTCGGGGTGTGGCCGATGGCGATGAACACGCCGTCGACTTTCAGCTCGTCGAAGCTGCCGTCGTTGTTTTTCAGGCGAGCACCGGTCACACCCATGTTGTCGCCCAGGACTTCATCCAGGGTGGCGTTGAGCTTGAGGATGATCTTGCCTTCGGCGACACGGGCGTGCAGCTTGTCGATCAGGATCTTCTCGGCGCGGAACGTCTCGCGACGGTGAACCAGGGTCACGGTGCTGGCGATGTTGGCCAGGTACAGCGCCTCTTCCACGGCCGTGTTGCCGCCACCGACCACGGCGACCGGCTTGTTGCGGTAGAAGAACCCGTCACAGGTGGCGCAAGCGGAAACGCCCTTGCCCATGAACGCTTCTTCCGATGGCAAGCCCAGGTAACGAGCGCTGGCGCCAGTGGCGATGATCAGTGCGTCGCAGGTGTAGACGCCGCTGTCGCCGGTCAGGCTGTAAGGTTTTTTCGAGAAGTCGACCTTGTTGATGTGATCAAACACGATCTCGGTTTCAAAGCGCTCGGCGTGTTCTTTCATACGTTCCATCAGCACCGGACCGGTCAGGCCGTGGACATCGCCCGGCCAGTTGTCGACTTCAGTGGTGGTGGTCAACTGACCGCCCGCCTGCATGCCGGTTATCAGCAGCGGCTTGAGGTTGGCCCGGGCAGCGTAGACGGCAGCGCTGTAACCGGCAGGGCCGGAACCGAGAATAATCACTCGCGAATGACGGGTATCAGACATGACTCACTCCTATCGACCGCCCGGACTACAAGACGGCTGGAATAAAAAAGGGACCACGAAGCACTTGGGGAAGGCTTTAACTCGCAGGCCCTGAAAAATAATGGGTGCAGCGTATCGAGGGGGGCAAGATTAAGGAAATACGGAATAACAATCCAGCTCATAGGCGGTCTCTATGCAGTCAGGCCGATTAATCGACGCCTTTGTTACCGTTGATGTCGTCACACCGACCACGCTTTCGCCTTGAAGGCAAAGCCGGTAAGGTCGGCGCGTTCGTCATCCTGCTCGGAGTTCTCCATGCCCGCCCCTGTTCTTTCCGGCCCGCAATACCTGCGTGAAGGCCTCAAACTGGTGCTGAGCCCGGGCCTGCGCCTGTTTGTGTTGCTGCCGCTGGCGATCAACCTGGTGCTGTTCGTCGGCTTGATCTACTTTGCCGGCCATCAGTTCAGCCTGTGGGTCGACCACTTGATGCCGACCCTGCCCGGCTGGCTGAGCTTTCTGAATTACCTGCTATGGCCGCTGTTTGTGGTGCTGGTGGTGCTGATGGTGTTTTTCACCTTCACCATGCTCGCCAATATCATCGCGGCACCGTTCAACGGCTTTCTTTCCGAGAAAGTCGAAGTGGTGGTACGGGGTACCGATGACTTCCCGGCCTTCAGCTGGGGCGAACTGATTGAAATGGTTCCGCGTACCCTGGCCCGGGAAATGCGCAAGCTGGGCTACTTCCTGCCACGGGCCATCGGCCTGTTTATCCTGTCGTTCATTCCGGTGGTCAACCTGATCGCCGCGCCACTGTGGTTGCTGTTCGGCGTGTGGATGATGGCGATCCAATACATCGACTACCCGGCCGATAACCACAAGCTGGGCTGGAACGAAATGCTCGCCTGGCTGCGCCAGAAGCGCTGGCAGAGCATGAGCTTCGGCGGCATCGTCTACCTGGTGCTGCTGGTGCCGGTGGTCAACCTGTTGATGATGCCGGCGGCAGTGGCCGGGGCGACGTTGTTCTGGGTGCGCGAACAGGGCGCCGAGGCCATGGCGACGCCGAAAGTGGCCAAGTCATAAATCCATCATCTGCATGACACAATGGCGACATGGCCCACGGCGACACTGTGGGTCATGACGACAGCTTCGCTCCACATCACTCTCATCACCGAAACCTTCCCGCCAGAGATCAACGGGGTGGCCAATACCCTTGGCCGCCTGTGCGAAGGTTTGCGCGCGCGTGGCCATCAAGTTGAACTGGTTCGCCCGCGCCAGGGCGCCGATGCAAGCCGGCCCAGCGATGATGGCTTGCTGCTCTGCCGTGGCTGGCCGCTGCCGGGTTACCCAGGCCTGCAATGGGGCCAGTCGTCGATGCACAAGTTGCTGCGCCGCTGGACACGCCAGCGCCCCGACGTGCTCTACATCGCCACCGAGGGCCCGCTGGGGCTGTCGGCGCTGCGGGCGGCGCGGCGCCTGGGAATCAGCGTGGTCAGCGGTTTTCACACCAATTTCCAGCAGTACTCCAACCAGTATGGCCTGAGCCTGTTAAGCCGCATGGTTACGCACTACCTGCGTTGGTTTCATAACCGTTCGACCTTGACCCTGGTGCCCAGCGCCAGCCAACGCCTGGAACTGGAGCGTCGGCATTTCGAGCGCCTGGGGATGCTGGCGCGCGGGGTGGACAGCCAATTATTCCACCCGGCCAAGCGTGACAACGCACTACGGGAAAGCTGGGGCCTGGAAAACGACGATATTGCCGTACTGCACGTGGGGCGCCTGGCCCAGGAGAAAAACCTCGGGCTGCTCAAGCGCTGCTTTGACGCGCTGCAGGCAACTTATCCACAGCGTCGGCTGAAACTGATCATCGTCGGCGATGGCCCGCAACGCCCGATGCTCGAGCGCGACCTGCCCGACGCGGTGTTCTGTGGCACCCAGCGCGGCGAAGAACTGGCGCGGCATTACGCATCCGGGGATGTGTTCCTGTTCCCCAGCCTGACCGAAACCTTCGGCAATGTGGTGCTCGAGGCCATGGCCTCCGGGCTGGGTGTGGTGGCGTACGACCAGGCGGCGGCGACCCAGCATATCCGCCATGGTTACAACGGTGTGCTGGCCATGCCGGGTGATGAGGACGCGTTTTGCGATGCGGCCAGATGGTTGCTGGAAGACAGCGAACATTTGCGCAGGGCCCGCCTCAATGCACGCCAACATGCGAGCCGCCAGGGCTGGCCGGCGATTATCGAGCAGTTCGAGAACCAGTTACGCGATGTGTGCGCAGAACATTTGGCAGCTCCAACACTGCCTGACATTCGTTGAACCCTCTACGAATGACGTAGGCCAATTCCCGGTCCTGCCTGCCTACCCCTTGAATATTGGTTTCAACGGTAGGAATCCCTGCTTGGGACTGCCTGAATCGGCACGCCACAACAGGATATTTCCGGAACGTCGAACGAATTATCACCACTGATATGACACCTGCCGTAAGAGGGGGTGTGTTCCTGTGAAACACACTCGAACGAGGCAGGTCATTCATGCTGAAAAACTAATAGAGAGCACTATGTCGACACTGATAAATGGATCATTGGCGCTGAGATTCCAACCATTCAACCCCTCCGCATGGGCATCCCCATCCGGAAGCGGTCAAAACCACCAGAACCACGCAAACACTGGCTGGAACCGCCCGCAACCTTCGCGCCCGCAAAACAACTGGCAAACGGCGCAGAATGACTGGCAACGCCCATCGCACAACCATGACAACCGCCCGCAGTCCACACGCCCGCAAAACGCCTGGCGGCTGGCGCAGAACGACTGGCAACGCCCACCGCACAACCATGACAACCGCCCACAGTCCACACACTCGCAAAACGCCTGGCAGCCGGCGCAGAACGACTGGCAACGCCCGCAGCCCACTGACCGCCTTCCACTACCTGGGGGTACGCGCCCAAACCAGGAGCAATGTTCCGTCAGGCCACCTCAATGGGCACGTTCCGACCAGACGGACAGCACTTCTAGCTTTAATCCATATGGACCAAGGACAAGGCAATAAGCATTGAGGCGAATGATGGCCTGAACACAAGCGGAAGGCCGGGTATTCAATACCCAGCCTTTCGCCTGAAACAGCTAAACCCTCACGCTCAGCCGTCGATAGTGAACGCAGGCCTGGGCTCCCCCCTACACCAGGGTCGTCAACGCCTCGCGACTGAACGGCAGAATGTCGCCTTCACGACCTTCACGCACCTTCACGGCCCAATCCGGATCCACCAGCAGCGCACGGCCAACAGCGACCAGGTCGAACTCGTCGTTGTTCAAGCGCTCCAGCAGCTTTTCCAGACTGGCCGGTTGGGCAACCTTGTCGGTGTTGACCATGAACTGCAGGAATTCGCCATCCAGGCCGACACTGCCCACGGTGATCGTCGGTTTGCCCGTGAGTTGGCGGGTCCAGCCGGCGAGGTTGAGGTCGGAACCTTCGAACTCCGGCTCCCAGAAACGACGGGTGGAGCAGTGGAAAATATCCACACCGGCATCAGACAACGGCTTGAGGAATTCACCCAAGGCCTCGGGGGTTTGCACCAGGCGTGCGGTGTAGTCCTGCTGCTTCCACTGGGAGAAACGCAAGATGATCGGGAAGTCCGGGCCGACGGCGGCGCGGGTGGCCTGGATCAACTCGATGGCAAAGCGCGAACGGTTGGCCAGGCTGCCGCCGTATTCGTCGGTGCGCTGGTTGCTGCCTTCCCAGAAGAACTGGTCGACCAGATAGCCGTGGGCGCCATGGATTTCCACGCCGTCCATGCCGATGCCCTGGGCATCCTTGGCGGCTTGGGCGAACGCGGCAATGACATCCTTGATGTCCTGGGTGGTCATGCCGTGGACGACCACGTTGCCATCCTTGAGTTTTTCCATCGGGCCGTAGGCCGGCACACTGGCGTCAGGCTCGGTACCGATGCGGCGCACACTGCCCACGTGCCAGAGCTGCGGGACAATCTTGCCACCTTCGGCGTGCACGGCATCGACGACCTTCTTCCAGCCGGCCAGCGCCGCCTCGCCGTAGAAATGCGGGACATTCGGGTAGCCATTGGAGGCTGGGTGACCAACCACGGTGCCTTCGGTAATGATCAGGCCCACGCCGGCAGCGGCACGGCGGCGGTAGTACTCGATGACCTTGGAATCAGGCACGCCACCTGGGGAAAACGAACGGGTCATCGGCGCCATGACCACACGGGTCGACAGCTGCAGTGCACCGAGCTGGAACGGTTTGAACAAGGCTTGGACAGGCATGGGAGCACTCCGCGGAAGACGAGGTTTATGATGCGGATAATATGAGGAGTGCAGCGTGCCGAATAGCACTATTGATTTGGGTGATTAAGGGGTATGAAAGCAGCGGCCAGCTGCAAGCTTAAAGCTGCAAGAGCCGCGCATGTGCTTCTACTTGCAGCTTCAAGCTTACAACTTGAAGCTGCACCGACAGGTGCTCAATTCAGGGCTTTTTCGATAGCCTGCACGACCGTTGGATCATCCGGTGCGGTGCGCGGCGAGAAACGCGCGAGGACCCGGCCATCCTTGCCCAGCAGGAATTTCTCGAAATTCCAGGTGATATCCCCTGGAAACTCGGCGCCCTCGCCCGCCAGCAAACGGTACAGTTGGTGACGCTCAGGGCCGTTCACATCGAGCTTGCTGCCCAGGGGGAAGGTCACGCCGTAGTTCAGGCTACAGAACTCGCGGATTTCTTCCTCGGTACCCGGTTCCTGGCCTGCAAACTGGTTGCACGGCAGGCCAAGCACGGTAAATCCCTGGTCCTTGTACTGCTGATAAAGGTTTTCCAGCGCAGCGTATTGCGGGGTCAGGCCACACTTGGAGGCTACGTTGACCACCAGCACAACGTGCCCCTTGAAGGGCGCCAGCGGCAGCTCTTGTCCGTCCAAAGCTTTGAGTTTCAGGTCGTGGAAAGCACTCATGACGAACTCCAGATTTCCCATGTTCTTAGCAAAGCAGCGCTTCGAGATTACAACCCGCAAGCCTGCAATCATAGACGCCGATTGCAAAACTTGCCTGCGGATTACTGAGCGGTCGGCCACGGCAGAATAGGAATCGCCGTCACCGCGTTCTGCGGGCTGCCTTCGATCAAGCGGTCACTGTAGACCAGGTACACCAGGGTATTGCGCTTCTTGTCGAGGAAACGCACCACCTGCATGGTCTTGAACACCAGCGAGGTGCGCTCCTTGAACACTTCGTCGCCGTCCTTGAGCTCGCCCTTGAAGCGAATCGGGCCGACCTGACGGCAGGCGATCGAGGCTTCGGCACGGTCTTCGGCCAAGCCCAGGCCACCTTTCACGCCGCCGGTCTTGGCGCGTGACAAATAGCAGGTCACACCGTCGACCTTGGGGTCATCGAACGCTTCGACCACAATCCGGTCGTTGGGGCCGACGAACTTGAACACCGTCGACACCTGGCCAACTTCTTCGGCCGAAGCCAGCAGCGGCAGGGCCAGCAGCAGGCCGAGCAATCCCTTCATCACGCGCATCGTGTATTCCCTTTGTTTAGACCAGGATCAGGTTATCGCGGTGAACCAGTTCCGGTTCCGCCATGTAACCCAAGAGTCCGACAATCGCGTCAGACGATTGTCCAATGATTTTCTGCGCTTCCAGGGCGCTGTAGTTGGCCAGGCCACGGGCGATCTCACGACCGTCGGGCGCCACGCACACCACCATCTCGCCACGGCGGAAGCTGCCCTGCACCAACTTGACGCCCACAGGCAGCAGGCTCTTGTGGCCCTGAGACAACGCCGACACCGCACCATCGTCGAGCACCAGGGTGCCGCGGGTTTGCAGGTGCCCGGCCAGCCATTGCTTGCGCGCCGCCAGCATGCCGCGTTCGGGCGACAGCAACGTACCGATGCGCTCACCCGCCTTGAGGCGATCCAGCACACGCTCCAGGCGCCCACCGACGATGATGGTGTGGGCCCCGGAACGTGCTGCCAGGCGTGCTGCGCGCAACTTGGTCTGCATGCCGCCACGCCCCAGGGCGCCGCCGACGCTGCCGGCCACGGCGTCGAGCGCCGGGTCATCAGCGCGCGCTTCGTAGATCAGTTGGGCATCGGGGTTGTGGCGCGGGTCGGCGTCGAACATGCCGTCGCGGTCGGTGAGGATCACCAGCAGGTCGGCCTCCACCAGGTTGGCCACCAGCGCGGCCAGGGTGTCGTTATCACCGAAACGGATCTCGTCGGTGACCACGGTGTCGTTCTCGTTGATCACCGGGATGACCTTAAGCTCCACCAACGCACGCAAGGTGCTGCGGGCGTTGAGGTAACGCTTGCGGTCGGACAGGTCATCGTGGGTCAGCAGGATCTGCGCCGTGTGGCGGCCATGCTCGGCAAAGCTGGATTCCCAGGCTTGCACCAGGCCCATCTGGCCGATGGCGGCGGCGGCTTGCAGTTCGTGCATCGCGCTGGGTCGCGCGGTCCAGCCGAGGCGGCTCATCCCGGCGGCAACCGCCCCGGACGACACCAGCACCAACTCGACACCCGCCTCATGCAAGGCCACCATCTGCTCGACCCAGACGCTCATGGCTGCACGATCCAGGCCTTTGCCATCTGCCGTCAGCAGCGCACTTCCGATCTTTACGACCCAGCGCTGCGCACCTGTCACTTTGCTCCGCATCATCTTCAACCTTAGATAGAGGGCCGCGCGACCCAGCGCTGGCCATAACGTTATACCCGGATACCAAAACGCCGCTCCAGGGAGCGGCGTTCGAGTTTATCGCAACCTATCAGTCGCGCACGTAAATGATTTCCGGACCGTCTTCATCATCCACGTCTTCTTCGTCCCAATCATCGTCGCCGATATCATGGACCGACTTCACGCCGCTGCGACGCAAGGCACGCTGGTCGTCCAGGGCCTGCAACTGGGCACGGGCCTCGTCTTCGATCTGCTGATCGAGTTCGGCGAGTTCGGCCTTGAATACCGGGTCGGCCGCCAGACGGTCGGCACGGTCTTCCAGGTAGCGCATGATGTCGCGGGTCAGGCGCTCGGTGCCTTCTTTGGCGATCGCCGAGATCACGTAGACCGGACCTGTCCATTCCAGGCGATCGACGATTTCCTTGACGCGCTCCTCGTGCTCTTCCTCGAGGATCTGGTCGCACTTGTTCAGCACCAACCAGCGATCACGCTCGGCCAGGGCCGGGCTGAACTTGGTCAGTTCGCTGACGATCACTTCGGCGGCGTCCGGTGCACTGGTGTCATCCAATGGCGCCATGTCGACGAGGTGCAGCAGCAAACGGGTGCGGGACAAATGCTTGAGGAAGCGAATCCCCAGGCCAGCACCGTCGGAAGCCCCTTCGATCAGGCCGGGAATGTCGGCGATCACGAAGCTTTTCCAGCGGTCGACGCTGACCACGCCCAGGTTTGGCACCAGGGTGGTGAACGGGTAGTCGGCGACTTTCGGCTTGGCGGCCGACACCGAGCGGATGAAGGTACTTTTGCCGGCGTTCGGCAGGCCCAGCAGGCCCACGTCAGCCAGTACTTTCATTTCCAGCTTCAGGTCGCGCTGCTCGCCCGGCTTGCCCGGCGTGGTCTGGCGCGGTGCACGGTTGGTACTGGACTTGAATCGGGTGTTACCCAGACCGTGCCAGCCGCCCTGTACAACCATCAGTTTCTGGCCGGCCTTGGTCAGGTCGCCAATCACTTCCTGGGTCGCGGAGTCGATGATCGTGGTGCCGACCGGTACACGCAGTACCAGGTCTTCGCCTTTTTTACCGGTGCAGTCGGTGCTGCCGCCGTTGGAGCCACGCTCGGCATCGAAGTGCCGGGTGTAACGGTAGTCGACCAGGGTGTTGAGGTTTTCGTCGGCCATCATGTAGATGGAACCGCCGTCACCGCCGTCACCGCCGTTAGGGCCACCGTTTTCGATGAATTTTTCGCGACGGAAACTCATGCAACCGTTACCGCCGTCGCCTGCTTTTACTCGGATGGAAACTTCATCAACGAACTTCATAACAAAACGCCTCTCGCCGCATGGACGAGCTTAAGAAACCAAGACATAAGACTCTTGCAAAAATGAGCGCAGGGACCTCAATCAACAGCCGCAAATCCAGCTGCTCGAGCCCATTACAAACAGCTTTGCAAGAGACTCACTCCACAAACGAAAAAGCCCCGTCGCAAGACAGGGCTTTTCCAGCGATCGCGCAATTAAGCGGCGACAACGCTCACGTAACGGCGGTTGAACGCGCCTTTTACTTCAAACTTGATCACGCCTTCGATTTTCGCGAAGAGGGTGTGATCTTTACCCATGCCAACACCGTAACCGGCGTGGAATTGGGTGCCGCGCTGACGCACGATGATGTTGCCCGGAATGATTTTCTGGCCGCCATACATCTTAACGCCAAGGCGTTTGGCTTCTGAGTCGCGACCGTTACGGGTACTACCACCAGCTTTTTTGTGTGCCATGAGTCAATTCTCCTAGTGAGGAATTAGGCTGAAATTAAGCCTGAATACCGGTGATTTTGATCTCGGTGTACCACTGGCGGTGGCCCATACGCTTCATGTGGTGCTTACGACGACGGAACTTGATGATGCGGACTTTATCGTGACGACCTTGGGAGATCACTTCAGCCACAACGGTAGCGCCAGCAACAACTGGAGCGCCGATGTTCACGTCATCGCCATTGGCGACCAACAGAACGCGATCAAAGGTAACGGATTCGCCGGTAGCGATTTCCAGTTTTTCGATCTTCAGGTATTCACCTGGGGCGACCTTGTATTGCTTGCCACCAGTAACAATTACTGCGTACGACATGGTATTTCTCCGATAATCCTGCTCACCCAGCGCTTTATAAGAAGAGGTATTGGCTGGCATGGCTGCATGGGATGGACGTCCCGAATGCAATTGCGTAAGGCAGGTGCTGCCCAGGAAGTTCAGGGTGCGCGATTGTACGCAAGGTAAATGGGTGTTGCAAGTGGCCGTCTATCGCGCCTTGACACCCGGGGGTCAGGGTCCTAGCATGCCGCGCAACCCTTCTGGAGCGACTGTCGCTGATGCAACCCCAAGCTTTCTACCGCGCGGTCGCGGACGATTTTAGCGCCGTCGACGGCATCATCAAGCAGCAGCTGACGTCTAAAGTGCCGCTGGTCTCCAAAATTGGCGACTATATTACGTCGGCGGGCGGTAAACGCCTGCGTCCTTTATTAGTGCTGCTGTGTGGCAAGGCCCTGGGCCGCGAAGGCGATGACCTGCGCCTGCTGGCCGCCACCATCGAGTTCCTGCACACCGCGACCCTGCTGCATGACGACGTGGTCGACATGTCCGGCATGCGCCGTGGCCGCGAGACCGCCAATGCGATGTGGGGCAATGCCCCGAGCGTGCTGGTGGGCGACTTCCTGTACTCGCGCTCGTTCGAAATGATGGTCGAGCTGGGCTCGATGCCGGTGATGAAGATTCTTTCCCAGGCCACGCGCATCATCGCTGAAGGCGAAGTGCTGCAGCTGTCCAAGGTCCGCGACGCCAGCACCACCGAAGAAACCTATATGGAAGTGATTCGCGGCAAGACCGCGATGCTCTTCGAAGCCTCCACACACAGTGCCGCCGCGCTCTGTGGCGCGACCGCCGAGCAGGCCGAAGCCCTGCGTACCTTTGGCGACCATCTGGGCGTGGCATTCCAGCTGGTGGACGACCTGCTCGACTACCGTGGCGATGCAGAGACCCTGGGCAAGAACGTCGGCGACGACCTGGCCGAAGGCAAACCGACCTTGCCGCTGATCTACACCATGCGCGAAGGCACGCCGGAACAGGCGGCCCTGGTGCGCAAGGCGATCCAGAAAGGCGGGATAGAAGACCTGGAGGCCATCCGCGCTGCCGTGGAAGCTTCCGGCTCCCTGGAGTACACCGCGCAACTGGCGCGTGACTACGTGGCCCGTGCGATCAAGTGCCTGGAAGCCCTTCCGGCCAGCGAGTACCGGGATGCCCTGGTTGAGCTGAGTGAGTTTGCGGTCGCCCGTACTCACTAAGCCATACCTACAATGTGGGAGGGGGCTTGCTCCCGATCGCGGTGGATCAGCCAGTCAATATATCGACTGGAACACCGTCATCGGGGCAAGCCCCCTCCCACATTTGGATTTCATACAGCCTGCAACATCACAAAACCCTATATAATGTGCGACTTTTAGTCATCCCTGAATCTCAAGGAGCTTTAGTGAGCACGTTGCCACCCTGCCCGAAATGCAATTCCGAGTACACCTATGAAGACGGCGCCCAGCTGATCTGCCCGGAATGCGCCCATGAGTGGTCCGCCAATGGCGAGGCCGAAGCAGCCGGCGATGAAACCGTGAAGAAAGACTCTGTGGGCAACGTCCTGCAGGACGGCGACACCATCACCGTGATCAAAGACCTCAAGGTCAAGGGTACGTCCCTGGTCGTGAAGGTCGGCACCAAGGTCAAGAACATCCGCCTGTGCGACGGCGACCACGATATCGATTGCAAGATCGACGGTATCGGCCCGATGAAACTCAAGTCCGAGTTCGTGCGCAAAGTCTGAACCTGCTGCATCCATCCCGCGCCCGCGCGGGATGGCGTTTTGCCCTCCCTGTTGACCCCTCGCAATATCCACACAGAAAAACCAGGAAACTGCCAATAGGCACTTGCTATTCTACGAATAAGAATTATTCTCATTGAAACCCATCAAGGAGATGTACCCATGACTTATTTGATAGATGCCTGGCTCGACCGCCCACACCCTTACCTGCGCATCCTTCATCGGGAAACCGGCGAAGTCTGTGCGGTGCTGGAAGAAGAAGCGCTGAATGAATTGCAGGATCAGGGTGACCTGGACGTCAACGGCCTGAGTTCGAGTGAACCAGGAGTGCTCAAGGAAGTGGTGCGTAATCTGTTTCTGTTCTGCTATGCCCGAGCGTTGCGCCCGGCGACGGAGCTCAATGGCAAATTTCATCCATGAGGAAACCAGCAAAACACTGTAGGAGCGAGCTTGCTCGCGAAGACCGCATAAACAACGCGCTCATCCAGGATGCCCGCGTCATCGTTGACGTTTTTCGCGAGCAAGCTCGCTCCTACAGGTAATCAAAAGCAGGTCTTACAGAACGTCGAGCAGTTCGACGTCGAATACCAGCACGCTGTGCGGCGGAATGCTGCCAACGCCTTGAGCGCCGTAAGCCAATTCGCTCGGCACGTACAGGCGCCATTTGCTGCCGGCATTCATCAGTTGCAGGGCTTCGGTCCAGCCGGCGATCACGCCGCCTACCGGGAATTCTGCAGGCTGGCCACGCTCGTAGGAGCTGTCGAACACCGTGCCGTCGATCAAGGTGCCGTGGTAGTGAGTACGAACCTGGTCTTCACGGGTCGGCTTGGCGCCGTCACCGGCGGTCAGCACTTCAAATTGCAGACCGGAAGCCAGGGTGGTGATGCCATCACGCTTGGCGTTTTCAGCCAGGAACGCCAGGCCAGCGCCTGCGGCGGCTTCAGCCTTGGCAGCAGCCTCGGCTTGCATGATTTCGCGGATGACCTTGAAGCTGGCGGCCATTTGCTCCTGGTCAACACGGCTTGGTTTGCCGGCGAATGCATCGGTCAGGCCAGCCAGGATCGCGTCCAGGCTCACACCCGGTGGTGGGTTGTCGCGCAGTTGGTCGCCCAACTGACGGCCGATACCGTAGCTGACGCGGGTTTCGTCGGTGGACAGATTAACTTCGGACATGAAGAGGCTCCGCTGTAGGGCAGCACTGGAAACAGTGATGTGCGCGCCGCCCTGAACTAAAAGGGCCAGCAGACTAGCACACAAGACCCGCTCGTGATGAGCCCTGCACGGCAGAGCGGCACCGGGATCGCGACGCTTCGTCGCACGCACGATAAAAGCGCTTCAGATTCAAACCCTTTCGCCGATACAGGCCTACACACCTTGGCTGGCTCAAACAACAACACCGTCCAGCAGACAAAAAATCACCTTCGCGGAGCATTCGATGAACAGCTGGTTCGGTAACATCAGCGTCAACCTCAAACTGGGCCTGGGCTTTGGCCTGGTACTGGTCCTCACCTCAATCCTGGCCTTCACCGGCTGGACCAGCCTCGGCAGCCTGATCGACCGTAGTAACTGGATGAGCGATATCACCCAGCTCAACGCGTCGCTGACCAAACTGCGCATCGTGCGCCTGCAATACATGCTCGCTAACGGCGACGAAGCCGTGGCGCAGAACGTGCAGACCAGCCTGGACACCTTCGCTGCCCAGCAACAGAAACTCCTGGACAGCTTCAAGAGCCCGGAAAACGTCAAGCTGCTCAACGAGCAGAAAGCCATCATCACGGCTTATCAGCAATCCCTGAACAAAATGCGTGAGGCTTACCGTAACGGTAATACCTCTCGCCAAATGATGGGCGACAAGGCCGATATCGCCAACGCCCAAATCGACGCGCTGGAAGCCAGTGTGAAGCAAATGCCCGACAGCGCGGAGCACCTTGCACAGTTCCAGGCCGTGGCCGACGCCAAGATGCAGTTCCAGTTGGCCCGCTATGAAGTACGTGGCTACACCGGCAACGTCAACCCGGATACCGAAGCCCGCGCTGCCGCACAAATCGAAAAAGCCATCAGTGGCTTGAAAGACCTCAGCGCCGCCTTCGGCGCCAGCCAGCAAAGCGCACTGACCTCTTTGGAAACCGCCCTTGGCGCCTATCGCAGCGCCGTGCAGAACTACAAGGCCGCCAACGCCAACATTGTCGCCGCCCGTGCTGAAATGACCACCCAGGGTGCCGACATCGTCACCATCAGTGACAAGCTCTACGACATCCAGTTGAACCGCCGTGACGCCGAAAGTGCACAAGCCCGTAGCCTGCAATTGATCAGCACCTTGCTTGCACTGCTGGTCGGCATCATTGCTGCCTGGGTGATCACCCGCCAGATCACCCGCCCGATCCAGGAAACCCTGGCCGTGGTTGAGCGCATCGCCTCCGGCGACCTGAGCCACAATATCCAGGTCACCCGTCGCGATGAGCTGGGCGTACTGCAACAAGGCATCCAGCGCATGGGCACCACCTTGCGTGAACTGATCAGCGGGATTCGCGACGGCGTGACCCAGATCGCCAGCGCCGCCGAAGAACTGTCGGCCGTCACCGAGCAGACCAGCGCCGGTGTGAACAGCCAGAAGATCGAGACCGATCAGGTCGCCACGGCAATGCACGAAATGACCGCCACCGTGCAGGAAGTCGCACGCAACGCCGAACAAGCTTCTCTGGCCGCCGCCGACGCTGACGGCCAGGCCCGCGCAGGCGATAAAGTGGTGGCCGAGGCCATCGCCCAGATCGAACGCCTGGCCGCCGAAGTGGAACGTTCCACCGATGCCATGGCGCACCTGCAACAAGAGAGCAACAAGATCGGCAGCGTGATGGACGTGATCAAGGCGGTGGCCGAACAGACCAACTTGCTGGCCCTCAACGCAGCGATCGAAGCGGCGCGTGCCGGTGAAGCCGGTCGCGGCTTTGCCGTGGTCGCCGACGAAGTGCGCGGCCTGGCCCAGCGCACGCAGAAATCCACCGAGGAAATCGAAGGCCTGGTCGCCGGTTTGCAGAACGGCACCCAGCAAGTCGCCAACGTGATGAACAACAGCCGCAGCCTCACCGACAGCAGTGTCGAACTGACGCGCAAGGCCGGTGTGTCACTGGAAAACATTACCCGCACGGTGTCGAACATCCAGTCGATGAACCAGCAGATCGCCGCCGCTGCCGAACAACAAAGCGCCGTGGCCGAAGAGATCAGCCGCAGCATCGTGAATGTGCGTGACGTGTCCGAGCAGACCGCCACCGCGAGCGATGAGACGGCAAAATCGAGCGTGGAACTGGCACGTTTGGGTAGCCAGTTGCAGCAGATGGTCAGTCACTTCCGGGTTTAAGAAACCAAAAAGCCGCTTCGGTATTACCCGAAGCGGCTCCACTTCTCAGACGTTAGCGGTCATCGAAGCTGTCCCGCAGGAACTTCCATACGTGATAAGCACGTAGGCAGTTCACTACGAGGTTCCATGTACGTCGTGCAAACTTAGACATACTCAGCCCTCTGTAAGTTGGGCCTTACCTCCAGCACACTTACCGGAACATGTGGGCCTTAGGATGCTGGTCATAGCTTCCGATGAGGCGGCCGGGCTTTGGTTCCTCCCGCATAAATCCGGCACGGATTACTAGCCCGTGGCGTTCGGTCCATAATTCCGCGCGCATACCCAGCCACCTACAAACGACATACTTGGAACGGGGGTGATACTAACCAACATCTTCATCGAAGGTGTGACGGGCGATGAGAAAACCCTCCGCAGAGCTCCGCTAATTTATTGCCAATTCTTGCCACCGTTTTTTTTAAACATTCAGTGAAATGCGTGAAAATCGTCGGCCTTGGCCAGTCCTTGCGGGGCGCGACAATCGGCAGTAGTATTCTTCTCGCTGGTCATAGCTTCCGCTGAATATGCAACCCCAGCTACTAACCGGGATTGCAATAAAAAACCGCCCTACTAAGGCGGTTTTTTATTGTCTGCGATTTGCCTCTCAGCCCTCACCTTCCTCAACAAACACCACCCGATTCCCAAACGGATCCTTGATGCTCATCTCCCGCGATCCCCAAGGCGTTTCCTCAACCCCAGGCTTGGCGTAACGGTAATCCTTGCCTGCCAACTGCTGCTGGTACGTGTCCACCCCTTGCGCCTGAATCCGCACCGCCGCGCCCGGCGAAGCATCGCCATGATGTTCGGACAGGTGCAGCACACAATCGCCCAGCGACACTTGCAGATAGAGTGGATAATTCGCCTCAAAGCGATGCTGCCAATCGACCTTGAACCCCAGGAAGTCGACGTAGAACTCCAAGGCCTTGGCCTCATCGAAAATCCGCAGGATGGGGGTAACTTTTCCTAAGTGCATGGCAACCGCTCCGTGTATGAAAGCGCCCACTATAGAGTCGAAAACCCATCACGCAAATCCCCACTGCGCGCCAGGAATCGCCCCGATCGCTGACCGTTCGCCCGACCATCGCTGTAGCTCAATACGCCGTTGACCCACACGCCATCAATGCCTTGCGCTGCACGCTGAGGTTCATTGAAGTCCGCCACATCCCGTACCCGCAACGGGTCGAACAACACAAGGTCGGCCCAGTGCCCTTCACGAATTTCACCACGCTCGGATAACCCAAAACGCGCTGCCGACAAGCCGGTCATCTTGTGCACGGCGGTATGCAACGGGAACAACCCGACATCCCGGCTGAAATGCCCCAGCACCCGTGGAAACGCCCCCCACAAGCGTGGGTGTGGAAACGGATCTTCGGGCAACCCATCAGACCCCACCATCGACAATGGATGCGCAAGGATGCGTCGCACATCCGCTTCATCCATCCCGTAGTACACCGCCCCCGCAGGCTGCAGACGACGAGCGGCGTCCATCAACGAGACGTCCCATTCGCCGGCAATGTCCTGCAAGTCGCGCCCACCCACTTCCGGGTGCGGCGTCGACCAGGTAATCGTGATGCGAAACGCGTCGGTCACCTGCTTGAGGTCCAGGGTCGAGGAACTGGCCGCATAGGGATAACAATCACACCCCACCGGATGGGTTTTAGCCGCTGATTCCAACGCTGCCAACAGCTGCGGACTACGCCCCCAGTTCCCCGCTCCCGCACATTTGAGGTGGGAAATGATCACCGGTACCTGTGCGTGCCGGCCAATCAGAAAAGCCTCGTCCATCGCCTCCAGCACCGGTTCGAATTCGCTGCGCAAATGGGTGGTGTACACCGCACCGAAGGACGTGAGTTCTTCACTCAGTTGCAGCACTTCATCGGTCTCGGCACTGAACGCGCTGGCGTAGGCCAGGCCTGTGGATAAACCGAGGGCGCCGGCCTCGAGACTCTCGTGCAACTGCACGCGCATGGCGGCGATTTCATCCGGTGTGGCAGTGCGATGCAGGTCGTCCATGTGGTTACTGCGCAGCGCCGTGTGACCGATCAATGCCGCAACGTTGACCGCTGGATGAGCGCTTTCAACGGCGCTGCGATAGTCGCTGAAACGGGGATAAACAAACGCTGCAGCGCTGCCCAACAAGTTCATCGGGTCCGGCGGATCGCTGCGCAAACTCACCGGTGAGGCGCTGATGCCACAGTTGCCGACAATCACCGTGGTCACGCCCTGGCTGAGCTTGGGCAGCATCTGTGGCTGGCGGATGACCACCGTGTCGTCATGGGTGTGGACATCGATAAAGCCCGGCGCCAGCACACGGCCAGTCGCATCGATTTCATGCGCGGCCACCGCCGTCGATAAGTCGCCAATGGTCTCGATGCGCCCGTCACGCAGCCCCACATCGGCGACAAACCCTTCGGTGTTGCTGCCATCGATGATCAGCGCCTGGCGAATCAGCGTGTCGTACGTCATATCAATCTCCAAGCGGCAGGCTGTCAGGGCCGCCGCGATAATCGTCGAGGGCCAGCTTGATCCGGCGCAAACGTTCCTGGTTGTCGTCGGGCAGGGCCAGCGCCAGCTCGGTGGCGAGCAGGTCGATGGCCAGCAGCATGCCGTAGCGCGCCGCCGTGGGTTTGTAGATAAAACTGGTTTCGGCCGGTTGCAGCGGCAGCAGCACATCCGCCAACTGCGCCAGGGGCGAGTCGGCCAGGGTGATGGCGACGATGCGCGCGTCGTAGTTGCGAGCCAGCGCCACCACATCAAGCAACTCGGGGGTGAGGCCGGTGAGCGAGCAGACGATCAGCGCGTGTTCCGGCCCCAGGGTTGCCGCCGTGACACGCATCATCACCGGGTCGTGGCTGGCGGCAATCGGGTAGCCCAGGCGAACCAGGCGCACCTGCAATTCATCGCTGCACAAACTCGACGGCCCGCCCATGCCGAACGCGTGGATCATCCGCGCCTTGCCCAGCAGGTTGACCGCATCGACAAAGCTGGCCTGGTTGAAACCCGACAAATGCTGGCGCAGCGTCGCCTCGATATCGCTAAGAATCTGCCGATGAAACGCCGACTGCTCAGGCAACCCCGCCGGGTCCAGGAAGCGGCTGCCGACGCCGCTGGCCTGGGCCAGTTGCAGGCGCAGATCGCGCAAGTCCCGGCAACCGACACTGCGGGCAAACCGCGATAAGGTCGCGGTACTGACCTCGGCCCGTTGGGACAGCTCTTCCAGGCTGGCGGAGGCGGCAAAGCCCACATCCTCCAGCATCAGCCTGGCGATACGCCCTTCGCCGGCGCTGAAGGAATCCTGGCGGGCGCGGATCTGGTAGAGGATGTCCATGGAGGCTCCGGGTTACAAAATGCAGGACAGACCGTAAGTCAGACCGAAGGCAACCACAGAGATCAGGGTCTCCAATACGGTCCAGGTCTTGAAGGTCTGGATCACCGTCATATTGAAGTATTCCTTGATCAGCCAGAAGCCGCCGTCGTTAACGTGGGAAAAGATCACCGAACCCGCGCCAGTAGCCAACACCAGCAATTCCGGGTGTGGATAACCCAGGCCCAGGGCGACCGGGGCTACCACGCCCGAAGCCGTAGTCATGGCTACCGTGGCTGAGCCCGTCGCAATCCGCATCAACGCCGCGAACAGCCAGCCCATCACCAGCGGCGACAAGTGGAAGGCATGGGCTAGGCCGAGGATCTCATGAGTGACGCCTGCATCCACGAGGATCCGGTTCAGGCCACCGCCCGCGCCCACCAGCAAGGTGATACTCGCGGTCGGCGCCAGGCATTCATTGGTGAACCTGAGGATCGACTCGCGGTTGAAGCCCTGCGCCAGGCCCAGGGTCCAGAAACTCACCAGGGTCGCCACCAGCAGCGCGATCACCGAGTTGCCGATAAACAGCAGGAACTGGTTGAAGCCCGTACCCGGGGTGGAAATCACGTTGGCCCAACCGCCGATCATCATCAGCACCACCGGCAACAGGATGGTGCCCATGGTCAGTGCAAAGCTCGGCAAACGCTCACGGGGTTCGCGCTCGATGAACTGGCGTTCCAGCGGGTTTTCCGCCGGCAGGTGAATACGCGGCACGATGAATTTGGCGTACACCGGGCCGGCGATGATCGCCGTCGGGATACCGATGAGGATCGCATAGAGCACGGTCTGCCCCACCGACGCGTTATACGCCAGCACGGCCATCATCGCCGCCGGGTGCGGCGGCACCAACGCATGCACCACCGACAAGCCGGCAACCATTGGCAGGCCGACCATCAGGATCGACACCCCCACGCGCCGCGCCACGGTAAAGGCGATCGGCACCAGCAATACAAAGCCCACTTCGAAAAACAGCGGCAGCCCCACCAGGAAGGCGATGCACACCATGGCCCAATGGGCATTACGTTCGCCGAAACGGTTGATCAGCGTGCGCGCCACCTGCTCGGCGCCACCGGACTCGGCCATCATCTTGCCGAGCATGGTGCCCAGCGCCACGACCAGGGCGATATGCCCCAGGGTTTTGCCGACGCCCGCCTCGTAGGAACCCATGATGGTGTCCGCCGGCATCCCGGCCATCAGCGCCAGGCCGATGGACACCAGGGTGATGACGATAAACGGGTTGAGCCGGTAACGTGCGATCAGCACGATCAAAGCAATGATGGCGATGGCAGCGTATGCCAACAGCCCGAAGCCCGGTGATGCGGCCATGCGGTACTCCTCGGAAAGGGTCACGTCGAATTGGTTGTGAAACTCATAAATCATTACCGAGGAGCATTTTCAAATTTTATGAAAGTAACTTTCGCCCACAGATAAGCGCTGTCGCGTTGGGGTATGCCCAAGGGCCGCGCATGAAAATTCGGGGGGTGTTCTTACATGAAGTTCAGAGAAGGCTGGAAACTCAACGAAGAGGCTTGAGTCATAGAATGCACATCCACCGATGCCAGGAAAATCGAGCATGATTCGCACCACACTCGCCGCCGGCGCCCTGCTTCTCGCCGTGTGCGGCACTGCCGCCGCTGCCGACAACCCGGCGCTGAAAAAATGCATGGACGGCGCCAATACCACTGCCGACATGGTCAGCTGCAACGTCAAGGAAACCAAGGTGCAAGACACGCGCCTGAACAAAGCCTACAAAACCGCCCTCGCCGCCCAGGAAGGCAACCGCAGGCAGCAACTGCAGGACCTGCAGCGCCTGTGGATCAAGTACCGTGACGCCAATTGTGCCTTCGTCGGCTCGGCTACCGGCGGCACCATCGACCAGGTCAACGGCACCGGCTGCGTGCTGGACATGACCCAGACCCGCGCCCAGGAACTGGAAGACCTGGTCGGGCCGTAATGCAAGGCTGCATCGCCCTCTGTAGGAGCGAGCTTGCTCGCGAAGATCGCCAACGACAACGCGGGCTTTCTGGATGCCCGCGGCGCTCTCTGGTTTTTCGCGAGCAAGCTCGCTCCTACAGGGGTATGTGATCAGTCGTGGTGAACCTTGGCACGCTTGAGCAGCTTCTTGCAGCGTTCGGACAAATGCAGCACGCGCAAATGCTTGCCGGCCTTGCTGTAGCGCTCGCGCAGGGTCATCAGTGCGGCAATCGCCGAGTAGTCGACAAAGCTCAGGTGACGACAATCCAGCGTCACCTGGGCGGGGTCGTTGGCCGGGTCGAACTGGTTCAGGAACGGCGTCGTCGAGGCAAAGAACAGCGTACCGTGCAGGCGATAGAGCTTGCTGCCATCCGCTTCCAGATGCTCATCGGCGTACAGCTCACGGGCCTGTTGCCAGGCAAAGTTCAGTGCTGCGATCACGATGCCGCACAGCACGGCGGTGGCCAGGTCGGTGAACACCGTGATCACTGTTACCGCGATAATCACCAGCACATCATTGAGCGGCACCTTGTTGATCACCCGCAGGGACGCCCAGGCGAAGGTCTGCTGGGACACCACGAACATCACCCCCACCAGCGCCGCCAGCGGGATCCGCTCGATCAGCGGTGACAGAAACAAAATAAACAGCAGGATCATCACCCCGGCGAACACCCCGGAGAAACGTCCACGCCCGCCAGAGCTGAGGTTGATCACGGTTTGCCCGATCATCGCGCAACCGCCCATCCCGCCGAACAGGCCCGAGAGCATATTCGCCGCGCCCAGGGCCACGCTTTCGCGGTCGGGGTAGCCACGGGTCTCGGTGATTTCGTCGGTGAGGTTCAGGGTCAGCAGGGTTTCCAGCAGGCCGACCATGGCCATCAGGAACGCATAGGGGGCGATGATGCCGAGGGTTTCCAGGGTCCAGGGGATCTGCGGCAGCGCGAAGCTCGGCAGGCCGCCGGCGATGTGGGCCATGTCGCCGAGGGTACGGGTCGGCAGGCCGAGCAGGTACACGGCCAGGCCCACGCCAAGGATCGCCACCAGGGCCGGCGGCACCGCACGGGTGATGCGCGGCAGCAGGTAGACGATGGCCATGGTCACCAGCACCAGGCCCGTCATCACGTACAACGGCGTACCGCTGAGCCAGCGTTCACCGTTCTTGAAATGTTCCAACTGGGCCAGGGCAATGATGATCGCCAGGCCGTTGACGAACCCCAGCATCACCGGGTGCGGCACCATACGCACCAGCTTGCCCAGGCGCAACAGGCCGAACGCGACCATGATCAGCCCGCCCAGCAGCACCGTAGCCAGCAGGTATTCCACGCCGTGCTGTACCACCAGCGCGACGATCACCACCGCCATCGAGCCTGCCGCCCCGGACACCATGCCGGGCCGGCCGCCGAACAACGCCGTGAGGGTGCAGATGATAAAGGCGCCGTACAGCCCCATCAGCGGGTTGAGGTGAGCCACCAGGGCAAAGGCGATGCATTCGGGCAGCAGCGCAAAGGACGTGGTGAGGCCGGCTAGGGCATCGGCGCGCAGACGGGTGAGGTTCATGAGGTACCAAAAAGTATAAGTCAGTAAAAACTTCAGCCATCAATGATGACAAACGCGATCCTGACTGATCGCCTTTTTTGAAGGGTGTGAAAATCGCGGGAATCTTAACAGCCGACGAAGACTACACAGCTCTGACATCCTGATCAAAGACATCGGCCTGGGTGCAAAGCTGACATACCCGCTTCCATCTACTCTGGACTAAAGGGGCTCTCAATATGTAGTCAGCTCGCTTGTTGATCCGGGACGCCTTGGGCAACTGAGCCAATACCGTTTTCATATTAAAATTGCATTCGATATCTGTAAGCGCAGTTGCAGTCGCCGGGAGGATGGCGGCCGCCAACCAAGACTCAATAGCCTTGGAGGGAATACAAATCACTGTCTTGCTTGTGGGAACAGGATTGCCTAGCCAGGACAGCAGGACGGTACGCAAAGCGGTAACCGAATCCTGTGCAACAGGACACGGCATCTGACACGGCAACGCGCCCCAACTGTGTTGCTGAGCAAGCTCTTCAAGCCTGGCATGCGCATACGTCATGCCAGCCACATCAGCGTCCAAATGAATGATGTAAAAGTCATACAAAAAAAGTGTTGGATCATCATGCAATACGCCCTCACCGCGCTCGACACTTTGATGACACCACTTGGCAACACCACCCCAGCCCTCACCCAGTTCACGTGAAGATGCTTCTGGTTGTATCAGTTTGAGAACAAACGGCTCTAATAAAATCGCCTTAAGAGCAGCCTCCACCACCACCAGGTCGGTTTTTCCTTCGGCGATCAACGCGATGCGCAAGTCAGACATTGGGCAGCGCCCCTAGGTGCCCCATCATCCATAGCCGGGACAGCGGATATTCTTTGTTCATTTTCAGTAGCTTTTCGGTTGGCTCTATCCGAATAACACTGGTATGGCCTTCACTATTGCGATCAACCGCAAATAAACGAATTTCATCATCCGAAAGGTCAAGTCCATCAAGTACGGCAGGGTTATGAGTTGTAAACAGTAGCTGTCTGCGGGCATCGTTTTTCTTCAACCAATAAGACAGTTTTTCAGTCAGCCGCATGGCAAGACGCGGGTTCAAGGCTTGGTCCAGATTGTCAATCGCAAGCACCATCGGCGCGGCAGGAGATAAACATAGAATTGCACTGAACAATACGTACAAAGCGCCCTCACTGGCGTCGTATGCCGTGAGAGAGTTGCGCCCACTTTTCATATATCGATCAGTAAGCTTTAGAACGCTTTGGCCAGTACGGGATACCGAGGGTGACAATAAAGAATTTGCCGTTGATACGGCGTCAATATCGACAACCCAGTCGATTAACTCCAGTACGGAGTCCATCAATTGCGGATCAGCGTCCAAAGCACTCTTGAGTTCAGCAAATGCGTCAGCCAGCCGCCCGCCCGACAACCCCAGCGGTGAACGCGTTTGCGGGTCAGCCACCATTGCCCGTAGGGTGGGTGTATTCGGGCTATAAATCGCGTAGTCCTGCAACTGCTGCATCAATTTGGCAGCCGGGTTATCCGGTGAAAGATCCACCAACTTAAGTGCCGCCAATCCAGCAGTAGGTTTCAAATTTTTCAAACTTCTGACACCGGCAGTCAGAATCTCAGTATTCGAATCTCGTAGATACTCTGTCTTGAACTCCCAAGCCGGCTCAGGCTTATCAATAGGGTTCAAAATTGAAGTTCGATATTCCTCACTTTGAGCACCTATGGCACTCAATCGAATTTCTGGCGGCGTTCTTCCGCCGGTGAACGACGTTTTGTAAAGTCTCGGCAAACCAGGTCTGACGCCACGTCGCAGAAGAGACTCCGAATCAACTACGCCGTTTGCTGCTGCGCCCAAAACACCAATGGCCTCCAAGATATTACTTTTACCGACACCGTTGGCGCCGATAAAGCAATTAACTCGTCCTAACTCTAGCGTCAACTCTGGAATAGACTTGAAGCCTTTAATCACTATGGTTTTTATCATTCGAGACTCCAAGTCTTTCATCGCCAAAAACCGCAGGCGGGCATAAGCCTGATAACAGAATCCTTGCATTCTCTAGGCTGGAAGCCTTTCACGCAATCCATGTACACGTTCATTCAGTCCATAAACACAAACGGCCGCCCAATGGCGACCGCTTAAGCTGCATACCCTCCGTGTCCCACCTCTGTTAAACCATCTCGTGGCGAATCCACTCGACTACGGACGTACGCTTCGGCGCCCAGCCCAGCAACTCGCGGGCATGCCTGCCGCGCACGCGGCTGTTGGAGCCCAGGCCATAGTTGGCCATTTCATAGCCCCACTCGGCCTCAGCCTCGGCCAACGGCCAATCCTGCGGCCGGCCCAGGTTCAGGGCTTGGGCAATCGCCGTGGTCATGTCGATAAACGAGGCCTCGCCGCTTTCCACAAAGTAGAACGTACCCGGCACGTTGCGGGTCAGTGCCAGCAGGTACAGCGCCACCACGTCTTCAATGTGCACGTTGGACCAGATGTTCTGCCCGGTGCCGACATGGCGCACCACACCGCTCTTGCGTGCCTGCTTGAGCAAGCGCGGCAGTTGCACGCTGTCGCGCTTCACACCGAGACTGTGGCCGTAGATCAGCGTGTTGCAGATCACCGCTGAGTTCACGCCGTCTTTTGCGGCCGCCAGGATCAGGTTGTCGATGGCCACGCGGGCAGCCTTGTCGACGGTCGGTTCCGGCAGGCTGTCTTCGAAATAGATGACATCGCTGGACTTACCGCCCGACGCATCCCCCACGATGCTCGAACCGCTGGTGTGCAGGAATGGCTTGTCCGAACCTTTCAGTGCGGCCAGCAGGGTTTCCACCGCAGCACGATGGTCGCTGCTCGCGGCATTGATCACTGCATCGGCTTTGTGCGCTTGCTCGGTCAACACAGCAGCATCGTCGAGGGTGCCGATCACCGGGTTGATGCCCAGGGCGGTCATTTCAGCCGCTTGCTCGGCGCTACGTACCAGGCCGGTGACCGTGTGACCGGCCTTGACCAGGCCGGTGGCGATGGAACCGCCGATAAAACCGGCTGCGCCGGTAATGAATACGTGCATGGAGAGTGCTCCTGACGGGGTAAGTGATGGGTCCATTGTTACGGACTCATCCCTGACGAATAAGCCCGCACCGCCCAATTCACTCTTGCGTGAGGGTCACGAATCAGCAGGCATACCGCGCCAGCTTGGCCTGGATAAAGTCCAGGAAGCACTGGATGCGCAGCGCCAATTGCGAGTTGCGGTAGAACACCGCGTGGATCGGTTGGCGATACCCGCTGTTGAACGCCTCCAGCACCGGCACCAGGCGCCCGGCATTGATGTCTTCGACGGTCATGAAGTTCGACAGGCAACAAATGCCCTGCCCTTCCAACGCCAACTGGCGCAGGGTTTCACCACTGGACGCGGCCACGCTGGGCTCGATCAGCCAGCGGTCACCCTCCACATGACGCAGCGGCCAGTGGTTGAGGGTTTCGGTCTGGGTAAAGCCCAGCAGGGTATGGTCAGCCAACTCGGCGACCGTCGTCGGCGTGCCGTACTGTTTGAGGTAATCAGGGCTGGCGAGGATATGCAGCGGCGTACAGCCCAGGGATCGCGCATGCAGGGTTGAGTCGGCCAGGGCACCGATGCGAATCGCAATATCGGTGCTCTGTTCCAGCAGGTCGATGATCAGGTCATCGCTGTTCAACTCCAGCTGGATCTGCGGGTACAAACGGCGGAATTCGGCGATGTAGGGCACGATCCCATGCAGCATGAACGGCACGGCGGCATTGATGCGCAGGCGCCCGGCGGGGTTCTTCTGACGTGACGACAGACGCTCTTCCAGCTCGTCCATCTGCGCCAGGATGAGCTTGGCCTGCTCGAAGAAGTACTTGCCCTCCTCGGTCAGGTCCATGCGCCGCGTGGTGCGGTTGATCAGCGTGGTCTCAAGCTTGGCTTCCAGGCGCGACAGGGTGCGACTGACCGCCGATGGCGTCTGCCCGACCTGCTCCGCGGCGGCGGAAATCGAGCCGCACTCAATCACGCTGACGAAGATCTGTAGCTCATCGGATCGGGCTTTCACGGGCGGTCCTCGTTATCGGTGTACCGCAGCTTACACCGAGAGGTTGAACACCCGCGCCAGATGCTGTTCGTAGCGCGCCACATCCACCTCGATGGCCGGGCGTTTCATCACGTCCACGCACAGGAAGGTCGGCAGGCCGGTCATGCCGAGGAACTCGTTGGCTTTGTGGAACGGGAAGTACACCGCATCCACGCCCTTGGCTTCGAAGAAATCGGTCGGATCGTCGAAGGCTTGCTGCGGTGCATTCCAGGTCAGTGACAGCATGTAGTGCTTGCCCTGGACCAGGCCACCGCTGCCGTATTTCTGTGAGGCGTCGGAACGGGTGCGGCCATCGCTGGCGTACAGGCTGCCGTGGCCCTCGGTGAAGACTTCGTCGATGTACTTCTTGACGATCCACGGCGCGCCCATCCACCAGCCGGGCATCTGGTAGATGATCACGTCTGCCCAGAGGAATTTGGCGACCTCTTCAGCCACGTCGTAGCCTTCGTCGATATGGGTGACTTTGACGTCGATACCGCCTCGGTCCAATACCGCCAAGGCGGTGTCATGCAGGGTGGTGTTGTAGCGGCCATCGGAGTGGGCGAACTTTTTACCGCCGTTGAGCAGGAGTACTTTTTTCATGGGAAGCATCCAGAAGGTTGAAAATGTCTGGACGCAGACTATCCACCTCGGCCCTTGGGAATAAGCGGCCACCGGGCAAAATACCTTTGACCACAAGGCACGAATGGATCATGAATTGTTAACCGCCGATCAGTAAATGCCCGCCCAGCAGTGCCATGCCGATAAAAAATACCCGCTTGAACAGCACCGCACTGATGCGCTGGCGCACCACCTGGCCCAGCCACATGCCCAGCAGCGCCGGCACCAAGGCCAGCAACGAGGCGTTGATTGCGCCAGCGCCCAACGTGCCGTGCCAGGCCAGACCGGCGGCCAGGGCCAGGGTCGATACCGTGAACGACAGCCCCAACGCCTGCACCAGTTGATCGCGATTCAAACCCAGTGCCTGCAGGTACGGTACGGCAGGAATCACAAACACACCGGTGGCCGAGGTGATGAGGCCGGTGATCAGCCCGCACACCGGGCCCAGCCAACGCTCGGTCCGGGCCTTGACCTTGAACGTGGGCAGGAACAGTCCGCTCAGTGCATACGCCAGCAACGCCGCGCCCAGTGCGCGCACCACCCATTGCCCGCCGTCCATCCCCAGCCACACCGTGCCCAGCCCAGTGCCGAGGAAAATCAGCAGCAACATCGGCCACAGCCGCCGGAGCAACGCACTCAGGTGCCCGCCGAATGCCAATTGCCACAGGTTGGTGACGGTCGAAGGGATGATCAGTAATGCCGCAGCCTGCGCCGGTAACATAGCCAGGCCGAGCATGCCCATGGCGACAGTGGGCAGGCCCAGGCCGATGATACCCTTGACCGTACCGGCCAGCAGGAAGGTGCCGATCACCAGCAAGGTAAGGGCGGGGCCGAGGTTCTGGTAAAACGCGAGGAAGGTATTCATGGGCAGAGTGTGCGACTTTTCGATGCGCTCTAAAATTCGCCATATACTGAGGTAGCCTCTTGTTTTGCGTGAGCCTGAGGCCCGTCTACTCCCTCGAGCCATCAGCCATGCACTTTGACCTGATCGACCTGCGCCTCTACCTGCACACCCTCGACACCGGCAACATCACCGCCGGCGCGGCCCGCAGCCATTTATCCCTGGCCGCCGCCAGTGCCCGCATCCGGGCGATGGAGGCGTCGTTGGGCATCGAGTTTCTCCAGCGTGGACGTCGCGGCGTCACCCCCACACCGGCAGGCAAGGCCCTGGCCCGTCACGCCCGCCTGTTGTTGCAACAGGCCGAGCACCTGCAACAGGACCTGGCGGAATATGCCAAGGGCGTCAAAGGCCAGGTGCGCCTGCTGTGCAACACCACTGCGCTCAGCGAATACCTGCCGGAACTGCTCGCGGACTTTCTGCGCGAACACCCCAACCTCGATATCGACCTGCAGGAATTGCCCAGCCTGCGCATCACCCAGGCCTTGCGCCAGGGCACGGCGGAGCTGGGGATCATCTCCGACGCCGTGGACACCCATGGCTTGCAGACTTTGCCCTTTCGCGACGACCCGCTGGCGCTGATCATGCCGCACGACCATCCCCTGGCGGGCGGCACGGTGAGCTTTGTCGACAGCCTGCAATACGACTACGTGGGTCTGGCCGCCGCCAGCGCCCTCGCGGTGTATCTGGAAGAACAGGCACTGCACGCGGGCTTTCGTGTGCAGACGCGCATCCGCGCCGAGGGTTTTGACGGGCTGATTCGCATGGTGGCCCGCGGCGCCGGCCTGGGCATCGTGCCCCAGGCGGCGCTGGCGCGCTGGCCAGCGCCGCGCCGCTTCATCGCCCAGCCGTTGCAGGAAGAGTGGGCTTGCCGCACGTTGCTGTTATGCGCGCGCTCGTTCGAACAATTGCCGGGTTACGCCAAGGCCTTGTTCGATGCCTTGGCCCTGCCCTTGCGGAAAAACCCGTAATACACCGCCGACAGAATCAGCAGGAACGGCACGCCAAACACCAGGGTCATCTTGAACGCTTCGGTGAAGTACGTGGTGATCATCACCGCGCCCATCAGCATCAGCCCCAATAACGTGCTGTAGGGAAACAGGCGCAACTGGAACGACAGCTTCGCGCCGCCATGACGCTTGCGATAGCGCCGGAAGAACAGGTGCGTGAGGAAGATCATGAACCAGGTGAAGATCGCGCCAAACATCGAGATCGCCATCATCAGGGTGAACGAACTTTCCGGGTACACCAGGTTCAACAGCGTCGCCAGGGCGATGCCCGAGCTGGACAACAGCAAGGCATTCAGCGGAATGCCGCTCTTGCTCAACGCCCCCATGGACCTGGGCGCAAAGCCGGCGCGGGACAGGCTGAACATCATGCGCGTGGTGATGTAGAGCTGGCTGTTCATCGCCGACAAGGCCGCAATCAGGATCACGAAATTCATCACCCCGGTGGCGCCGGGAATGCCGATGGTCTGCATCACCGTGACGAACGGGCTCTGGGCCTGGCCGGCCTGGTTCCATGGCACGATGGCGAGCATCAGCGCCAGGGTCAGCAGGTAAAACACCACCAGCCGCACGATGGTCGCGCGAAAGGCTTTCTTCACGGCCTGCTCCGGGTCCGCCGCCTCACCGGCAGCCACGGCAATCATCTCGACGCTCAGGTAGCTGAAGATCGACACGATCACGGCGATCCACATGCCGCTCAAGCCATGGGGGAAAAACCCGTCGTGGGCCGTGTAGTTCTGCACCCCGTATTGCGGGTTGCCGGAGCCGAATACCACGTACACCGCGAGGATGATGAAGCCGACGATGGCGCTGATCTTGATCGTCGAAAACCAGTATTCGAAGTTGCCGAAAGTCTTGACGCTGATGGCGTTGAGCAGGATCAGCACGCTGGAAAACGACACGATCCACACCCATTCCGGCACGTGGGCGAACCAGTACTTCATGTACATCGCCACCGCCGTGACCTCGGCCCCCACCGCCAGCACAATCGCCGCCCAGTAGGCATAACGCACCAGGAACCCGGCCAGCGGGCTGATGTAGAACTCGGCATAGGCGCCGAAAGAGCCCGAGGTGGAATGGGCCACCGTCATCTCGGCCAGGCAGCCCATCAGCAGCAAGGTGATCAACGCGCCGATCGCGTAGCTCACCAGCACGCTGGGCCCGGCGTAGCCGATGGCATAGGCGCTGCCCATGAACAGCCCGGTGCCGATGGCGCCACCGATGGCGATCATGCTCATCTGGCCGGAAGTGAGCTGGCGCCTCAGGCCCAGTTCGCGGTGGGTGATCTCGGCAAAGCCGTTGTCGGGTGTGCTCACGTGGTGTGCCCCTTTATTATTGTGGTTGCACTATTTGGATATTGACGCAAATCCCCTGTTGGAGGGGGCAAGTCGAATCGTCGCACCGCCCCTCCCACATTTTGATCTGCATTATCTTCAGGTGACGCTGTGGCGGACCTTGAATTGCGGCTGGTCCCAGGTGCCGTTGTCGAGAATCTCACCGAGGATTTCCACCGCATCCCACACCTCGGTAAAACTCGTGTACAGCGGCGTAAACCCAAAACGCATGATGCGCGGCTCGCGGTAATCACCGATCACGCCACGTGCGATCAGAGCCTGGATCACCGCATATCCCTCCGGGTGTTCGAAGCTCACATGGCTGCCACGCCGAGCGTGTTCACGGGGAGTGATCAGCACAAGGTTGTGGGCGGCGCAGCGGCTTTCGACCAACTCGATAAACAGGTCGGTCAGCGCCAGGGATTTGCTGCGCAGGCGGGCCATGTCGGTCTGTTCGAAAATCTCCAGGCCGCATTCCACCATCGCCAGCGACGTGATCGGCTGGGTGCCGCACAGGTAGCGGGCGATGCCGGCGCTCGGCGCATAGCTGGATTCCATGGCGAACTGCCGGGTATGCCCGAACCAGCCCGACAGCGGCTGGTGCACCAGGTCTACCAACGCCGGGTTGACCCACACGAACGCCTGGGAGCCGGGGCCGCCGTTGAGGTATTTGTAAGTGCAGCCAATCGCATAGTCAGCACCGGCCCCGTGCAGGTCGATGGGCACTGCGCCGGCCGAATGCGCCAGGTCCCAGATGCTCAGCGCGCCGCATTCATGGCTCAAGGCGGTGAGCGCCTGCATGTCGTACATGTAGCCGGTCTTGTAGTTGACGTGGGTGAGCATCACCACCGCCACGTCGCCGTCGATGGCCCGGGGCAGTTCATCCGGGCTGTTGACCAGGCGCAGGGAATAGCCCTGTTGCAGCAACTCGGCGAGGCCCTGGGCGATGTACAAATCGGTGGGGAAGTTGCTCGCTTCGCTGACGATCACCTTGCGCGCCGGCTCACGTTGGCGCTGCACGCTCAAGGCGGCGCTGAGCACCTTGAACAGGTTGATCGAGGTAGTGTCGGTGATCACCACCTCACCGTCCCGCGCACCGATCAGCGGCGCCAGGCGGTTGCCCAGGCGCTGGGACAAGTCGGCCCAGCCGGCGCTGTTCCAACTGCGGATCAAGCCATTGCCCCACTCTTGCGCGATGACCGCCTGCGCCCGCGCCAACGCCGCCACCGGACGCGCACCGAGGGAGTTGCCGTCCAAGTAGATAACGTCCTGCGGCAAGGCGAACTGCTGACGTAGCGGCGCCAGCGGGTCCTGGGTGTCGAGGGCTTGGCAGTGGCTGCGAGGGGTCATGGGTTGTCCTGGTTTTTGTCGGTGAGGATGCAGCAAATAATGAACGAAGATTTAGAGAATTTTCGTGCAAAGTGGTGGGTAACAGGCTAATTAAGCTGTAGGAAATTCGAATTTAACCCCTAAATACGCGGATTTATTCTAACCATGATCCTTGACGCCACCGACCTGCGCCTCCTGCATTTCCTGCAACAGGATGGCCGTATCAGCAACCAGGAACTGGCGGAAAAAGTCGCGTTGTCGCCCTCTGCCTGCCTGCGTCGTCTACGCCTGCTGGAGAGCGAAGGGATTATCAGCGGCTACCGTGCAGTGTTAAATGCCGAGCAGTTGGGGATTGAACTGGAGGCCATCGTCCACCTGTCATTGCGCCAGGATGTGGAGGATTGGCATGAGACGTTTATCAAGAAGGTGCAAGGCTGGCCGGAAGTGGCCAGCGCCTACGTGATCACCGGCGCCAGCAACTATGTGCTGCGGGTGCAGGCACGCAACCTCAAGCACTTTTCGGACTTTATCGTGAACCACCTGAACCGCACGGCGGGGGTGATGGATATCCGCTCGGAGATTGTGTTGCAGAAGATCAAGGATCGGGATGAGGTGCTTGATCTGGTCGTTCGCAAATAGTCAGCCACGACACCGATCAAATGTGGGAGGGGCGGTGCGACGATTCGACTTGCCCCCTCCCACATTTTTGACCGTATTGATCAATCCTCCAACGCGCGAACCCGCTGCATGCGTTTTTGCTCTACCGGCGCTGCGGCGGTCTGCAACTCAAAGTCAAAATCAATCTGCGCAAACCGCCCTTCCACGCCAAACTCCCGCGCCAGTTGCTGATCGTCGCTGAAGCGAATCTCGGCAATCAATTCGTCCCGCGTCGCGTAGGCAAAATCATCGTGCAGGTACGGGTCATCCGACAGGTTGATCTGGGTGGTCAGGTGCCGATACCCCGGCGCCGAGATGAAGAAGTGGATATGCGCCGGGCGCTGCCCGTGACGCCCCAGTTGATCGAGCAACTGCTGGGTCGGCCCGGTCGGCGGGCAGCCGTAGCCCGACGGCACGATGCTGCGAAAGCGGTAGTTGCCCTGGGCGTCGGTCTCGATACGGCGGCGCAGGTTGAATTCGGATTGCGTCGGGTCGAACCACGAATACGTACCGCCGGTATTGGCCTGCCACACATCGACAATCGCCCCCGCCAACGGCTTGCCGTCGGTGTCGCGCACCTGCCCGCGCATAAACAGCGGCACAGCGTCGTCCTTGCCATCGTCCAGCCGCGCCTCGTACTTCGACAGCGGCGCGCCGGCCACATACAGCGGACCTTCGATGGTGCGCGGGGTACCACCGGACTTGCCGGCTTCCTCGTCGGCGGCGTCCATCAGCATATCCAGGTAATGCTCCAGGCCGAGCCCGGCGGCGAGCAGTCCGGCCTCCTGGTGCTTGCCCAGTTCGTTGAGGTAGTTGACCGCCTTCCAGAACTCTTCCGGGGTCACGTCCAGGTCTTCGATGATGTTTACCGTATCGCGCAGGATCCGGTAGATCAGCGCCTTGGTGCGCGGGTTGCCGCCGTCAGTGAGGTTGCCGCTGGCTTCTTCGAGAAACCGTTGGGCCTGGGCAGTCTGGGACAGTCGGATGGACATGGTGCGTTCCTCATCTTGTAGTTATCAGGGTGAAAACCGGCCTAGCGGTCGTCTTCATGGATCGACGAAGGGTGCCGGCACAAGGCATTCACTTCGATGGCCATGTAGGGGTAAAGCGGCAGTTGCATCAGCAGGTCATGCAGTTCTTGCACGCTGTCGACGTCGAACACGCTGTAGTTGGCGTAGAGCCCGGCGATGCGCCATAAGTGGCGCCATTTGCCCTGGTGCTGCAGACGCTGGGCAAAGGCCTTTTCGTCGGCCTTGAGGCTGGCGGCGCGCTCGGGGTGCATGTCGACGGGCAGGTTCACGGTCATTTTTACGTGGAACAACATGGGCGGCGCCTCTTAGTGTTTGCCACGACGGAAGAACGCCAGGCGCTCCTCATCGATGGCCAGGCCCAGGCCCGGCATGTGGGAGACATGCAGCTGGAAATCGCGGTACAGCGGCGGCTCGGCAAGAATGTCTTCGGTCAGCAACAGCGGGCCGAACAACTCGGTGCCCCACGCCAGTTTGTTCAGCGTGAGGAAGGCATGCGCCGACGCCAGGGTGCCGATCCCCCCTTCCAGCATGGTGCCGCCGTACAGGCCGATACCAGCGGCCTCGGCAATCGCGGCGGTGCGCAATACCGCGCGGGGGCCGCCGTTCTTGGCGATCTTCAGGGCGAACACCGAGGCCGCGCCTTCACGGGCCAGGTTGAAGGCATCTTCCACACACTCGATGGATTCGTCGGCCATGATCGGCGCCGGGCTCGACAGGTTGAGCCGGGCCATGCCGCCACGGTTGTTACGCGAGATCGGCTGTTCGATCAGGTCGACGCCGTGGTCGCCGAGCACCTTGCACGCACGCAGGGCCACGGCTTCGTCCCAGGCCTGGTTGACGTCGACGCGCACGCTGGCACGCTCGCCCAGGGCCTGTTTGATCGCGATGACATGGGCCAGGTCCTCGCCAACTTCACCGGCACCGATCTTCAATTTGAAGATGCGGTGGCGGCGCAGGTCGAGCATCTTTTCGGCCTCGGCAATGTCCTGGGCGGTATTGCCGCTGGCGAGGGTCCAGGCCACCGGCAGTGCATCGCGCACACGCCCACCGAGCAGTTCGCTGACCGGCAGGTTAAGGCGCTTGCCGAGGGCGTCGAGCAAAGCGCTTTCGACACCGGATTTGGCAAAGGTGTTGCCGCGAATGCTGCGTTCCAGGCGCAACATGGCCGCGTTGATATTGCTGGCGTCCTGGCCGATCAGCAGTGGGGCGAAGTGACGGTCGATGTTGACCTTGATGCTGTCGGGGCTCTCGTTGCCGTAGCTCAGGCCGCCGATGGTGGTGGATTCACCGATGCCTTCGATGCCGTCGGCGCAGCGCACGCGGATGATTACCAACGTCTGGTTTTGCAGGGTGTGCATCGCCAGCTTGTGCGGGCGAAGGGTGGGAAGGTCGACGATAATGGTCTCGATCGACTCGATGGCGCAAATCGGCATGGCAATACCCGCTGGGTTCTTTATAGATTTACGTCGATTCTGTGCCGCATTTTTCCTGGCTTCCAATATAGAATTAGTCTCGAGCAATACCCTTAAGGTATGAAAGGAGCCGTTATGGAACTGCGTCATCTGCGCTACTTCCAGGTGTTGGGGCAGACCCTCAACTTCACCCGCGCGGCCGAACGCCTGCACATCGCCCAGCCACCGTTGAGCCGGCAGATCCAACAATTGGAAGAGGAATTGGGCGTGATTCTGCTGGAGCGTGGCCGACCGCTGCGGCTGACCGAAGCCGGGCGGTTTTTCTATGAGCACGCCAATGTGTTGCTCGAACAATTGGCCAAGGTCTGCGACAACACCCGCCGCATCGGCCAGGGCGAGAAGACCTGGCTGGGCATCGGCTTTGCGCCGTCGACCTTGTATGGCGTGCTGCCGGAATTGATCCGGCGGTTGCGCAGCCATGAGGCGTTGGAACTGGAGTTGGGGCTGTCGGAGATGACCACCTTGCAGCAGGTCGAGGCGCTCAAGGCCGGACGTATCGACGTGGGCTTCGGGCGCATTCGTATCGACGACCCGGCCATCGTCCAGCGCGTGCTGGTGGAGGATCGGTTGGTCGCCGTGCTGCCCGCCGGCCACCCATTGCTCGATGCACCCGCGACCCTCGCCCAACTGGCCGCCGAGCCGTTTGTGCTCTACCCCGGTAACCCGCGCCCCAGCTATGCCGACCATGTGATTGCACTGTTCGACGCCCACGGCCTGAGCCTCAAGGTGGCGCAGTGGACCAACGAACTGCAGACCGCCATCGGCCTGGTCGGTGCGGGCATGGGCGTGACACTGGTGCCGGCGTCGGTGCAGGTGCTGCATCGCGCGGATATCGGCTACACGCCGGTTGTGGAAGCGACGGCGACCTCGCCGATCATTCTCAGCCGACGGGTGAATGATCAGTCGCCGGGGCTCAGTCATTGCCTGCAGTTGGTTGAAGAACTGATCTGAAATCGCCCAGGTACCGCCCCTCCCACAGGTTGATCTTCATCAGGTTCAAGTACTGCGCATACGCATGCGTTGCAGCGTCTGGCTGGGGGATTCATCGAACAGTTTTCGATACTCCGCCGAGAACCGCCCCAGGTGGGTAAAGCCCCAGCCGAAGGCGATCTCGGAGATGGTGCGGATCGATCCGTGCTCGAGGATTTCCTGGCGCACCGCACTCAGCCGGTGCTTCTTCAGGTAGGCCATGGGTGACAGGGCAAAGTACTTGCGAAACGCATCGAACAGCTTGAACCGCGACACCCCGGCAGCGGCTTCCAGGTCTTCGAGGTGCAGCGCCTCGCGGGCGTTGGCGTGAATGTATTGGCGCGCACGGATCAGGTAATGGGGCAGTTTCACCCCCAGTACGGCGCGCAGTTCTTCCGAGTAGTTGTTCGGTTGGGCGAGGATCAGGCCCTTGATCAATGAGCTTTCCAGGTCACGGGTGAACGCCGCCTGTTCATACAATTCGCTACGGCACTCCAATTCGGCGATGAAGTAGCGCGCCATGCGCCACCACGACGCCGACGCCCCCTCCACCGCATCCATCACCGGTTCAAATTGCAGTGGCGCGTCAACCGGCCGTTGCAGCAAGCCCTCCAGCGACTCGCTCATCGCCGCCCGCGTGATCACCACCTGCAACTTGCGGCAGTCACCGGATATGGCCAGCACCTGGTGTTCATTGGGCGCAATGATCACGCCCTGATCACGGTTGGAACTCAGGCGTTGGCCGTTCTTGCTCAGCTCCTGCTCACCCACCAACGGCAGCGTGAGGCTGTAGCTGCTGAAGTGCTCGGCGTCTTCGATATCGATGGTCACGTCGGTGCCGTATTCGATCACGCCCAGGGTGGTGGCCCGGGACTTGAACACGTTGGCACTGTGATGAAAGCGCAGGCGCTCGGGCGTGCTCGTCGCCAGGCGGTGCGGCCCGCAAATGCCGGACATCCAGCTGCGGGCGCCTTCGAGGTCGAAGCGTTGGACATGGATATCGCGTGTAGGACTATTCATCAGTGTGCACCCACGGCGGTCAGGCGGTTGCGCGCTCTGGCGGCGCGTCGTTGTGGCTCCACAGCAAGTTCTACGCCACGCCGGCCCGATTGCAACCGGGTGGATAGCAACCGTCCACTATGTGGATAAACCGCAGGTGTTGACGCCCCTTGCCTCGCCAGACGGTAGCGCGTCGCGTCACCGCCCTGCACCACCGTGGGTATTTGCTGCCCAACTTTGCGGCCCACCTTCCCCCATTAAGCGGATAGCCCGCCACCTTGCCGCAGCCTCTTAATGGCTCACCTGTTCAGCCATTATCAAAAGGTGCCTCCCATGAGTGGTGCAAGAAGCGTCGAGCAATGGAAAAGCTTTATCGAGAGCTGCCTGGATTTTCGCCCAGCAGACGCCGTATTCCGCATCGCCCGCGACATGTTCACCGAGCCGGAACTGTTCGATCTTGAGATGGAGTTGATCTTCGAGAAGAACTGGATCTACGCCTGCCATGAAAGCGAACTGGCCAATCATCATGACTTCGTGACGATGCGCGCCGGGCGCCAGCCGATGATCATTACCCGTGATGGCGAGGGCCGGCTCAATGCGCTGGTCAACGCCTGCCAGCATCGCGGCACCACCCTGACCCGGGTCGGCAAAGGCAACCAGTCCACCTTCACCTGTCCGTTCCACGCCTGGTGCTACAAGAGCGATGGCCGGCTGGTGAAGGTCAAGGCGCCGGGGGAATATCCGGAAAGTTTCGACAAGGCAACGCGCGGCCTGAAAAAGGCCCGCATCGAGAGCTACAAGGGTTTTGTCTTCATCAGCCTGGATGTGAATGGCCGTGACAGCCTGGAAGACTTCCTCGGCGACGCCAAAGTGTTCTTCGACATGATGGTCGCGCAGTCCGCCACTGGTGAGTTGGAGGTGCTGCCGGGCAAGTCGGCCTACACCTACGACGGCAACTGGAAACTGCAAAACGAAAACGGCCTGGACGGGTATCACGTCAGCACCGTGCACTACAACTACGTGGCCACGGTGCAGCATCGCCAGCAGGTGAATACCGAGAGCGGCAGCGGGTCCGCCAGCACCCTGGACTACAGCAAGCTCGGCGCCGGCGACGCCAACACCGATGACGGCTGGTTCGCCTTCAACAATGGCCACAGCGTGCTGTTCAGCGACATGCCCAACCCCAGCGTGCGCTCCGGCTACGCCACCATCATGCCGCGCCTGGTACAAGAGCATGGCCAGCAGAAGGCCGAGTGGATGATGCACCGCCTGCGTAACCTGAATATCTACCCGAGCCTGTTCTTCCTCGACCAGATCAGCTCGCAGCTGCGCATCATTCGTCCGGTGGCGTGGAACAAGACCGAGATCATCAGCCAGTGCCTGGGGGTGAAAGGCGAATCCGACGCCGACCGTGAAAACCGTATTCGCCAGTTCGAAGACTTCTTCAACGTCTCGGGCATGGGCACACCGGACGACCTGGTGGAGTTCCGCGAAGCCCAGCGTGGTTTCCAGGGCCGCCTGGAACGCTGGAGCGATATTTCACGCGGCAGCCATCGCTGGGAAACCGGGCCAACGCCGAACAGCGAAGCCATCGGCATCTCGCCGGCCATGACCGGCACCGAATTCACCCATGAAGGCCTGTACGTCAACCAGCACCGCAACTGGCAGCAGTTCCTGCTCAAGGGCCTGGACCAACACGCGCTGACACTGCGGGAGGTGGAATGATGAATGCGCCATTGCAGTATCGGATCGAGCAGTTTTTCTACCTTAAGTCCGAGCTGTGCGACGCCCAGGACTGGGACGCCTACGTGCAGTTGTTCGACCCCCAGAGCGAATTCCACCTGCCGCAATGGGACTCGGAGCACGTCTACACCCGCGACCCCAAGCGCGAGATGTCGCTGATCTACTACGCCAACCGTTCGGGCCTGGAAGACCGCGTGTTCCGCCTGCGCACCGGCAAGGCGGCGTCCGCTACACCGATGCCGCGCACCTTGCACCTGATCAACAACGTACGCATCGCCGAGCAGGCGGACGGCACGCTGGAGGTCCGGTTGAACTGGCACACGCTGTTCTATCGGCTGGCCACATCGGAGCAGTTCTACGGGCATGCCACCTATCGCCTCAAGCCCCATGGCGACAGTTGGCTGATCACTCGCAAGCATGCGCTGCTGCTTAACGACACCATCAATTCGGTGCTGGATTTCTATCACCTCTAAAGCACCCTTGTTGTTGTGGTGAGCGGGCTTTTTGTGGTGAACGGGCTTGCCCCGCGCTGGGTCGCGCAGCGGCCCTTGGTGCAAGCACTGCGGTTTGGCGGGAAAAATGCGGCGACTCTCATGGGGCTGCTTCGCAGCCCAGCGCGGGGCAAGCCCGCTCACCACAACAGGCCGTACGTACGTCATAAATATGCAGAGAACAACACATGAATCACAAAGTGGCCTTCAGTTTTGCCGACGGCAAGACCCTGTTTTTCCCGGTGGGCGCAAATGAAATCCTGTTGGATGCGGCGCTGCGCAATGGCATCAAGATCCCCCTGGACTGCCGCGAAGGCGTGTGCGGCACCTGCCAGGGGCGGTGCGAGTCGGGTGACTACACCCAGGACTATGTGGACGAGGAAGCCCTCTCTAGGCTCGACCTGCAACAGCGCAAGATGCTCAGTTGCCAGACGCGGGTGAAGTCCGACGCGGCGTTCTACTTCGACTTTGATTCGAGCCTGTGCAATGCGCCGGGGCCGGTGCAAGTGCGCGGGACGGTCAGCGAGGTGCAACAGGTGTCGACCAGCACGGCGATCCTGAAGGTGCAGTTGGATGCGCCGCTGGATTTTCTACCGGGCCAATATGCGCGCCTTGCGGTACCGGGCACAGGCCATTGGCGTTCCTACTCCTTCGCCAACCTGGCGGGCAATCAATTGCAGTTCCTGATCCGCTTGCTGCCCGATGGGGTGATGAGCAACTACCTGCGTGAGCGCTGCCAAGTCGGCGATGAACTGCGGATGGAAGCACCGCTGGGTGCGTTCTACCTGCGCCATGTGACCCAACCGCTGGTGCTGGTCGCCGGCGGCACCGGGCTGTCGGCGCTGCTGGGCATGCTCGATCAACTGGCCGCCACCGGCTGCAACCAGCCGGTGCATCTCTACTATGGCGTACGCGGCGCCGAGGACTTATGCGAAGCCCCACGCATCGCGGCCTATGCGGCGAAACTGCCGGGTTTTCGCTACACCGAAGTCCTCAGCGATGCCGCCCCCGACTGGGCCGGCAAGCGCGGCTACCTCACCGAGCATTTCGACCTGGCCGAATTGCGCGACGGATTGGCGGATATGTACGTGTGCGGCCCTCCGCCAATGGTCGAATCCATCCAACAATGGCTGGCGGATCAGGCACTTGATGGCGTTCAGCTGTATTACGAAAAGTTTACGCAGAGTAATATCTGACTCCTCAGCACTTCTGAGGGGTTCTACCCCGAGAAAAACAAGTAGAAGGGAACGTTAATGGCGGATGACATGGTTAACCCGGCAGGCCTCAAGCGTGGCCTTAAGAACCGGCATATTCAGTTGATCGCCTTGGGCGGGGCGATAGGCACGGGGCTGTTCCTCGGTTCGGCCGGGGTACTCAAGTCGGCAGGGCCGTCGATGATCCTGGGCTACGCGATCGCCGGTTTCATCGCGTTCCTGATCATGCGCCAGCTCGGCGAGATGATCGTCGAAGAACCGGTGGCCGGCTCGTTCAGCCACTTCGCGCACAAATACTGGGGCGGTTACGCGGGCTTCCTGGCCGGCTGGAACTACTGGGTGCTCTACGTGCTGGTGGGCATGGCCGAGCTGACTGCGGTGGGCAAGTACATCCAGTTCTGGTGGCCGCAGATCCCGACCTGGGTCAGCGCCCTGGTGTTCTTTGTCGCGGTGAACCTGATCAACACCCTGAACGTGAAGTTCTTCGGTGAAGCGGAGTTCTGGTTCGCGATCATCAAGGTGGTGGCGATTGTCGGCATGATCGTGCTCGGCTGTTACCTGCTGTTCAGCGGCACCGGCGGCCCGCAAGCGTCGGTCAGCAACCTGTGGAGCCACGGCGGATTCTTCCCGAATGGCGGCATGGGGCTGTTGATGTCCATGGCCTTCATCATGTTCTCGTTCGGCGGCCTGGAGCTGGTGGGTATCACCGCTGCCGAGGCCAGTGAGCCCCGCAAGGTGATCCCCAAGGCGATCAACCAGGTGGTGTACCGGATCCTGATTTTCTACGTCGGCGCATTGACCGTACTGCTGTCGCTGTACCCATGGGATCAACTGCTGCAAACCCTCGGCGCGTCAGGCGATGCCTACAGCGGCAGCCCGTTTGTGCAGATCTTCTCGCTGATCGGCAACGACACCGCCGCCCACATCCTCAACTTCGTGGTGCTGACCGCGGCGCTGTCGGTGTACAACAGCGGCGTGTACTGCAACAGCCGCATGCTGTTCGGCCTGGCCGAGCAAGGCGATGCGCCGAAAGCGCTGATGAAGCTCAACAAGCAAGGCGTACCGCTGCGAGCCCTGGCGATCTCGGCGCTGGTGACGATGCTGTGCGTGGTGGTCAACTACGTGGCACCGCAAAGTGCCCTGGAGCTGCTGTTCGCGCTGGTGGTTGCCTCGCTGATGATCAACTGGGCGCTGATCAGCATCACCCACATCAAGTTCCGCAAAGCCATGGGTGAGCAAGGGGTAACACCGTCGTTCAAGACCTTCTGGTTCCCGTTCAGCAACTACCTGTGCCTGGCGTTCATGCTGATGATCATCAGCGTGATGCTGGCGATCCCGGGGATTCGCGAGTCGGTGTATGCGATGCCGGTTTGGGTGGGGGTTATCTATGTGGCCTACCGGTTGCGAATGAGCAAGACGAAAGCGGTCGCCGCCTCCCGCATTTGATTGCATTGCAAATGAAAAGCCCCGGTGATCCGGGGCTTTTTGTTTACAGCGTGGAGCGCACTCGCCACAGCTCGGGGAACAGCACGGTGTCGAGCATCTTGCGCAGGTAACCCACGCCCTCGGTGCCGCCGGTGCCGGGCTGGAAGCCGATAATCCGCTCCACTGTGGTCACATGCCGGAAGCGCCATTGGCGGAACGAATCCTCCAGGTCGATAAACTTCTCGGCCAACTGATACAAGTCCCAATACCGGCTCGGATCGCGATACACCTCGCGCCACGCCGCCTCCACCGACTCATCGTGAACGGTCGCCGCCGTCGGATCGCGCTCGGCACGCTTGGGGTCAATCGCCAGCCCCGCCTTGACCATCAGGTTGATCGCCTCGTCATACAGCGACGGCGTGGCAATCGCCACCTGCAACGCCTGCAACAACTCAGGCCGATGGGCGTGGGGGCGCAACAGCGCCGGGCTCTTGTTGCCGAGGATAAATTCGATCTCGCGGTACTGGAACGACTGGAACCCGGACGATTGCCCCAGGAACGGGCGAATCGCCTTGTATTCCGACGGCGTCATGGTCGCCAGCACGGCCCAGGCGTGCACCAGTTGATCGAAGATCCGCGACACCCGCGCCAGCATCTTGAATGCCGGCGGCAACTCGCCCAGGCGCACGTGTTCGCGGGCGGCCTTGAGTTCGTGGAGCATCAGCTTCATCCACAGCTCGGAGGTCTGGTGCTGGATGATGAAGAGCATTTCGTTGTGGTCCGGCGACAGCGGGTGCTGGGCGCTGAGCACTTTGCCCAGGTCCAGGTAGTCGCCGTAGCTCATGGACTCGGAAAAATTCAGTTCGGCGTTATGCCATTCTTCCGGTGGCTGGTAGTCGGCAGAGAAAGGACATTGGCTCATCGCGTGGGCTCCTTGAGCGGGCGGAGAATGGCACGGACCGGGCTGGCGTCCAGGTTGGCGAAACGCAGCGGCAGGGCGATCAGTTCGTAGTCGCCCTCCGGTACGTCGTCGAGCACGATGCCTTCAAGGATCGCCATGCCATGCCGCGCCACGGCGTTGTGGGCATCCATGGCCTTGGACTGTTGCGGGTCCAGGGAGGGCGTGTCGATACCGATCAGGCGCACACCCAGGCCGGCCAGCAGTTCAATGGTCTGCGGGGCGATGGCGGTGAAGTTCGAATCCCATTCGGTCAGCGGTGCTTGTGGATAAGTACGCAGCAGCACGCGCTCCGGCAGGTTATCCACACGCCCTTGCAACTGATGGGGCTGGACCAGCGCACCGCTGTCCAGGCAATGCAGCACCCGGCACGGGCCCATGTACACCTCCAGCGACACCTCGCCAATCGGCGCTCCGTCGGCGCTGTAATGCAGCGGCGCATCCACATGGGCGCCGGTGTGCGGCGACAGGGTGATGCGTCCGACATTCACCGGGCACTCCGGGCCGAACTGCCACACACGCTCTTCCTGGAACGGCGTATCGCCCGGCCAGGTCGGGGTTGCCGTGCTCAAGGGCGGGCTGATATCCCACCACGTTTTTATTGAGGTCATTTGAAGGCTCTCGGCGGTTACTGGGGTGAATGATACGAGGGCCAGACGTGAATTTTCTTGCGAATTCGTGCGCCGTGAGTGACTTCTTTCGCACTTACTGCGAGGAAATGACTGATTCACGCTCAAAAGTGTCGGCTGACCCGGCGCCATCGGGGGCAAGCCCCCTCCCACATTGACTGCACATGGCTTGAGGAGTCGTGTTCACCTGCGCTTCTGGGCATCCCGATGTCGAGTTCAGACCACTGGCGCAACGTCCCAGGCCTTAGGGTGCATCTTTCCATTCCCTGCCTCGGAGTCATCATGTCCACGCCCATCACCGTACTGCGCGACACCCACCCCCTGCCGGTCCTGGATGCCTGCAAATGGGAAAAGCTCGAAGGCGACCCGCACACCGTCAACCTCAACGCCTACACCAGCGAAGACGGCAGCAAGATCATGGGCACCTGGATCTGCACGCCGGGCAAGTGGTATGTCGAATATGTGAAATGGGAATACTGCCATTTCCAGGAAGGCTACTGCGTGATCACGCCTGAGGGGATGGAACCGATTCACTTGCGGGCTGGGGATATCTTTGTGGTGGAGCCAGGGATGAAGGGAACGTGGGAAGTGGTCGAGACGGTACGTAAGTATTTTGTGTTTGCTTGAGTTTTTTGTGGTGCAGTCGCCTTCTGTGGTGAGCGGGCTTGCCCCGCGCTGGGCTGCAAAGCAGCCCCAATAAAAAACGCCGCATTCTCTCAGAAAGAATGCGGCGTCTGGTTTCAGGGCCGCTTCGCGCCCCAGCGCGGGGCAAGCCCGCTCACCACAATGCTCGTCCCTGAATGCCCTTATTTGGGCTTGCGGTAGCTGTTGATAATCGCCGAGAAGTCTTGGCCCCCTTCCCCACGCTGACTCATCGATTGGTACAACTGCTGAGCCACAGCCCCCAGAATCACCGGCTGTTTCGCCTGGCGCGCCGCCTCGGTAGCCAGGCCCAAATCCTTGAGCATCAAATCGGCACCAAACCCGCCGGTGTAACCACGGGACGACGGCGCGGTTTCGATCACGCCCGGCCATGGGTTGTAGGTGTCGGAACTCCAGCAGCGCCCGGTGGAGCTGTTGATGATCCCGGCCAGCACCTGGGTATCGATGCCCAGCGCGTCGCCCAAGGCCATGGCTTCGCTGACGCCGACCATGCTGATGCCGAGCAGCAGGTTGTTGCAGATCTTGGCGATTTGCCCGGTGCCCACATCGCCGCAGTGCACGATGTTGCGGCCCATCTGTGCCAGCACCGGTTGCAGGGTGGCGAACAGTTCCGGGGTGGCGCCGACCATGAAGGTCAGGGTCCCGGCCTGCGCCCCGCCGGTGCCGCCGGAGACCGGTGCGTCGGCCATCACCACGCCTTGCTTGGCGGCAGCAGCGGCGACGTCGCGCGCGGTCTGTGGGTCGATGGTGCTGCAATCCACCGCGGGCACGCCGTTGCCGATCCCCGCCAGCACACCGTCTTCATTCAACCAGACACTGCGCACATGGGCGGCGGCGGGCAGCATGGTGATCACCAGCTCGGCGCCGCGGGCAGCGTCACGCGGCGAGTCGCTGATGTTGCCGCCCAATTCGGCGAGTTCCTTGAGCACCGTCTGGTTCAGGTCGAACAGGTTCAGCCCATGGCCGGCCTTTATCAGGTTGCGGGCCATCGGTGCGCCCATGTTGCCCAAGCCGATAAATGCAATCTTCATGGTCGTCTCCCGAATCAGCGCAGGTTGATGGTGGTATTGACGCCATCGTTGACCGTGTCGTCGTCAAACCAACGGCTGGTGACGGTCTTGGTCTGGGTGTAGAACTGCACCACTTGCTTGCCGTACGGGCCGAGGTCGCCGAGCTTGGAGCCACGGGAACCGGTGAAGCTGAAGAACGGCACCGGCACCGGGATCGGGATGTTGATGCCGACCTGGCCCACATCGATTTCGCTCTGGAATTTACGCGCCGCCGCCCCGCTCTGGGTGAACAGGCCGGTGCCGTTGCCGAACGGGTTGGCGTTGACCAGCGCAATGGCCTGATCGAGGGTGTCGACTTCCAGCACCACCAGCACCGGGCCGAAGATTTCCTGGGTGTAGATCTGCATATCGGTGGTCACGCCCGAGAACAGGGTCGGACCGACGAAGTTGCCTTGCTCGAAGCCCGGCACCTTGATGTCGCGGCCATCCAGCTCGAGCTTGGCGCCTTCTTTCACGCCGCTTTCGATCAATTCCAGGATACGGGCCTTGGCGCGCTTGGAGATCACCGGGCCGACATCCGTGCCGGCTTCGCTGCCGGCGTTGACCTTGAGCTTTTGCGCCAGCGCTTTCAGATCCGGCAGCCATTGCTTGGCCGCGCCCACCAGCACCACCACCGAGGTGGCCATGCAACGCTGGCCCGCCGCGCCGAAACCGGCACCGACGAGGGCATTGAGGGTGTGCTCGCGGTTGGCATCCGGCAGCACCACGGCGTGGTTCTTGGCGCCCATCATCGATTGCACGCGCTTGCCGTGCTTGCCGGCCAGGTCGTAGACATGAGTGCCGACGGCAGTCGAACCGACAAAGGACACAGCCTTGATGTCTTTATGGGTGCACAGCGCATCCACCACGTCCTTGCCGCCGTGCACCACGTTGAGCACACCCGCCGGTACGCCGGCTTCCAGCGCCAGCTCCACCAACAGCAGGGTCGACAGCGGGTCTTGTTCGGACGGCTTGAGGACGAAGGTGTTGCCGCAGGCGATGGCCATCGGGAACATCCACAGCGGAATCATCGCCGGGAAGTTGAACGGGGTAATGCCGGCACACACGCCGATGGGTTGGCGCAGGGTGTAGGTATCGACGCCACCGGCGACGTTCTCGGCGAACTCGCCCATTTGCAGGGTGCCGATGGAGCAGGCGTGCTCCACCACTTCCAGGCCACGGAAAATATCGCCCTCGGCATCGGCAATGGTCTTGCCCTGCTCGGCGCTGAGGACCACCGCGATGCGCTTGGAGTGTTCGCGGATCAGGGCTTGCAGCTTGAGCATGATGCGCATGCGCGCGCCGATCGGCGTCAGCTTCCAGGTCTGGAAGGCTTGATGGGCGGCGTCGATGGCGGCATTGACTTCATCGGCCGTGGCGAACGGGACTTTGGCCAGCACTTGCTGGGTGGCCGGGTTGACGATGTCTTGCCAATGGGTGGTCTTGGACTCGACCCACTCACCATTGATGAGCAACTTGACCTGTTGCACGGAAATATCGGCAGATGCGTTCATGTGGTCTCCAACTCTTATATTTATGCAGAGACAAGGCGCTTGAATCGCCTTGAAGAATGAGGCGTTCGGACTGTTTTTGGAGTATAGATGTGCAAATCTCTAATAAGAACGCACATAAAAGCCGGTCCAATATGCAAAAAAACATCACATCACTGGGTTCCCTGAATTGGGATGACCTGAAGTTTTTCCTCGAAGTGGCCCGCACCCGCAAGGCCAGCGTCGCCGCCAAGCGCCTGGCGGTGGACTACACCACCGTGTCGCGGCGCATCAGCTCATTGGAAGTGTCCCTCGGTACGCTGCTGTTCGAAAAATCCCGGACCAACGGCTTCGTCCTCACCCCCGAAGGCCAGCGTTTGCTGGGCTACGCCGAGTCCATCGAAAGCACCCTGCACATGGCCTGCGAGCAAGTGTCCGGCTCCGGCGTGGCGCTGTCCGGCCATGTGCGCATGGGCTGCACCGAAGGCTTCGGCAGCTTCTTCGTCACCCCGCAGTTGAGCCACTTCGTCGACACCTACCCCGCCATCTCGGTCGACATCCTGCCCCTGCCCCACTTCATCAGCCTGTCCAAGCGCGAAGCCGACATCGTCATCGCCCTGGAACGCCCGGAACACGGGCCCTACGTGTGCTGCAAACTGTGCGACTACAAACTGCAGCTGTACGCGACCCAGGAATACCTCGACCAACACCCGCCTATCCACAAACCGGCAGATTTGGCCGAGCATCCGTTTATCAGCTATGTGGATGATCTGGCCTTCAGCTCGGAGCTGCTGTACCTGGCCAACGTCGTGCCCGGCGCCAGCGCCAGCCTGCGCAGTACCAGCGTGATTGCGCAGTACGTGGCGGCGCAGCAAGGGCGGTCGATGGCGATCTTGCCGTGCTTTCTGGCGGCGCAGGATCCACGGTTGCTGCCGGTGCTAGGGGAGCAGATTGCGATTACCCGGCAGTTCTGGATGTATTGCCGGGAGGACCTGAGGAAGTTGAAGCGGATTACTCTGCTGTGGGATTACATCAGGGAAGTGACGGAGCAGAACCAGGGGTTGTTGATGGGGGAGACAAGGGAGATGCGGTTTGCGGATTAAGGGCCAGCAACGATAACTCCCCTTAAATGGCAGGAGGCTCCTAGAGAATCTCCGGCCAACTAAGCGAACACCGTTCGAATGTGGGAGGTGGCAAGCCCTCTCCCACATTTTGATTGGATTTCAGATTGAAATCGGACTGCCGGCTCAGTCCGCGATCACCACAATCGACACCCGCCGATTCTCGGTACGCCCTTCCGCTGTGTCGTTGGTGTCCACCGGTTTACTGCTGCCCAGCCCACGCAGCTGGATGTTTTCCTCTTTCATGCCCACGCCCTGCAGCACCGTCGCCACGCTTTTCGCGCGGCGCAGGGACAGTTGCTGGTTGTAGGTTTCCTTGCCCGAGCCGTCGGTGTGGCCATCGACGCGTACGCGCTCGATGCCCACACCCAGCAGGGCCTTGCCGATGCGTTGGACGATGTCGGTGCTGGGTTGGTTAAGGGTTTCGACGTCACTGCCAAACAGCACTTTGCCGGACAGGCCGAACGCCCAGCCGTCATCGGTAAGCTCGAAGCCCTGTTGCTTGAGGACGGCGACTTGCGCCGGGGTCAGGCCTTTGGGAGGCGCCGTCTGGCAGCCGCCAAGGGCGAGCAGTGTCACCAGCAGGGTGATAAACATAAGACGCGCGGTCGAGAACAAGGGATCAACTCCTGTGTTGAACGTTGACGACGGGGCTCTCCGACTCCGCCGTTTGCTGGCCACCCGAGGACAAACGCTTGGCCTGGTACATCGCCGCATCGGCGGCATTGAGCAAGGTGCCGGGTGTGACGCCATGTTCGGGGTAGATGGCGATACCAATACTGAGGGAGGTCAACACCTGGGTGTCGCCAGGCACGGCAATCGGCATGTCCATGCTGGCGATGATTTTTTCGGCAATGCGCTGGGCGTCTTCCACCTTGTGCAGCGGCGCCAGCAGGATGGCGAACTCGTCACCGCCCAGGCGCGCTACCAGGTCATCTTCACGCAATTGCGCACGCACCCGTTCGGCGACGGCCACCAGCACGGCATCACCGGCGGCATGGCCGAAGCTGTCATTGATCTCTTTGAACCGGTCGCTGTCGAGGTACAGCACGGCCACCTGCTCCTTGGCTTTGGCGGCGCTGCGCAGCGCGCGAATCAGGCGGCCTTCGAAGTACGCGCGGTTGGGCAGACCGGTAAGGCTGTCGTGGTTGGCCTTGTGGGCGAGAGTTTCGTTTTCGCTTTGCAGATGGTTTTGCCAGGCTTCCATCTCGCCAAGCAAGGCATTGAAGTCGCTGCCCAGGCTGTCGAGTTCGGCGATGCGGGCCGGCGGCACGCGGCGGTCGAAGTCACGCTCGCTGCGGGCGGCGTGGGCCACGGCGGCGAGGCTTTGCAGCGGCTGCGTAATGCCACGCAACAGACGCCGCGCCAAGTGCAGGGCGACCCAGGCACTGAGGACGGTGCAGATCAGGATCCCCGCCAGGCCGCTGAGCAGGAAGCGCAGCAGGCTACCGCCGTGGCCGGTCAGGTGAATGCTGCCGATGGTGCGCCCCTGGTGGAGGATCGGTTGGCTGATGGGCTGCTCGAGCAGGGTATGCGCCAGCGCCAGTTCAACCCGGGAGAGCATGCCGGTTTCCGGACGTTCCCAGTGCGCCAACAGCCGGCCACTGCTATCGAACACGTCAGCCTGGGCGACTTCTTCGGTGGAGGCAATCAGGCTGAGGGCTTCGGTGGCCGCGCCGCGGTCGTTGAACACCACGGCCGCTTCCACGGTGTAGTTGATGGACCGGGCGATCAGGTGCAGGTTGTGTTCGGCGTAGACCCGCAGCGCCAACACGCCGAGCAGGGTCAGGGAAACACTGGCCAGCGTCACCGCCACCAGCGCCAGGATCATGTGCCCTCGGCCGATGACGGAACGCAGGGTAGGTCGTACGTTCGCCACTTTCATGTGGCGGGCGCCCGGCGCCGGGACAGTTGCAACACGCTGGGATGAATGCGCACGCCGCTGCGCGCCACCGAGTCGAGGTTGACCTCAAACGACACTTGCTCATCGCCCACCCGCAGGCAGAACAGACTGCCCACGGTGCACTGGTCGCCGCCTTCGCTGATGCTGAGCACGGGGTGGCCGATCAACGAGGCAAACAGGCGGTTGCGTTCGTCATTGCTGAGTTTGCCGATGTACACGGCGTCGCAGGCGTTGACCACATCGGGGTGGTCGACCAGCAGGCGCCGCACCACGACCGGACGACCGGTAGCCTGGGTGGTGCCTTTGATCAGGTCGTCGGTGTATTGGGTCGGGCCGACGATGCACAGGCGCAGTTGCTCCGGCTCTACCGGCCAGCGGGCATAGCTGAGGATACCGAGTACCACTTGCGTGACCGCCTGGGCGCGCTGGTCCGCCGGGCCTGGGCCCTCGGCAAATACGCGGGGCGCCAGCAGGCATAGAACCGCCACCAGCAGCAGGCGCCTCCAGCTCAAACTACGCTCTGTGGGCGAGACGGCCACGTTCATGCAGCGATACTCTCAGGTGTTTTCGGGGTGATGCCGCAACGATAGCACAGCATCAGATAGTTCTGACTCCTGACCCAACGCCAGCATCAACCCACTCAAGCGTTTGACCTTGCGTCGCACGGCCTCTTCAAACACCCCGCCCCGGGGTTCGATTAGGCTGAACCAGCGCTTGGCGCGGGTAATGCCGGTGTAGATCAACTCTTTGGTGAGCACCGGGTTCAGCGCGTCCGGCAGGATCAGCGCGGTGTGGGTGAACTCCGAGCCCTGGGATTTGTGCACGGTCATGGCGTACACGGTTTCCACATCATTGAGACGGCTGGGCAGGACAAAGCGCACGCCACCCTGGCCATCGTTACGCGGGAAAGCCACGCGCAGCACCTGGGGGCCGCCGTCGCTTTCAGGCAGTTTGAGGGCAATGCCGATGTCGCCGTTCATCAAGCCCAGGCCGTAATCGTTGCGGGTCATCAACACCGGGCGGCCTTCGTACCATTGCTCATCGCCTTCAATCAGGCGCACTTTGCGCAAGGCGGCCGTGATGCGCAGGTTCAGCCCCTCCACCCCCCAAGGGCCCTTGCGCACGGCGCAGAGCAGTTGGAACGCATCGAAGGCTTGCAGCAGTTGTTGTGCCCAGTGGGTCCAGGCGAGGTCATCGCGCGGGGTGTCGACGGTGGGGCGCGCGCTGTGCAGCAAGTTGAGGTAATAGCGATAACCCTGGGCGCCGTCGCCCTGCCCGTCCAGCACCAGGCGCTCCAGGGCGTGGTCGTGCTCGCCTTTGAGGCTGACGCAGAACAAGTCGCTGTGGCTGCCCGCGGCCAGCAGCTTGCGGGCCTCTTCGGCGTTTTGCTGGTTGACCCAGCGCGCCAGTTGGCCGATGCCGCTGCCTTCGCCGAAACGCCGTGAGTAGCGCAACATCACCACTTGCTGGGCCAAGGGATGGCTGCCATCGAGGTCTTCGTGCAGGCCACTGGCGCTGAGGTCTTCGCCGCTGACGGTTTGCAGCCATTGGCGGGTGTGGGGGCTGTACCAACCAGCTTCGGCGTCGCGGCACAAATCACCGAGTACGGCGCCGGCCTCTACCGAGGCGAGTTGGTCCTTGTCGCCCAGCAACACCAGGCGAGCATGGGGCGGTAACGCATCCAGCAGGTTAGCCATCATTTCCAGGTCGATCATCGAGGCTTCGTCCACCACCAGCACATCCAGGGGCAGCGGGTTGCCAAGGTGATGGCGGAAGTGCCGAGTGCCCGGGCGACTGCCCAGCAAGCGGTGAACCGTGGTGACCTGGGTCGGGATCTTTTCCTTCACGCTTTGCGGTACGTTCAGCGACAGCACTTGCTGGCTGATGGATTCGGTCAAACGCGCGGCGGCTTTACCGGTCGGCGCGGCCAGCCGGATGCGCAACGGGCTGCCAGACTCTACGGCGGGCGCCTGCAACAGCGCGAGCAAGCGCACCACGGTGGTGGTCTTGCCGGTGCCGGGGCCGCCGGTGACGATGCTGAATGCACCGCGGGTGGCCAGGGCGCAGGCGAGTTTTTGCCAGTCGATCACGCCATCGGGCGCCGGCTGGTCAAACAAGCCATTCAAGCGCTGGGGCAAATCGGCGGCGACGTTTTCCTGGGTGGCGAGACGCAGGCGCAAGGCGCTGTCGATACGTCGTTCGTAAGTCCAGTAGCGGCGCAGGTACAGGCGTTTGCCCGACAGTACCAGGGGACGACTGTGTGCCGATTCGCTGCCGTCCACCGCCAGGGCGACCAACGGGCTGGCGGCCAGTGCATGGCACCAGTGGGCGCCGTCGAGGCCGTCGAGCAATTGCGACGGCAGCAGCATGGCGCCGCTTTGCAGGTCGCCTTCGGGCGGCAGGGACAGGGCAAAATCCGGCGCGTTGAGGGTTTCGAACAGGTCCAGGCACACATGGCCGTGGCCGAGTTGATGGCTGGTCAGCGCCGCCGCCAGGAGGACCAAGGGGTCGGCGTGTGGATCGAGCTCGTGCAGGAAGCCCACGAACGCCTTGTCCAACGCCCGCAGCCACCCCCTGTCAACCCAACGCTCCAGCAGGTGCACCAGGTCGGCGGCGCGGCTCAAGGGCGCTAACGCCTCAAGCGGTAACGGCGACAGGCTCATAACAACACTCCTTGTTCCCAGGCAGGCTCAGCCTTGGGCGGGATGGGCTTGCCCTGGAACAGCAGGTCCAGGCTTTCGATCAGTTCCCGTGGCGGCCGGGTGAAAAACGCCCCTCGGCTGACGGCCTGAGTGCCGCGCAGGAACAGGTACAGCGCGCCACCCACATGACGGTCGTAGTCGTAGTCCGGCAGGCGCGCCTTGAGTTGACGATGCAGCGCGAGCAGGTAAAGCACGTATTGCAGGTCGTAGCGGTGCTCGAGGATCGACTGTTCCATGGTGTCCTGGGTGTAGGCCGAATCGTCAGGGCCGAGCCAGTTGGATTTGTAGTCGGCCACGTAGTAACGGCCGTCATGTTCGAAGGTGAGGTCGATAAAACCCTTGAACATGCCGTTGAGCAGCACCGGTTCGGCGGCGACGCGGGACACACCGTTGTGGGTGTACTGGCACACCAGCTTGTCGAGGGCGAGCACGTCGACTTTATGGCTGGCGAACCAGAACTCCATTTCGATCTGGTAGTGCTGCAGGTCGCTCAGGGCGACCTGGTCGTTATCCACCGGCAGCGGCGTGTGCAGCAGATGGCCCAGCCAATCGCTGAGGGTGACGATCCAGCCTTCCCAGTTGCGGCGATTGCAGCGCGCGCCTACGGCGTGTTCGATGGCTTGCGAGGTCACGTTGAAGCCTTCTTCCCCGGCCCACTCCAGCAGGCCGTGAAGGAAGGTGCCGGGGTTCGGACCGCGTGGGAAACGGTGAATGTCTGCGCCGGACGCCGCCACGTCACGCGGTGCATCGGGATCGAGACGTTCGTCATCGAAAAGCTTTTGCGCCTGTGGGCTTTCGGGCGCTTCAAGGTGGGCGACGCTCATGCTGTCGCCAATGCGCAAGGCACTGTAGGACGCGATCCACCAGTTCTCGGCGGCCTTGCGCTTGGGTAACAAGGGCGCGAGCAAGTGGGCGGTGTTGCGCGGCGGGTGGAACAGGATGTCCTGGGCGTCGGGCACAGGGGCGTAGTGGATGGCCGGGCAGCCGTCCTGCAGATCCAGCAGCCAACGCGCGAGGCCGGCAGACTCACTCAACGACGCACCGGCGCCGAGCAAGTAACCCAGCGCCGACAGGTGCAGTACCGAGCTGCTGCTGTTGCCACGTTTGAGGTCGGCAACGCCGAGCCAGCAGGCATGTTTGGCGCGGGTCAGGGCCACGTAGAACAAACGCAGGTCTTCGGCCAGGCGCTCATCGTCGGCCTGGGCGATCAACTCGGCGGTCGGGCGCAGGCTGACGTGGGATTTGCCGTGTTCATCGTGGTAATGCAGCGGCAGGCGACTGCCGTCGACCGGCTTGGCCGAGCAGATGAAAGGCAGGAAGACCAGGTCGTACTCCAGGCCCTTGGATTTGTGAATGGTCACCACCTTGACCAGTTGCTCGTCACTTTCCAGGCGCAGGATTTGCTCTTCGCCGGCCTGGCCGGACAACGCCAGGTGCTCGGCCAGGTGGCGGATCAACGCCTGTTCGCCGTCCAGTTCCGACGCGGCTTGTTGCAACAACTCGCTGAGGTGCAACAGGTTGGTCAGCACACGTTCGCCGTCGCTGCGGGCGATCAGGGTTTGCGGCAGTTTGAAGTCGTGCAGCAGGCGACGCAGCATCGGCAACACGCCTTGGGTGCGCCAGATCGTGCGGTAGCCTCGGAACTGCATCACGCGGCTTTCCCACGCCAGTTCGTCCTGGTTCAGACGCTCCAGTTCCGGCAGTGACAGGTTCAAGGTGACGCAAGCCAGGGCGGCCCGCAGCGGCCGCTCGACGTCCGGCTCGGCACAGGCCTTGAGCCAGGCGAGCAGGTCGTGGGCTTCCTGGGCGGCGAAGACAGAGTCCTTGTCGGACAGGTACACGCTGCGCACGCCACGGGCGGCCAACTCGGCGCGCACGGCCTGGGCTTCCTTGCCGTCGCGCACGAGGATGGCGATGTCCGACGGCAGTACGCCTTTGAAGCTGTCGTCCGGTTGCAGGAAACCAGCCGTACCTTGCTGCCCGCCGTTGAGCAACTCGACAATCTGCGTGGCACAGGCGCCGGCCAGTTGTTGGCGGTACACCGCGTTGGAAACCGGCTGGTCGGTGGGCAGATGCCAAAGGTTCATCGCCGGCAATGTTTGGCCGTCGACCTGCAGCTTTTCCTTGCGGCCTTGGGACAACACCGGGTGGAACGGCACCGGATTGTCGCCATTCGACTCCCGGAACAGGAACGCGCCGCGGCCGGTTTCCGCCCGCTGGAACACGTGGTTCACTGCCTCGACCATCGCATGGCTGGAACGGAAGTTGGTGCCCAGGGTGTGATGACGGCCGAGCGTGGATTTGCGCGCACGCAGGTAGGTGTAGATATCGGCGCCGCGGAAGGCGTAGATGGCTTGCTTGGGGTCGCCAATCAGGAACAGGCCGCTGTCGAGGTGGTTCTCTTCGATACGGTAGATGCTGTCGAAGATGCTGTACTGCACTGGGTCGGTGTCCTGGAACTCGTCGATCAGGGCCACCGGGAACTGCTCGCGGATCACACTGGCCAGACGCTCGCCGCCATCGGCTCGCAGGGCAGCGTTGAGGCGGATCAGCATGTCGTCAAAGCCCATTTCGGCACGACGGCGTTTTTCTTCTTCAAAGCGGTTGCCCACCCAAACGGCAGCGTGTTGCAACACCGCCGCGTCGGGGGTTGGCAGCGCGTCGAGGGCGGCCTTGAGGCCGGCCATGGCGTCGATGCCGGGGTGTTGCGGCGGGTCGCCCTTCCAGGCTTCGGCCATGCCGTCGGGGGTGAGGCGAGTGAAGCCGGTGCCGATGTCCAGTTGCTCGAGGGTTTCGTCAGCGGCCCAGGCGCTGATCTTTTCGAACCAGGGCTCGAAGTAACGCGCTTGCATCTTGCGGCCGTCGACGGCTTTGGCGGCTACGGCTTGCAGACAGATATCGCGTAGCTCGGCGGCCCATTGTTGCCAGGGAGCCTTGATGTTTATCAACGCTTCACGGCGTTCTTGCAGGCAAGCGTTGATCAACTCGGCGGGTTCGCGGGTTTCATCCGTCGGCCGTTCGCTGCCGAACAGTGCGCGCACGCGTGGCATCAACGCGGCCGGGCCGCCCCAGTTGTTGCGTACCCAGTTGAGTACGTCGTCGTGCATCGGGTAGCAGAACAGTCGCCAATAATCGCGCAGCACTTCGCCGAGCAGGTCACTGTGGTCGGTTTCCAGGGTCTGGGTGAACAGGCTGCCGCTGTCGAACGCGTGTTCGCGCAGCATGCGCTGGCACCAACTGTGAATCGTGGAAACCGCCGCTTCATCCATCCACTGGGCGGCGATGTCCAGGCGGTTGGCACAGGCGGGCCATTGCTCGGGGAGGTATTGCGCACGCAGGTCGGCGATCAGCGCGTCGGGCTGTTCAATCTCTTCGCGGAAGAAACGTGCAGCTTCGGCCAAACGAATGCGGATGCGTTCGCGCAGCTCTTTGGTGGCGGCATCGGTAAAGGTCACCACGAGGATTTGCGGCGGCAGCAGTTCACGGCCAAAACCGGACTCACCGTCACCGTGGCCAAGGACCAGACGCAGGTACAAGGCGGAGATGGTGAAGGTTTTGCCGGTGCCGGCGCTGGCTTCAATCAGCTGGCTGCCATTCAACGGGAAGGCCAGGGCCAAGGGTTTGCTGCTCATGGGCCGGCCTCCTCGCCTGTGAGTGATCGCCATGGGGCGTTGATGAGCGGTCGATACAAGGTTTCGCACCAGCCTTCGAACTCTTCGCTGGCGACCAGGGCGGCGTAATCGGGGAACTGTCGGGTGAGCGCCGGGGTTTCGCGACGCTCGCCGTCGGTGGTCAGGCCGTCACCTTCATAGGCTTTGCTCGCGGCGGCGTGGGCTTTGACCGGATCGGTTTGGCTGAGCCAGGCGAAGGCAGTCTTGACGGCTACCGGGAGCGGCTCTCTCATGCCGCTGTGCCAGGCCAACAGCAGGTTGCCGAGGATTTCCCGGGCGATGGGCTTATCCAGCGGGGCCAGTAGCAACGTATCGTCGCTGGCCACCAACCCCGTGCTCAACGACAGACCGCAGGCACAGGCCACCACATGATTGACCCAAGGACGAATCAGACGATGCCATTTGCGTGTTTTGACCGAGCCGATGCTATTGGGGATGGTGGTGACACTCAGCAATCCGCCATCACTGCGTCGATGCAGGCCGCTGATCCAGCCTTCCAGCGCTATACCTTGATGCTCGAAACTGATCGGTTCTGCAGCGGTGTGTGGCGTTGGCCAGAGCGCCAGCAACTGCTGGTAGCGTTGCAACAAGTCGGGCAGGGGCTCAATGAGTTCGTTGCGCAGGCACTCGCCGAAACCAACCATCGGCAACAGGCCACTGCCTTGCAGCCGCAGAGCCTGGGCGTTGAGGGCCTGGTCGAGGTGTTCGGGCTGGGACAGCGCAGCGTTCAACAGGCTGTCGCTCAGGCTGTAGCGTTGCAGCGCGTCAAGCACGAAGGGTTCTTCATCGGCCAAGGGTACTTCGGCGGCTTCGAAGAACACTTTCAGACGCTGGCTGAAGAAGTGTTTGACCGGGTTGCGCAGGAAGTCCTGCAACTGGCCGAGACTCAGGGGCTCTTCCTGTTGGTGCTGCGCCAGTTGATCCTCTTTGGGGACGTTATCCACAGCTTGGTGGAGTAACTGCCATTCGCGGGCATAGCTGAACAGCGCATCACCTTCGTGGAAGTAACGGGCGCTGAAGGGTTGGAGCGGGTGTTCCTGGGTCATCGCGTCCAGTAGCGGTGTTTCTTGTGCGTTGTGCCAGCCACTGGCGATATGGTCACGCAGTTGGCCGATGAGTACAGAGGCCGGGCGCTCGCTGTTATCGCGGATGCTACGGCCGACCCAGCTGATATAGAGCTGGTCGCGGGCGGACAGCAGGGCTTCGAGCAGCAGGTAACGGTCGTCTTCGCGGCGCGAACGGTCGCCGGGCCGGTAGTCGCTGCCCATCAGGTCGAAATCCAGCGGTGGTTGGGCGCGTGGGTAGTCGCCATCGTTCATGCCGAGCAGGCAGACGAGTTTGAAGGGGATGGCGCGCATGGGCATCAGGGTGCAAAAATTGACAGCTCCGGCGAGGAAGCGCTGGGACAGACGGCCTTGATCCAGGCCGGCCAGCCAGGCTTCGCGGACTACGGTAAGCGGTAACTCATCCTGCAGGCCAACGGACTCGCAGGTTTCCAACCAGGTTTCCCTGAGTTGCTCAAGCTGACCCAACAGGTAGTCGTCGTGCTCGCTGCTGGGTAGGAAGAAGAGTTGCATCAGGCGTTGCAGACGCTCGCCCCATTCGTGGGGTGCTGCGGGTTGTGACAGCGCTTGATGGACATCGCTGAGCGCATCAAGCAAAGCGACCAGTGGGCCGATCAAGGCCGCATCAAGCCCGCCGATTTCGTCGTAGGGCTCAATGCCTTCGCAGGCTGCACCGGTGCCGACGGCGTAGCCTAGAAGCATACGGCGAAGGCCAAATCGCCAGCTGTTTTGTTCCAGCTTACTCGGCAGACCGAGACCCGCGCGTTGCTCGGCGTTGAGCCCCCAACGGATGCCAGCGCCTTCGATCCAGCGGTGCAGTGTGGGCAGATCGCGCTCCTTGATGGCGAAGCGTTCTCGCAAGGCCGGGACATCCAACAGGTCGAGAATCTCGCTGACGGGGAAGCGGCTGTCGGGGAGTTTGAGCAGGTGTTCAACGGCGATCAGCAGGGGATCGCGGCCGCGCTGACCTTGATCGGTCAGGGTGAAGGGGATGAAGCGGGGATCGATTCTGTCCAGTTGACCGAATACCGCGCGGATATGCGGCGCATAGCTGTCGACGTCGGGGACCATGACGATGATGTCCCTTGGGCGAAGCGTGGGGTCGGCGCTGAAGCGTTGGAGCAATTGGTCGTGGAGAATCTCCACTTCGCGTTGGGCGCTGTGGGCAATGTGGAAGCGGATGGATGTATCACGCTCCAGATCGACAGCCGGCCATTGTTCCCGAGTCTCATTGAGCGGGCGCAGTTCGAGGATATCGTCCTGAAGCTGGTTGAGCAGTGTGGTGGGCTCGCTGTCGCTGAACAGGTCGATTCGACCATCGCGAAAAGCGGCGCGGTAGCTGTTGGGATCGTCGTAACTGTCCAGCAGGCTGATGTAATCACGACCTTGTTTGCCCCAGGCGGCCAACAGCGGATGAGCATGTTGGTGCAGGGTTTGTGGGTCGATGGTAACGGGCATGCCGGCTTTGCGCGCCTGGCGCTTGTATTCGTTACGCAGCAGGTCTTTGTCGGCCACGATGTCGGACCAATGGTGGCGACACGGGTTGTGCACGCACAGCAGGACTTGGCTGAAACGGGCCAGGCCGGCCAGCGCCTCCAGCGCTTGGGCGGGCAAGGAAGAAATCCCGAAGACAATCACCCGGGAAGGCAGCCCCTTCGGCGCTTGCTCAAGCGCATTGATACGTTCGATAAAGCGCTGGTGCACGCCGGCGCGGCTTTCGGCCATGCCCTCTTCACCGACGTCCAACAGCAGCGCGCGCCATAACTCGGCTTGCCAGCAGTTGGCCGGGCTGAGTGGCTTTGATTCGCCTCGACCGTTACGCAATTGATGACGGCCAGCGGCCCAGTCTTCCAGCCAGTCAGCGCGGTAGACCTGGTATTGGTCGAACAGGTCAGCCAGTCGTTCCGCCAGTTGGTAGCGTTTGCGCAGGTCGGAGTCGTGGGTCAAGAAGCGTTGCAACGGCTCGAAGTGCTGTTGATCGATGAGTTCCGGGAGCAGGCGCATCAGGCGCCAAGTGAGCGGGGCTTTATCGAGCAGGGATTTTGGAGGGATTTCGTCACGTCCCAGGACCATGCGATAGAGCTGCCACATGAAGCTGCCGGGGAGCTGTACATCGATGGCGGCGGCAATTCCGCAGCCTCCCATATCGTCGTCTTCCGGGTCTTCAGCCAAGGCCAGTTTGAGCCACTGGGCAATGCCGTTGCTTTGTACCAGGGCGATTTCGTTTTCCAGGGGCGCCAGGGGATAACGGCGCATCCAACTCACCACCAGGCTGCGCAGTTCGTCCAAGCGGTTGCCGTGAACCACCATGAATCCAGCACTGAGGGACGTCGCATCCGGCATAACGGCTTCCTTGGGAAAAGCAAAATCGAGGGCATGGACTTTAGCACTGAAGCCCCTCCCGAGGCGCCTCTTCGCACTTTCCGACCGCCCAAAACAAAACCCCACCTGCTTTCGCAAATGGGGTTTCGGAATTTAATCTTGACGATGACCTACTCTCACATGGGGAAACCCCACACTACCATCGGCGATGCATCGTTTCACTGCTGAGTTCG
>NZ_JAVAJK010000022.1:0-126690 GCF_052112325.1 Pseudomonas sp. Yb2C2 | reverse complement strand
ACCCCCACCAACGTCACCGAATCCGCGCCAAAACTGATCACCGTGTCCCCGCCCACGACCTTGGCGTGATCACGGTAATCCGCACTCCCCTCAACGTCCCTGAACACCAGCTTGTCCGTCGCTTGATAGCCGATAATCCGGTCCTGGCCAAACTGCCCGCTGAACAAAAAGGTGTTATGCCCGCTGCTGTCGCGGATCGTGTCATTGCCCTTGCCGCCCTCGATAAAGTCCGCGCCCTTGCCGCCCTGGATCAGGTCATTGCCGTCACTGCCAATGATGTAGGTATCGCCCTTGTGCGGTTCGGCATTGCGGTTGAGGTCCTGCACCCAGGTGGTGGCGCGTGCCGGGTCGGACAGGTTGGCGACGATAATCGTCGAGTCGCGGCTCATCTGCCCATAGAATCCGGACTCGAGGATGCGCGTCATCCCATCGCCATAACCCGTAGGCAAATGGGAGATCCAGGTCGGCAGGTTGGTGATGGAAAACGGCAGCACATTCCACAGCGTCGAAGCGTAGTGGTCGTTAAAGCTGACGATATTGTCGGTGGTTGATTCATGGGGTTTGTCATGCACGCCCAACGATGACCAATTGAAGGATGATCCGTCCAGCGCACGGAATACCGGGTCGTTTTCGTAGCCGATATTAAGCACCTTGTCGCCGGCGCTCTGGGTCGGCGAGGCGTAGGCCAGGTAGTTGGCGTCCTGGTAGAACCCCGCCCATTTGCTGCTGCTCAAGTCGGCCATGCTGTTGACCGCCAGGCCGCCCAGGCTATGGCCGCTGACCACTACGTCGTGGCCGCTGAGGCCGTGGGCACTGGCGTAGTCGGCGACGTTCTTGAGCAGGCCGCCAAAGGCTTCACCGGCATAGTTCTTCGCGTAATCCTTGGGGCCCAACGCTGCGAGCAGATCGCTGACCAGATCGCCAATGGAGTCGCTGACCAGCGTTTCCCGAGGGCCCGACGTACCGCGAAAACCGATACCGATTTCCAGCAGCTTGCCGGCTTCATCGTACTTGCCCAGCACCTCGACCTGGGCTGTGGTGTAGCCGGCTTTTTCGCCGAAGAACGTGCCTCGGGCGTCGACCTTGCCGGTATAGCCCAGGGTGCTTGCGCTGATGGGCGTCCAACCGGCTTGTTGCACGGCCTCCAAGGCGGCTTTCTCCGAATCCGGGTTCCAGGGAATGCCGGGAATCACGCCCTGGGAATCCGTACTGCCCAGCAGTGCAGCGACCAGCGTGGCGGGCAAACCGAGCCCCAGGCCGTTGTGCTGGTAGCCCACGGCAAAGCCGTTATCCAGGTTGTGATAGGCGTACAGCGTGATCGCCATGGCATCGGCGAACAACGCTTTGGAGCCCTCGGCTCCGAGGTTTTTATAGTCGAACACACCCATGGTATTGCCTCTCTGTTGTTGGAATTGTCGAGAAAGTCAATTAATGCGGTGCCGGCCCGAACGCCTCATCCACCTTGGCCAGGTCGGTGTCGCGCAGGTTGCCGGCGTAGTAGTGCAGTTTGGTCCAGGCCATCAGGTAGTCGTAACGCGCCTGGGCCAGGTCGCGCCGCGTGCTGTAGAGCTGTTGTTCGGCGTTCAGCGCATCGAGGTTGACCCGCTCGCCACCGAGGATGCTCTGCTGGGTCGACAGCACCAGTGCTTCTGCGGAGGTCAGGGCCTTTTGGTAAGCGCGCAGTTTGCTCACGCCAGACAGGCACGCGCTGAACTGCCGACGCAGTTCGATCAGGGTCTCGCGGGTCTTGCCTTCCAGCTCATACTCGGCCTGTTCCATGGCGCGGCTGGCCTGGCGGGTGGACGCGGAGATACCGCCACCGGCATACAACGGCAGGCTCACTTCGACGCCGATGGTGTTGGTGTCGTAGCGCTGGTTGTAGGTGTTGCCGCTATCGGACTCCTGCTGGCGCGAACTGGCATACGCAGTGACCTTGGGCAGGTGCCCGGCGCGGTTGCGCTCCACTTCATAACGCGCGACTTCCAGGGCCTGGCGCTGGGACGCCAGCGTGGGGTTGTTGCTGATCGCCAGTTCATGCCAGGTGTCGTAGTTGGCCGGGGTCAGGGTGAACGCGGCGAAACCTTCGTTCAACGGGGCGAGGTCGTCGATGTTGACGCTTTGCACACCGATCAGCGCACCCAGTTCTCTAAGCGAGGCGTCCTGCTCGTCCAGCGCCTGGATCTCTTCGGCGGTGGCCAGCTCATAGCGCGACTCGGCTTCGAGGATATCGGTGCGGGTGCCCTCGCCCTGCTGGAACAGGTGCCGGTTCTGCTGGAACTGCTGCTCGAAGGCCTTCTTCTTGGCCCGTGCGATGTCGATCTGGTCCTGGGCAAACAGCGCCTGGGTGTAATAGCTCAGCACCCGCACCAGCAGCGCCTGGCTCTTGTCGCGAAAGCTTTCATCGGCGAACAGCGCCTGGGCCACGCCCTTGCGGTAGTTGGCGTAGGCCTCATAGTCGAACAGCGGCTGTTGCAGGCTGAAGGTCGAGCCGTAGCTGTTGTAGTTGCGGTCGTCGTGGTAATTGCCGCCACGGCCGTCGGGCAAGGTGGCCTGGGAGTTGTTGCGGCCCTTGTTGTAGTTATACGACAGCTTGGGCAGCAAGCCTGCGCGGCCGATGGTGCGGTTTTCCAGGCCGGCGTCGCGCTCCTTGATCGCACCGAGAAACACCGGATCGTTACGCAAGGCCTGTTCGTATACATCGAACGGGCCCATGGCGGCCTGGGCGTTAATGCAGGTAAACAGCAAGGCGATGAACACAGCTTTCATGCTCATTCCTCGGTCAACGCGGAGCCGGCGCGGTCGAGCAGCGGCTTGAACAGGTAATTGAGCAACGAACGCTCGCCGGTGCGCACAAACATCTCGGCGGGCATGCCCGGCTTGATGACCAGGCCGTGGAGTGTCTCCAGTGCTGCCTCGCTGACGGTGGTGCGCAATACGTAATACGGCGCGCCGGTTTTTTCGTCGAGCATCTGGTCGGCGGAAATCAGGCTGACCTCCCCCGGCACACGCGGGGTGCGGCTCTGGTTGAAGGCGGTGAACAGGATATCCACCGGCAGGTGCGTGCCGACCTTGTCCACCAGGTGCACCGGCAAATGCCCTTCCACTTCCAGGCGCGTGCCCTGGGGCACGATTTCCAACAGGGTTTCACCGGCACGCACCACGGCGCCTTCGGTGTGCACGCTGAGGTTGACCGCAATGCCGTCAGCCGGTGCGTTGATCTCGCTGTGTTGCAGATCGAAGCCGGCCGAGGTGAGTTGCTGCTCGAGGGTCAGGCTGCGCAATTGCGCGTCGGCCAATTGGCTGCGCACGTCCTTCTGGTATTCCTCGCTGTGCTGCTGCAATTTCAGGCGCGATTCAAGGATGCCCTGCTCCACCCGGCCGCTCTCTCCGGTGTTCTGCGCCAGGTCCTGTTGCACCTGGGACAGCTGGCGTTGGTACTCCATCAGCCGGTTGCGCGGGATATAGCCGTTGTCGGCCAGGGGTTGCAGGTTGCTCAGTTGGTCGCGCAGGGACTGGGCCTGGGCGGTCAGGTCGCTGCGGGCGCGGCGCATGCCGTTGAGCTGTGCGGTGGCGCCCTCGATATTCGCGCGGATGCCTGCCTGTTCACGGGCAAAGGCTTCGCGACGGCTGCTGAACAATTGGCGCTGGCCTTCCAGGACCAACGCCAGTGCGGGATCGGGGTTGCTGCTCAGCTCGGCGGGAAAGGTGATAGCGGATTGATTGTCGCGCTCGCTCTGCCACCGCGCGACGCTGGCCCAGGCCATGCGGTACTGGGCCTGCAGGGACTGCACGTCGGCCTGATTCTGGGTCTGGTCGAGACGGAACAGCGGCTGGCCTTGCTTCACCAGCTCACCCTCCTTGACCAGGATCCGACTGACCACGCCGGGGCTGAAGGTTTGCACCGCCTTGCGTTTGCCCGACACCACCACCGTGCCCTGCACCGGGATGCCCTGGTCCAGGGGCGCCAGGCTGGCCCAGAGGAAAAAGCCACCGGCACCGACCACGGTCAGCAGCCAGCCCATGCGTACGAAAAAACGGGCGTCGTGTTGTTCATGAATCATGCTGACATCCTTACTGCTTGACGCAAAACCTGTAGGAGCGAGCTTGCTCGCGAAAAACTCAGCGTCACCGCGTGTATCCAATCAGGGCGCATCATCGTTAACGCCCTTCGCGAGCAAGCTCGCTCCTACCTTGGGGCGCTTGGTCACGGTGGCCGGACAACGCCCGCAGCACGTCCTGGCTCGGCCCGAATGCCTGCAAACGCCCTTCGTTGAGCACCAGCAATTTATCGACCTGGGCCAAGGCCGAAGAACGATGGGTCACCAGCACCACACTGCTGCCCTGGGCCTTCATCTGCACAATGGCGCTGGCCAGCGCGGCTTCGCCGACGGTGTCGAGGTTGGAATTGGGCTCATCCAGTACGATCAAGCGCGGCCCGCCGTACAGCGCACGTGCCAGGGCTACGCGTTGTTTCTGGCCGCCGGACAGACCACCGCCGTTATCGCCGAGGACCGTGTCATAACCGTGGGGCAGGCGCAGGATCAATTCATGCACGCCGGCTTGCTGCGCAGCTTTCACCACCCGCTCGGGGTCGGCCTCGCGAAAACGTGCGATGTTGTCGGCGATGCTGCCACTGAACAGTTCAATGTCCTGGGGCAGATAGCCGATGTACGGGCCGAGGTCGTCGCGGTCCCAGCGGTGAATGTCCGCACCGTCCAGGCGCACGGTGCCGGCCAGGGTCGGCCACACGCCCACCAACACACGGGCCAGGGTGGATTTGCCGGAGCCCGAGGCGCCAAGCACGCCGAGCACTTCGCCGGCGCCGAGGCTGAAGCTGACCTGATGCAGGGTGGGCATGCGCCGCCCGGGCGGCGCCGCGCTGACCTGTTCGAAGCTGACCTGGCCCTGGGGTGCGGGCAATTTCATCTGTTCCACTTCCGGCGGGAACTCGCGCAGCAATTCGTCCAGCCGCTGGTAGGCCAGCTTGGCCGAACTCCATTGCTTCCAGACCGCAATCAGCTGGTCGATGGGGCTGAGTACGCGGCCCATCAGGATCGAGCCCGCGATCATCATCCCGGCGGTCATGTCGCCCTTGATCACCAGCAGCGCGCCCAGGCCCAGCACCAGGGATTGCAGGCACAGGCGCAGGGATTTGCTCAACGAGGTGATCACCGACCCGGTATCACTGGCTCTGTTCTGCAAACCCAGGAACTGCGAATGCACAGCAAACCAGCGGTGGCGCAACGCGTCGAGCATGCCCATGGCCTGGATGGTTTCGGCGTTGTGCAAATGGCTGGTGGCCAGCTGCGTCGACTGCTGGGAGAAGCCACTGGCCTCGCCCAATGGCTTCTTCGTCAGGTATTCGTTGAGGCACGCAAGGCCGATCAACAGCACTGCGCCGGCGGTGGCCAACACCCCGAGCCAGACGTTGAAGAGGAAAATCACAAACAGGTAGATGGGAAACCACGGCGCATCGAAGAACGCGAACAGCGCCGGCCCGGTGATGAATTGGCGGATATGGGTCAAGTCACCCAGGGATTGCCCGGCATGCCCCTGGCCGCGTTGCAGGTTGCGTTCGGACGCAGCCTTGTACACGCGCAAGTTGAAACGCCGCTCCAACTGGCTGCCGATGCGGATCACGATAAAACTGCGGATGACCTCAAGCAGGCCAATAAAGGCAAAGAAGCCCACCACCATCAGGGTCAACATCACCAGGGTGGTTTCATTCTGCGAGGAGAGCACACGGTCATACACTTGCAGCATGTAGATCGACGGCACCAGCATCAACAGGTTAATCAACGCGGTAAAACAACCGACGCTGATCAAGATGCTCTTGTATTCACCCAGCGCCTTGAATAAAGGCGCAACCGCATGGGGCCTGGCCATAGGTTTTGATCTTCCTTGAATCAAATTACGCGCATAAGTTTGCCGTCCTCCGCGATAGAGGCCGCTCAACTAATGAAATCGAGTTATAGGCTTATAACAACAACTAAGGCACTCGTTTTAATTCAACCACGGTGCCGGACTTCGTCCGCGCCTGATACTCGCCGTCTTTCTGACGATTCAAATGGGTGATCCCGCTGCCTTCGGCATTGAACAGCCAGATACCGTCGGGTGTGGGCGACCAGGTCAGGGGCTTGTCCCCCAGCCACTGCGCCACGCAGGCCACATCGCCGCCCAAAGCATTGGCCTGCTCGAGCAGGTCCAGTGCACACACCTGATCCTGCTGGTGCAACTGCCAATGCCCGGCCAGCTGGGCGCTGGTGGGTAAAACAAGACTGCTCGCCATTGCGTGGGCTCCTGCCGACACGAACATCACCTGCAACACGCAGGCGATCACATTGTAAAAACGCTGCATCTGTACGCTCCAGCCTGGAGACGCGGCGCTTGCGCGCCGCGCCCGTGCATCATGCCACGATGTCGCTGACCGCTGCCTGGCCGACGGTGGTGACGAGGAAATCCGCCACGCCGTGCCCGGAGAAGTCGACGGCCAGGGTGCCCAGGTTGGTGCCTGCCGCGTAGGTCAATACCGCATCGCCGGCATGCCCGGTAAAGGCATTGACGAAGGTCAGGCCGGCCCCTTTGGTGATGCCGCTGAGGTCGATCTTGTCCGAGCCCGAGGTGAAGTCAAAGATCTTGTCCGCCGCCCCTGGCTTGGAATCGGAACTGGCGCCGAACACAAACGTGTCGTTGCCCGCGCCGCCCCACAGTTGATCCGCGCCGCCGCCACCGTAGATGAGGTCGTTGCCGGCCCCACCCTTGATCACGTTGGCCGCGTTGTTGCCGATGATCAGGTCGTTGCCCGCACCGCCGAACGCGTTCTCGACGGTCACGCCCTTGGCGATGGAGACGTTGCCGACCAGGCCGCCAACGTCGGAGAACGAGGCCTCATTGAGGTTGATCTTCTGGTTCTGGGTGAAGCCGGAGAAGTCCAGGGTGTCATTGCCGCCACCGTCCCAGACCGAGAACACCAGCTTGTCGGCGTTGGACGTGGCGCTGAGGAAATCACGCCCGGTGTTGGAGTTGAACCCGTAGGTGGTGTCGCCGGCGCGGGTGTTGTAGTTGGCACCGTAGAGCTTCTGGATCGCGGCGATGTCGTCGATCAGCGGGCCAGAGGCATAGGCTTCTACCCCGCCTTTACTGAAGTTCTGGTTGGTGTTGCTCTCGCTCCAGTAACTCATGAGGCTGTAGCCGCGCGTGTCCTGTCCATAGGTCGCGTCGTTGTAGGTCGGGGCGCCTTCGCCGGCGTTGTAGTCGCCAGGGTGAGCCAGGCCCAGGGTGTGCCCGATTTCGTGGGTCAGGGTCTGCCGGCCGTAGTTGTTCAGGTCCGGGGTCTTGTTCGGCGTGTAGCTGTTGTTGGTCAGGTACCACGAGGTGCCGTCGTAGCCTGCACCGGTGCCGGGCAGGTAGGCGAAGGCTGCCGCGCCGTCCTGGCCGCTGCTGTAGTTGCCGAATGTCATGTGGCCGTCACCGCCGGTGGCTTTCTCGGTGAAGGTGACGTTGGCCACGTCCGACCAGGATTGCATGGCCAGGGCGGCCTGTGCTTTCTGCTGGGCGTTGAACTGGCTGAAGCCCGAGATACCATGTTTGTTCATGGTGCTCGAGGACGCCGAGGTCAGGAAGGTGTAGGTCAGGTCGATCTTGCCGTTGCCGTCAAAGTCCCGGTACGCGGCGCCGTCGCGCAGCAGCTGGGTGGCCGCCTGGTCAACGGTGTAGGAGGGTTTGCCATTGATCGTGAGATTGCCGCCACGGTCATACAGATGGCTGAAGCTATCGATTTGCGAGTAAGCGGTGCTGGCTTGCGCCGCCGACACGATAGCCTTGTCTTTTGCTTTTGACATAAACGTACTTCCTTGTTTGCAAATGCATCAGTCTTGGGTCGATAGGAATCCCGTGGGCGAGATCGTCCTATCACTCGCCTCTTTTGAAGGCGTCACGAAACTGACACAACTTGAAATCTTTCGTCTACATCTTTTCCAGCATGAAAATCGGGCAACAAACATGCATTCCAAGTTAGGCGCCGTATCTGTTGGGCAACGTTGCTGTTGTCCGACAAAAGACAGCGGAGGGTTATTTAAATATTAAATAGCGCTAAAGCCACTCAAGTTGAACGGCGCACTTGATAATTGGATCCATTGTATTGTCACGGTGTCATTGGCGACATTAAACAGCCACTGTTTATATTTATATATCGGCGCTGGCCCTCCCTTATCGGGACGCGCGCCAGCCCGTGTCGTGCAATGCCCGTATCAACGTTTCGCCTTTCAAGCCCGGAACCTGTACGCCGTCGTCGGTCACCATGTCTTCGCCCGCCAGGATTGCGTTGATGATCGCCTCCTCCACCGCCTCCGCCGCAGCGCTGAACAGCGGGGATATATGATCGTTATTCACCATCTGCAAGGTGCTGCTCAACGGCAGGCCCTTGCGCGCGTAGTCCGCTGGCGGCAGTTCCTGGTTGCCAGTGGCGAAGGCCAGGAACAGGTCGCCGCTGGAATCCTCGGTGCCACCGCCGGTGCGCGCGATGCCTATAGACGCGCGTTGTGCCAGGCGCTGGCATTGGTGCGGCAGCAGGGGCGCATCCGTGGCGATGATCACCACGATCGAGCCCATGCCCGGCGTGCCTCGTTCGGCAAAGGGTGACGGCAGGTCCATCAAGCGGCGGCCCACCGGATAGCCGTCGACCCGCAGTTCCTGGCGCTTGCCATGGTTGGCCTGGACCAGCACGCCGACAGTCCAACCGCCCTGCTCTGCCGGCAAACGGCGCGAGGCGCTGCCGATACCGCCCTTGAATTCATGGCAGATCATCCCCGTCCCACCGCCCACCGCGCCTTCTTGCACGGGGCCGCGTTCGGCGCTGTCCAGCGCCTGGCGCACATGCTCGGGGGTGACGTGCTGGCCCCAGATATCGTTGAGCAGGCCGTCGTAGGTTTCCATCACCACCGGCATGCACCAGTACACCGCCGGGTCCGCCAGGCGCTCGCGCTCCAGGGCAATCAAGGTGTCGCGCACGATGCCGATGCTGTGGGTGTTGGTGATGGCCAGTGGCGTGGTCAACAGGCCCGCCTCGCTGATCCATTCCAGGCCAGTGGCGTCGCCATTGCCGTTCAGCACGTGATACCCGGCAAAGCATGGCTGCAACCGCGCTTCCCCGGCGCGGGGCTGGACCACGCTGACGCCAGTGCGCACCTGTTTACCGTCGACGCGGGTCTTGAGCGTACAGTGACCGACCCGAACCCCGGGAACGTCGGTGATGGCATTCAACTCGCCGGGTGTGCCCAGCCCCAGCGTGATGCCCAATTGACGTGCACGCATAACCACTCCTTACAATTTTTGAAAGGCCGGACTCGACCGGCCACTGATGCAATACAGAATCACCGACAGGGCCAGCAAGCCGATGATGATCATGATGTCGCGTACTGACGCCGCGTAGATCAAGGTCACCAGCAAGTAACCCGCGCCCAGTGCAGCCAGCAACGCCGGCAGCGGCCACAGCGGCATGCGATAGGGATGCTCGCGGTCGCGCAGCAGCACGCGGCTCATCAGCGCGCTCAACGCCACCACCAGGTACACCAATATGATCAGCAATACGCTGAACGAGGTGAGGTCGGCCAGGTTGGAGCTGAAGCTCAGCAACGCCGACGGGATCGCCAGGAACAGCGTGGCCAGCCAGGGTGAATCCCAGCGCGGATGAATGCGGGTAAACAGCTTGTTGATGGTAGGCGTCCACAATGCATCGCGCCCGCTGCTGAACACCACGCGGCCAATCTGGATAACGATGGCGACGATGGCGTTGAACACCGACAGGAAGATGCCCGCGCTGACCAGGCGCGACAGCGTTTCGTTGCCATGGCTGGTGAGCAGGTAGCCGATGGGGTCCGGGCTGCTGATCATCGCACTCAGTGACGGCGCGCCGATCAGCAGCGCCGTGATCGGCACCAGCTCGATCACCACCACCAGGCCCAGGGACCACAGCACCGCCTTGTGTACGCCCTTGCCCCCGCATTTCATGTCTTCGGCCAGCAACACGGCGGGGCCGTAACCGTTGTAGGAAAACAGGCCAATGCCTACCGCGCCGATCACCAGGGCCCAGGGCGCCAGGTGCAACACACCGTTTTCGACAATCTGGGGTTGAAACAGCACGCTGGCCGGCTGCACCGGGTTACCGAAGCCGATGCACACGATCACCAGCAACGCCGCGACTTCCAGCAGCAGGCAGATCCCGGTGATCCAGGCGTTGAGCTTGATATTGAGGATGCCCAGGGCGTAGCTGCACACCACGATCACCAGGGCCACGGTTTGCGCGTCGAATCTGGTACCCAAGGCGTTGTTGAGGTAGGTTGCGGCACCGGTGGCCAATACCGGCGGGATAAACAGCAGCATCACCAATACGGTCAGGAACGTCGCGTAGCCGGCCATGCCGCCGAACACGCGCTTGGCATACACATACTCGCCACCGGCGCTGTTATGGGCGCGGCCCAGTTCGGCGTAGCAAAACGCGAACATCAGCGCGAGCAGCCCTGCCATCACGAACGCCAGGAACACGCCGCTGCCAGCCTGCTGGATGGCAAAGGGCGCGATCACGAAAACGGAACTGGCGGGGGTCACAGCCGAAACGGTAATGGCCACCACATCGAAGACGCTCAGGGTGGGTTTCAGCACGCCGTCGGGCGTGGGGGAAGTGCTCATATCGTTATCCTCTGTCGTTGTTCTTGGTGTGAGGCAGAAACGAAAGGTCTGAAAGTGGCGGGATATGTTTCCCGCTGAATGATGCCAAAGGTAACCGTGGGGTTTATGCCAGCCAATTCCCCTATTGGCGTACTCCCCTTGACGGCACCCGGCAAAAGCCGAACCCTTGGGGCGATCTTTTGTTGGCGGGAGCTTGCTACATGAGCCTGTTTCGTGAAGTCGGCATGCACGCCGGCCTGGGCCGCACTGTTGCGCACATCGGCACCGAGCGTTTCTGGAAACAGCTGGTGCTGTTGTTGCACCAATGCGTACCCTTCGATAACGCGCTGGCGATCTTCTATCCCGTGGATGGTGCGCCCCAGGCACTGGAAGAGTACGACGCCCAGCCGAGCAGCAAGCCGGCGTCGATGCTGGTGTACCTCAATGGCCTGTATTTGCTCGATCCGTTTTTCCAGGCGTGTCGCGAGGGGTATGCCAGCGGCGTGTACCGGCTTGAGGAAGTGGCGCCGGACCATTTTCGCCAGAGCGAGTATTTCCTCAGCTACTTCCACGACAACGTGCTGGAAGACGAGGTGCAATTGATCCTGCAGTTGCCGGGCGCGGGGACGTTGTCGCTGTCACTGGGCATGCAGCGGCGATTCAGCGTTGAGGAGACCGGGTTGCTGACGACGCTGGCCGCCTGGGTGCTGCCGTTGATGCAGCAGCACTGGCAACAAAGCACCCGGCGCGCGCCGGCCATGGACCGCCAGATCCGGGATGCACTGAGCCAATTCGGTTGCGGTGTGCTCTCGGACCGCGAACTGGAAATCGCCCGCCTGGTACTGCGCGGATTCTCGTCCAAGGCCATGGCCGAGCGCCTGCATATCTCGCCGGACACGGTGAAGGTGCACCGCCGGCATCTGTACGCGAAGCTGGACATCTCGTCACAGCCGGAACTGTTTTCGTTGTTTATCCAGTCGTTGGGGCATGACCTGGAAAACCCGTGAAGCCCAGGGTGTACTCAAACCAAGTGTGGGAGGTCCCACAATCTCTTCGACCTAGCGCTGTCACGCAGAAAACTGGGACCCCTGTGGTGAGCGGGCTTGTCCCGCGTCGGGCTGCGCAGCAGCCCCAAAACCAGGCGCAGAGGAATACCTGATACACCGCATTCGTCTTCATCAGGGGCGCTTCGCACCCCAGCGCGGGACAAGCCCGCTCACCACAAGAATGCGGTCGCCTGAAATTGTTTATGCAAGACTCAGATTAATGGGGGGCTCGCCCTCCCCCCACATCAGACTTCTTCAGCGGCCCATTCGAATGGTGTTCCACACCCGCGTGCGAATCCGGTCGATGTTCAGCGGCATCGCCTCCAGCGCGAATAACTTGCCCATCATTTCGTCGCTGGGGTAGATCTTGGTGTCCGCCTTGATCTCAGGGTCTACCAGGCTATCCGCTGCACGGTTGCCGTTGGCGTAGTGCACGGAGTTGGTGATGTCCGCCATCACCTGGGGCTCCAGCAGGTAGTTCATGAACGCGTAGCCGGCCTTTTCATCGGGGGCATCGGCGGGCATGGCCACCATGTCGAACCAGATGGCGGCGCCTTCCTTGGGAATCTGATAGCCGATCTTCACCCCATTCTTGGCCTCCTTGGCGCGGCTTTCGGCTTGCAGTACGTCGCCGGAGAAACCGACCGCCACGCAGATGTCGCCATTGGCCAGGTCGCCGGTGTATTTCGAGGAGTGGAAGTACGCCACATAGGGGCGCACTTTCATCAGCAGCGCCTCGGCCTTTTTGTAGTCTTCGGGTTTTTTACTGTGGGACGGCAGCCCCAGGTAGTTGAGGGCGATGGGCAGCAATTCCGGGCCGTTGTCGAGGATCGCTACCCCGCACTTGCTGAGCTTTTCCATGTACTCGGGCTTGAAGATCAGGTCCCAGGAATCCACCGGTGCGTTTTCCCCCAGTACCGCCTTGACCTTGTCGATGTTATAGCCGATGCCGGTACTGCCCCACAGGTACGGGAAGCCATGGGCATTACCCGGGTCGTTGTTTTCCAGGGCCTTGAGCAGTACGGGGTTGAGGTTTTTCCAGTTGGGCAACTGACTCTTGTCGAGCTTCTTCAGGGCGCCGCCCTGGATCTGCCGTGCCATGAAGTGGTTGGACGGAAACACCACGTCGTAGCCGGAGTTACCCGTCATCAGCTTGCCGTCGAGGGTTTCGTTACTGTCATACACGTCGTAGCTGAAACCGATGCCGGTTTGTTTCTGGAAATTCTTCGTTGTGTCCGGCGCGATATAGCTGGACCAGTTGTAGATCTTCACCGTCTCAGCGGCTTGGCTGATAGCGGCCACCCACATCAAGGGCAACAGGGCAATGGCTTTCATGGTTCGATTTCCTGGCGATTTTAGGGCTGTTTTTATGGCAGGCGATCAAGGATCAAAGCGTTACAAAATCAGTACGTAGGTTTTGCGCACGGTTGCCTGGATGTCCCAGATACCGGTGCTGTTGGCCGGCAACATCAGTGCGTCACCGGCTTGTATGTGAACGATTTCACCGTTGTCAGGGGTGAAGGTGCAGCGACCCTGGATAAAGTGGCAGAACTCCTGGGATGTGATCTGCCGACGCCAGCGGCCCGGGGTGCATTCCCAGATACCGGTCTCGACGCCGTCGCTGCGTTCAACGCTCAAGGTCGAGGCCACGGCGATCGGCTCGCCCAGGGGCACGGCCACCGGTGATGAGTCCGGCAGTTGGGCATGCAGCGCGTCTTTGAATTGAGTGATGCTCATGGGGTTTTCTCGTGTAGGTGAAACGGCTCAATGCATGAAACCTTCCATGAACCCGGCTATGCCGATCGCCAGCTTGCGGCGCCAAGGTGCTGTGTTGGGGTTGGCCAGCACCTGGTCTTCATGGACAAAACTGCGAATGATCGCGTTGTAGCCAAGCCAGCGGCATGGCTCCGGCTCCCAGGCCTTGAGCGCGTGCAGGCCACGCTCACGGATCACCCAGGGTTGGTGGATCAGAGGTGTGTCGCGACTGAGGATCAGGTCGGCCAAGGTGCGGCCGCCCAGGTTGGTGGCACCGACGCCCTCCCCGCCGTAACCACCGGCCAGGGCGATGCCGGTCTTGTGATCGCAGAGCATGTGCGGGCGGAAACGGCGCGACATGCCGAGGTTGCCACCCCAGGAATGGGTAATCCGCACCTTTTTCAGCTGTGGGAAGAGTTCGCCGAACAGGTAGCGGCGCAGTGCCACTTCGCTGTCAGTCAAATCAAAGTTGTGGCGCAATTTGCCGGCGAACTGGTAACCACCGCGGGCGCCGAACACCAGGCGGTTATCCACCGTACGCTGGCCATAGGTGACCTGGCGGCTGCTTTCGCCAAAGGCCTGGCCATGGCTCAGGCCGATTTCATCCCAGGTGCCGGCGGGCAGCGGTTCGGTGGCAACGATCAGGCTTTGCACCGGCAACTGGTATCGGCCGAGGGGCGGCAAGGTATTCGCATAACCCTCGACAGCCGGCACCACCCAGGCAGCGCGCACACGGGCCTTGGCGGTGCGCACAGTACCGGACTGCCAGTGGGTCACCGGCGTGTTTTCATAGATCGTCACGCCCATGCTCTCCAACACCCGCGCAAGACCGCGCACTAGCTTGGCCGGGTTGATCGTGGCGACATGGGGGGCATGGATACCGCCATAGGGCTTGGCGATGCGGATCTGTTCAGCCAACTGTCGAGGGCTCAGCCAGCGATAGTCGGCTTCGGTCAGGCCTTGGGCGTAGAGCTTGTCCAGGTAAGCGCGCAGGCTGCCTTCCTGCTCGGGGTAGCGTGCGGCGCAGTACAGCGCGCCGCCCTTGCGGTAGTCGCAGTCGATGCCTTCCCGGGCCAGCACTTGGGCCACTTCGTCGGGAATGCCATGCAGCAGGTCGAAGGAGGCGCGGCGCTGTTCAGGCGCAAGGCCGGCCAGCAGGCGGTCTTCGCCCAGCAGATTGCCCATCAGCCAGCCGCCGTTACGGCCCGAGGCGCCGAAGCCAGCGGTTTGCGCCTCGATAATCGCGATCTTCAACTCAGGCGCCTGGCGTTTCAGGTAGTAGGCGGTCCACAGCCCGGTGTAGCCGGCACCGATAATGGCCACATCGACGTCCAGGTCATGCTCAAGGGCCGGCCGCGCCGACAGCGGGTCGTCCAGTTGGTCCATCCATAAACTGATAGTGCGCCATGCCGGCATGCCAAGTTCCCCAACCACATTTCGATGGAGGGATCCTAGAACTCCGGGTTATTCGCTGTCTTGCGCGCGTGCACGCAGGGAAATTTGTTTGACGTAGGCCTTGGGCGACTGGCCGGTGTGCTGGCGGAAGGCGCTGTAGAACGCCGACAACGAATTGAAACCGGCGGCGAAGGCCAGGTCGTCGACCTTGATCGGTGGTTGCGCGGTATCCAGTGCGGCCAGCAGGTGCTGGAGCCGAGCCTGGTTGACGTAGCGGTAGAAGCTTTGCCCCAGCACCTGGTTGAGCAGGTAGGAAATCTGATTGCGGCTGTAGCCACACTCCTTGGCGACACGCTGCAGGTCCAGTTCCGGGTCCAGATAAGGCTGCCTGCACTCGAAGTACTGCTGCAAGTCATTGGCCATATGCCCCAATTGCTGGGGTGACAGGCCCAGGCGGCTGACGCTGGGGCGCTGGGCCTGGGAGGGTTGTTCATGCACCAATGACGCGTACTCGTTGACGCGCCAGATCAACCCATCGCGGACGGTGATGGCCTCGCTGGTACGGAATGACACCAGCCCCTGACCGCCGCGCAAGGTGATTCGGTACTGGATGAATGCCGTGTCGCCATCGGCACGGATGCGGTCGGTATGTTCAATGGCTTCGTCGGCTTCGCGGGGCATGCTGGCTTGCAGGTACTCACGCAGTTCGGCGTAACCGACCACACGGTTCTGGAAAAAGTCGTGGTACTGGATGTCCGGGTGGTAGTAGGACATCACGCCGTCAAGGTCGCGATGACGCCAGCACAGGTGGTGGCGCAACACCAGCTCACGCGTGGCGTGGGTGTTATGGCAATCATCGTCTGGCGCGATGTCGGGCATGGAAGGCTCTGAGGCGGGTAAACCTCGGAGATTGCCGAATTTTGCCACTGCCGACAATGGCCAAGTGGAACTTCGCATTAGTGGCATTGTGCCCAATCGTGAGTAAGAGATGACCCACATCAAGCGAATGGCTGACAACCGCCGAACGGGGCAGAAAAAGTCACCTTGTACTTGCGAACGAATGCTATTTTTAGCTTCTACGACGCCACGACCAGTGACGGTCCTGGCCCCCTGCCGCGAGCTAAAGGAAGCGCTCAATGAACAAGGTGGGCAACATGAACAAAGTGACATTCCCCAACGCCTGCCAGCTGATGCGCTGGCATTTTCATCCGATGGGCTTCGAGGGCAGCATGGATGCGCCCGGCAGTATGGTCGCCCGCCTGTTCGACCGGGCCAGCGGCGAGACGCTGATTGCCATCGCCGGCATCCCCTGCGCCACCGTGATGAATGCTGCCGATGTGGAGCGGATTATCGAGGCGGTGGAGGATGAGTTGGAGTCGTTTGTGCCGCCGTTGTCGCTGAGGGCCTGATTCCGGTCCAGCCAGCAGAAAGAAGCTCAACTGTGGGAGGGGGCAAGCCTCCTCCCACGTTGGAATCGCATTTGTCCCCTACTAATGGCGCTGATCGTCGAAAAACGCTTTCCTGCCGTCGACCCGCTCCGAGGCTTTGGGCACATTCACCGCCTGGCCCTCGGTTTTTTCCACATACCAGTAGCAATGGCTCACGGCCCGGGTAATCCCGACGTAGGCCAGGCGCAGCACTTCGTCCTTTTGCGCAGTGTCGTAGGGTTCGCTGTCCCCGTCCTTGCCCAGGCCCGCCATGCGGTAGACCTGGTTCTTGTAGGGCGAGCTGGTCACATGCTGGCAATCACCGAGCAGGAACACCGCATCCGCCTGCAGGCCCTTGGCGCTGTGGTACGTCAGCTGCTTCAACCTGCGCGTCGCTGCGGGCAAGCTAGAATCAACATTAACAATCGACTGAATATGCTCTTGAATCAGTAACTTATCGCTACTTTTTCGATACAGCATTAATATCGAATCGCCCCGTTGATAATGCTCCAGCAGTTGCCGCCCCAACGCCGCATCGTCCCGCTCCAATACCGTGACCGGCACCAAGGCTTTTGGCGTGCCGCTGGCCTTGGCCTTTTTCCCCGGGATGGCCGGTGCGGCGCGCACGATATGTTCGGCGGCGTCGATGATGTGCTGATGGCTGCGGTAGTTCTCGCCGAGCATGACGCGGGTAGTGCTCGGCGCCGGGAATTGCTGGTTGAATTCCATGAAGTACTTGGGCGAACTGCCGCGCCAGCCGTAGATCGACTGCCAGTCATCGCCCACGCACAGCAAGGACGAACGTTGCGCACCACGGCCCACATGCATCGCCGGCCCACGACTGCGGATTTCCCGCAGGCTCGCGCGTATCCACGAAACGATCTGGGGCGATACGTCCTGGAATTCGTCGATCATCAGGTGCGACATTGGCCGCAGCAGCGGATCGCTGAGGAGCTTGAGATTTTCCGGGGTGTTCTCGCCGAACAGCGAGAACATGCGGTTATAGGTCATGATCGGCGGTGATTGGTCGAGAAGGTGGTCTTCCAGGGCCTTCCAGAAAATGCTCAGGGCTTCAAAGAAGAACCGGTCCGGGTCGTCCTTGGCGAAGCTCATCTGGCCGACGGCGGTCGGCACGTCCAGCCCCAGGTTCTCGATAAAGCCGGCGGCCATCACGAAACTGTCCAGCAGCGGCGCCGACGCCAGCTCACCCTTGACCTTGTAATCAAAGCCGGGACCCGCGCTGGCATCCCCGGCGAGACTACTTAAAAGACGCTTTGATGCATCATAACTATCAAGCCATATCAATGGCTTACGACAGAAAGCTTGAAACAAGGTGCGCTTTACCGCCCACTCTGCACGGACCGACAGCTTCGAATTCGGCCGGCTGACCTGGGGGTTTTCCCTGGCGTCAAAGCCCAGCACTACCCACGCATCCAGCGCCGGGATATAGCCGTGGCAATGGAACTGCGCGCCATTGATTTCGAAGCGCTGGCGACTGGGCTCAATCCCCTTGATCGGCCAGGCGCCGGCACGAAACCACAGGTCCTCGATCACATCGCAGAGTTCTTCATCGCGCTTGGCCGCCAGTTCGGTCACCGCTATGCGCTTTTGTACATCCGGATGATCGCGCTCCAGTTCGCGCAGTTGCAGGCCGTGGCGTGCCAGCGGTGCAATCAGTTCACGAAACCGTGCATGTCGCCCCTGCAACTGGTGGTAGCAGGCATTCATCTGCTGGCGCTGGGCGTCGCTGATGCGCAGGTCGAACGGGTTGCTGTCAGCGTCTTCGAAACCGGCACTGAGGTTTTCAAACGCCTGCAGGCGCTCAAAACCCGGCAGGCTGCGGACCATCGGCAGGATGCGCGAGTGAAAGGTGCGTACCACCGCCTGGGCTTCTTTCATATCAATGGGTTGGCCCCACAGGGTGAGAATGTCCATGAGCTTGTTGATGAAGTCTTTGCGCGACTCGCGGGTGAAGGTCACCACGGTCATCGAGCTCAATTCGAACCCCAGGTAATGGGTGAGCAGCAAAATACGCAGCACCAGCGAGGTGGATTTACCCGCGCCGGCACCGGCGATCACCGAGGTTGACGGCGTATCGCTGAAGATCATCTTCCATTGCGCCGCGCTCGGCTGGGCATGGGCCGGCAGCAACCGGGCCACATCAGCCTTGATGCGTTTCTTCACGTCGGCGGTCAAGGGTAGCCGCCAATCGTCGAACAGGCTGTCATCGACGCCGGGCGCGCGGTGCTCATCGGGACGGAAGTCGCGGATCAACAGGACTTGTCGGCCTTCCTCGATGCCATCGGCCTTGCCCTCGCGATAGCCATACTCCACGCCGGCCTCGTGACCACTGCGAAAACCATCGGCCTGCCCGTGCAACCAGGAAAACCGATGCTGTGCGCGCAAACGCGTCAGGCCATGGCCAAACAGGCGTGCGGCAAGGCGTTTGAGCAGCGGCATTTCCGCCAATGGGCGCAGTTCGGGGGGCAGATCAGGCTTGTGTTGCGGCACGCGGACTCCTGCGATGAGCTGGGTTTTGACAAGGGCACCATGGTCGCCGGAATCGGCGCTCAGTTCCAGCCAATTGCTTTACCGTCATGCAGTTAGGCGATGAAGTGAAAGTCAAAACGCCAGCAATCAATCTAATTCACCGATAGGAATCAGGCATTTTTTACGCTTTTTTTCGATCATGGGCTCACGGATCATAGGCGCCATCAACAGGAGACGATCATGCTTGAACTTCGACCTTTCAACGCCCTGGGCGGCGCCCACCATGGCTGGCTTGACGCCCATCACCACTTTTCATTTGCCGAATACCACGACCCCGAGCGTATGCATTGGGGCAACCTGCGGGTCTGGAACGACGACATCATCGCCCCCGGCACCGGCTTCCCGCAGCACGCCCATCGCGACATGGAGATCATTACCTATGTGCGTGAAGGCGCCATCAGCCACGCCGACAACCTGGGCAACAAGGGCCGCACCGAGGCCGGTGATGTGCAGGTGATGAGCGCAGGCACGGGGATCGCCCACAGCGAGTACAACCTGGAAGCCACGCCGACCAAGATCTTCCAGATCTGGATCATCCCGAACGAGGCCGGCCTGCCACCCTCCTGGGGCGCCAAGCCGTTTCCGAAAGGTGATCGCGAAGGGTTTGTGACCCTGGCCAGTGGCAAGGCCGGTGACAGCGAGAGCCTGCGCATCCGCGCGGATGCACGCCTGGTAGCGGCGAACCTGAAAGCCGGGGAAAGCGCGGAATACCGCTTGGACATTGGGCGTCGGGCTTATCTGGTACCGGCGACCGGCGTGATTGAGGTCAACGGCTTGCGTGCGCACGCTCGAGACGGTGTGGCGGTTGAGGATGAGCAGGTGTTGCGGGTGACGGCGGTTGAAGACAGTGAGATCGTGTTGGTCGATCTGGCCTGATCCAACGCTTTGGCCCAATAAACTATGGGAGAGGCTTGCCCTAATGCCAGTCAGTTAAGCGTACATCGCCCCCTGTAGGAGCGAGCTTGCTCGCGAAAAACGTCAACGATAACGCGTGCTTCCTGAATGAACGCGGCGCCTGTGAGTTTTTCGCGAGCAAGCTCGCTCCTACAAAAAGCCTTAACTGACTGGCATTAAGGCTTGCCCCCTCCCATATTGGTTTTGCGGGGTTATTCCGAGATAGCGCCGTCTACCAGCACCTGCGCCTCTTCCACCAGCTGCTTGAGGTGGTCCTCGCCAATGAAGCTCTCGGCATAGATCTTGTAGATGTCCTCGGTACCCGACGGCCGCGCGGCGAACCAGCCGTTTTCGGTCATCACCTTCAACCCGCCGATCGCCTGGTTATTGCCTGGCGCATGGCTGAGGATCTGCTGGATGCTTTCGCCTGCAAGCTCGGTGGAAGTCACCTGTTGCGGCGACAGCTTGCCCAGCAAGGCTTTTTGCGCCGGGGTGGCCTTGGCGTCGACACGAATGGCGAACGGCTCCCCCAAGGCATCGGTGAGACCACGGTAGATCTGGCTCGGGTCCTGGCCTTTGCGCGAGGTCATTTCCGCCGCCAGCAAGGCCGGGATCAGGCCGTCCTTGTCGGTGCTCCACACCGTGCCATCCTTGCGCAGGAACGACGCCCCGGCGCTTTCTTCGCCGCCAAAGCCCAATGAACCCTCGAACAGGCCATCGGCAAACCACTTGAAGCCCACAGGCACTTCATAGAGACGACGACCGATGCGCGCGGCCACGCGATCGATCAGGCCGCTGCTGACCACGGTCTTGCCCACGGCCGCATCGGCGCGCCAGTCTGGACGGTTCTGGAACAGGTAGTCGATGGACACCGCCAAGTAGTTGTTCGGCGCCAACAGGCCGCCGGACGGGGTCACGATGCCATGACGGTCGTGGTCCGGGTCGCAGGCGAAGGCCACGTCGAAGCGTTCCTTGAGACCGATCAGGCCTTGCATGGCGTAGCTGGAGGACGGGTCCATGCGGATCTGGCCGTCCCAGTCGACGCTCATGAAGCGGAACGTGGCGTCGACTTCAGTGTTCACCACCTCCAGGTTCAGTCGATAGTGCTCGGCAATCGCCGACCAGTAGCGCACCCCTGCTCCGCCCAGCGGGTCCACGCCCAGGCGCAGGCCGGCGCTGCGGATGGCGTCCATGTCGATCACGTTGATCAGGTCGGCCACGTAGCTGTTGAGGTAGTCATGGCGATGGGTGGTGTCGGCCTTGAGCGCCTGGGCATGGGTGATGCGCTTGACCCCCGCCAGTTTATTGGCCAGCAGCTCGTTGGCCTTGGCTTCGATCCACTTGGTGACGTGGGTATCGGCCGGGCCGCCGTTGGGCGGGTTGTACTTGTAGCCACCACTTTGCGGCGGGTTGTGGGACGGCGTGATAACGATGCCGTCGGCCAGGCCGCTGGTACGGCCACGGTTGTAGCAGATGATGGCGTGGGAAATTGCCGGGGTTGGCGTGTATTCATCGCCTTCGGCGAGCATCACGTGCACACCATTGGCGGCCAACACTTCCAGCGCGCTTGCACCGGCCGGGGTCGACAGTGCATGGGTATCCAGGCCAACGAACAGCGGGCCGTTGATGCCTTGGGCTTCGCGATACAGGCAGATGGCCTGGCTGATGGCAAGCACATGCCATTCGTTGAAGCTCAGTTCGAACGAGCTGCCACGGTGCCCGGAGGTACCAAAGGCTACGCGCTGGGTAGAGATCGCTGCATCAGGCTGGCCGGTGTAATAGGCCGTGACCAGTCGCGGGATATCCACCAGCAACTGGGCCGGCGCCGGCTTGCCCGCAAAAGGACTGATTGTCATGCATAAACCTCGGATAGAAGGATTCGGAAAAAATGCCAGTTTACTGAGAGTTGGACTGCTGCGCGATGGTATCGATCCTACATCGTTAAGAGAAATTTCACCCAGTCTGCGCCTGGCGCAACGCGTCGCTCAATGCTTCCAGGGCAATATCCAGATTGGGCTGCCCGTGGAAGGTGTGACTCACGCGCAGGTGCTGCTGGTGCAAGCCACTGACACTGAACAGCTCCCCGGGGGCGATCACCACTTGCCGTGCCAGCAGGCGCTGAAATGCCTGGCGCATGTCTACGGCCCGGGTGGAGGCCAGCCAGAACGCGGCACCGGCGGCCGGCATCCGATAAGTCACCTGGTCGCCCAAGTGCTGTTCCAGGCGCTGGCTCATGTGCGCCGCCTGCTCGCTCAAGCGTTGGCGCAGCGTGTGCAGGTGCTGGTCAATCCGCCCGCTTTGGTACAAACGGGCAATCGCGCGCTGACGGATCGACGATAAACGGAATGAGCGCAGCAGGAACTGACGCTGCAACTCATTGCTCATGCGCCGGCACAGCAGGTAGCCGTAGGGGGCTTCCGAGCCGAGCACTTTCTCGAACGAAGAAAACACGATCAGCCGCTCAGGGTTCACCCGTTCACGCAATGCGGTGTGGGGGGCTTCAAAACCCAGCTCGCCAAAGGTGTCGTTTTCAAGCAACCAACAACCGGACTGCTCCAGCAGGTGTGCCACGTCGAGACGCTCGTCGATTGACATGGCCACCCCGCTGGGCAGGCTGACGGAAGACGAGAGCAACACCAGATGCACAGGCTCATCACGCAACAGCTTCCCCAGCACAGTTCGATCCAGGCGACCCTCCAGCGTCCAGGGCAACTCGATGATGCGCACCCCGGCGTCCTGCAACAGGCGCAGGATCAACCAGTCGCAGGGCGACTCGACAATCACGGTGGTGCCCCGCAGGCCCAGCACTTCGATCAGGATGTCCAACACGCCGCGCAGGTCGGCGCCGATGTACACGTCGTCGGCATGCCAGCAGCGCGTGGGCGACGAGGTATAGCGCGCGGCCAGGGCTGCGCGTAATTCCCATACACCGCAGGGCTGGGACCAGGGCTGCAAATGCGACGGGTACTGGCGCACCAGTTCCCGCTCGAGCCGCAGCAGTGTTTCATCCAGGGAGCCCAGCAATGCCGGCTCGTCACCACTGAGTACCAGCATGCCGGGGCGCCGGGCCGCCGCGTAGAGGCGATCAAGCAGGCCCCCGCCGGCCCACGCCAGCGGGTTTGCCGACATCGGCCAGGCGTAATAGCCGGATTTGGCCACCGAATACACCCTGCCCTCCTTCTCCAGCAGCGCATAGGCGTACTGGATGGTCGAAATGGACACGTTCAGGCGTCCGGCCAACTGCCGTAACGACGGCAGTTTTACCCGGGTGTCGGTACTGACCTCGTTGATCAGGCTGATCATGTAGCGATAGACCGCCTGATACGCGAAATCCGCCTGACGCTCGCCGCGCAGCGTCATCGCCCGAACAATGGCACGGCCTGCGCGGCGCCCTGGGCCGCAGCGGCGCGACACATGCCGTTTTCTCTGGCCAGCGGCCGTTTGCGGTACAGGTGCTGCAACAAGGGCATCGGCAAACCGCTGGTGTCCGTTACCCACTGCTGCAGCATTTCGGCGGAACCGTTGCCCTGGAGGACTTTGTGCAACTCAGGCAACGCCACCAGCATGCCCGGGTGACATTGGCGCAGATAACCTTCCAGTCGCTCTCCGTGATGAACAAAGGGTGAAAACAGCAGGCAGGTCAGCTGGGTCTCATCCAAGCCGAAGAACTCCTGGGCGTAGGTACTCCAGAGCATGCGCCCTTCGCGGGTCCCGGCCTGAACGAGCAAGTCGTCGGGCATGCGCAGACGGCGCATGTACCCGGCGGCCTGCTGGACAAAACCTTCGACGCCTTCCTCATAATCCAGCGCACGCAGGCATTCGGCCTGCAACCCACGTAGATGAGCCATCAGCAACGGATTGGAATAGGCCGGATGGCTGAAGTGAAAGCCCAGTGGATCGGGAGCGTAGGCCATGAACTCGGTCAGCAGGGAGGTCGACGCGATGTCGACATCTTCCAGCAGGTCGGCGATGCCGATGTAGGCCAAGTGACGATGCCCCGCCGTGCTGGGGTTATCACTGGCCACGTAATGCTCACCGAACACATCCTGGTAATAACCGGTGCTCCACTCGTCCATGTGGGCGAACAACGCGTTGAGCGACAGCGGATGGCCCTTGGGAACATGGACGCCTGCGCCCTGGGCGGTTTTCTTGAGCCAGGCAAGAAACTGACTCTGCCTACGCGGGGAGTCACCACTGACCAGCGCATGGATGCCGCCATTGCACGTGGTGACACGCTGGTAAAAATCACCGACGGCCAGGTAAGTGTCGTTGCACAGGGTGGCGCGGCAGTCCCCGGCACTCACATGGCCCACCATCAACATATTGCGCTGGCTGATCTTTCGCCCGATCGCTGAGGCCGGACGCTGGTGATTGAAGGGTTGTACCTCCTGGTTTTCCACCATCAACAACTCGACACGCGGGTCATCGTGGAGAAACAGCCGGCCGTAGCCGCGATTCAGGGTATCGAGCTGCCCCTCGGTCATGCCCGCGTGACGTAGCGTCGCGACCCTCAGTTGAAAGGTACGTGGCGCGCGACCGGCAATGGTCAGTTGAGCCGCTCGGAGCAGCGCCAGGGTATAGCTGCTGACTTCACCGCCACCATGGGCCACCAGTACCTTGAAGTCCCCCACCTGTTCCATCCCGCCTGCCGCGACAATGATTCGCTGGACCAGTAACTGGAGAGCGGTACGTCCCGCGCGATTGAAGTGCCCGATCAGTCGTTGCAGAACTTGCTGGTAAACATGATTCATAGCCTGTTCGTGAATAGTGCTCATAGTTCTACTACCCGAGTTGAAATATCAGTTTCAAGCAACTGCTGACAGTGTTTGCTTGACCTATTTTGCGTGTAGGAAAATCGCGCCTCGCATTGTGCGCCGATGATTAGACACTAGCACCACGCAACAAAACGACAGGGATTGCCGGGAAGCATTTTTTACCCGTACAAGCGCATAACCTAATGAAAATACTGGTAAAAATTTCTAAAAGGTTAGCCTTAGGAGTCTTCCGACAAGGTCCTACGCGTTTTTAACCAGCCTTTTAAAGAAGTGTCCGACAATAGGCTCAAACAACTTTTCCATTTGCATGGCCGGTACGCTTTATGAAAGTACCTGTCTTGCTGAGTACACCTGTGGGCCGCGTCGATAGTTCGAGCAACTATCAGCAGCCGAGTCATGGATTCAATCATTGCTCAGTCCTTGAGATGAAAGTGAAGGCGCAATTATCAGTGCTGGAATAATGATTAATAGATACAGAAGCTGGCCTGAAACCAGCTCAGATGAGCAACCGATGTCGCGTAAATGGCGCACACACAACAACGCCGCGCTGGGATTCAGGGCGGCGTCAGGGAGGAAGGTCCGGATTTGCGGGCTAAAGTGCCAGGTCGGCACCTTCTGGGGCGGGCGGGTTAAGCCCTGTCAAATGGCGCATTTGCCCCATTCACTCAGGCGTCGGAGCACTCATTTACGAATACTCCTACAGCTCAAACAGCCGCAACCTGCAACGCAACCCGTTCGCGACATGGGCATTCGTCCATATAACGGTGGGCTTCGACAAACTGATTGAACGGAAACACCGTGGTTTTCAGGGGAACGAGCACACGATCGGCGGTCAGTTGGTTGATGTCACGCAACGCGCGCTGCAACGCCACCTGATCCTGGATGATGCCCAGCTCCGGTTTGCCGGTGAAGTTGCCGATACAGTGCACGAAGAACTGAATGTTCTTCTGGAACGCCGCGCACGCTGGGAACGGTGTCTGGTTACCGCCCTGCAAGCCATACAGCACCAGGCTGCCACGTGGCGCCAGCACATCACCGAGCAACGACATCTGCGGGCCACCCAAGCCATCGAACACCACATCGACGCCGCGGTTGTCGGTGAACTTGTTGATTTGCATCAGCAGGTCCTGTTCTTCGGTGACGATGACTTTTTCTGCGCCAAGAGAGAGCAGGTACTCGCGCTCTGCGCTGTCCTTGGTGGCAGCAATCACCCGCACACCCAGGGCCTTGCCCAGTTGCACAAACGAAGGGCCGGCGCAGTGGCTGGCGTCAGTCACCAGGGCAAACTGCCCGGGCTTGACCCGTGCCAGGTCCACATACGCAAAGTAGGCGATCAGCAGCGGCGTGTAGTGCACGCTGGCTTCGATGGGGCTCAGGACGTCCGGATAGCGGGTCAGGGCCGAACGGGGCAGGACGATCTGCTCGCCATACACCGGGTAATCATTGGGGCTCTCGGCCGGAAAACTGGCCACTTTATCGCCCACTGCCAAGTCATCCACGCCCTCGCCCAAGGCTACGACCACCCCGGCCATCTCATGGCCAAGGCCGGATGGAAGGCGTGCGTGGGAAGACGCCAGGTTCTGGCGCCACAAAATGTCATACCAGCTGATGCCAATCGCCTCGACACGGACCTGCACTTCGCCCGGTGCGGGCTGCGCGGCTGCATGCTCTTCGCACTTGAGCACCTCGGCCGGACCAAACTTGTGAAAACGGATCGTGCGGGACATCGCAAACCTCGTCAAAGTAACCTCTATTGCCATGAACTCTATCTGGGCTTTCCGGCTAAGACCACCGGTCGCCGTTAATAGTCGACATGTCTGTCATTGATTCCGCATCTGAGGAATAGACCTCAAGTATCGTAGGAAAACTCAATTAGCCGGTGCAGAGTACCAGCCTTTCCCCGTAAGATTCATACCGGTCACGCGTCTGAATGGACCTTCAGGGCTCTTATATGGCCGCTCTCGTCAAGTAAAGCTGACTCTTCCAGGACACAAGATGAACCGTAACGACCTGCGTCGTGTCGACCTTAACCTCTTGATCGTATTCGAAACCTTGATGCATGAGCGCAGTGTGACCCGCGCTGCCGAGAAATTGTTCCTTGGCCAGCCGGCCATCAGCGCAGCGTTATCGCGCTTGCGCGGGCTGTTCGATGACCCGTTGTTCGTACGCACCGGGCGCAGCATGGAACCCTCGGCCCGCGCCGTGGAAATCTTCGCCCTGCTCTCCCCGGCCCTGGACTCGATTTCCACCGCCGTCAGCCGCGCCGCCGAGTTCGACCCGGCCACCAGCACCGCGGTGTTCCGCATCGGCCTGTCCGACGATGTCGAATTCGCCCTGCTGCCCCAACTGCTCAAACGCCTGCGCGCGGAAGCGCCCGGCATCGTACTGGTAGTGCGCCGCGTCAACTACATCCTGATGCCCGGCCTGCTCGCCTCCGGCGAAATTTCCATCGGCGTCAGCTACACCGCCGACCTGCCGGCCAACGCCAAGCGCAAAGTACTGCGCCGCAGCCTGCCGAAACTGCTGCGCGCCGACAGCGTGCCGGGCGCCCTGAGCCTCGACGACTTCTGCGCCCGCCCCCACGCCCTGGTGTCGTTCGCCGGCGACTTGAGCGGGTTTATCGATGAAGAGTTGGAAAAGCTCGACCGCAAGCGCCATGTGGTGCTCGCAGTACCGCAGTTCAACGGCCTGGGGACGTTGCTGGCAGGCACCGACATTGTTGCCATCGTGCCGGACTACGCGGCCGAAGCACTGACGGCCGCGGGAGGCTTGCGTGCAGAAGAACCGCCATTGCCGGTGCGCACGTTCGAATTGCACATGGCGTGGCGTGGGTCGCAGGACAATGATCCGGGGGAGCGGTGGTTGAGGTCGCGGATTCAGATGTTTTTCGGGGACCCCGATAGCCTGTAATGGAATTCCACTAAATTCCATAAAACCGTTTTATAACAACAAGTTATTGGTTGTTTAAGTCCATAGCCGTCTGTCTAAATCCAATGGATTCCACGACTCATGGGGGCATAATTGGGGGCAAATTTCGGTTCCTTAAAAAGGATGCCCCCACCGATGCCCCCAAATAATGCGGTTGTTTTCAAACGAAAACTCAGCGATGCCTTGATCCGCTCACTGACCGAACCTGGCAAACACGCCGATGGCGAAGTTCCTGGCCTCTACTTGGAGGTGAGGGCGTCGAGTAAGGTCGGCAAATCCCCTTCCAAGGTTTGGCGATTGAAGTATCGGCTGCATGGGAAGGAAAACCGCTTCTCCATCGGCGCTTACCCCGACATTAGCCTCAAGGAGGCGCGCGACATTGCCCGCGGCGCACGCCGCGACGTGGCTAACCACACCGCTCCGCTCAAGGCCAAGACCGCCAAAATCGAGGCACAGTTGCTCAATGAAGAGCGCACCTTCGCTTACGTGGCCGAGCAATGGTTGGCATTCAAGTCTGCCGAACTGGTGACAAAATCCATCTCGGGCTTTACCGGAGCGCTGAACAACCACATCTTGCCTGCCATTGGCAAAAAACCGATCAGCGAGATCAAGTTGGAGCACATCACTACGATCATCACTGAGTTGCGCCGCCAGCGCACCATGGCCATGGCCCGGCGCGTGCGCACCATCATACGTGCCGTTCTGGGCTTTGCCGAAGGTCGCGGCTGGGTGGAGCGCAACGTGGCGCTCAGCAACATTGAGGAGTTGAAGATTCGCCACATCGTGACCAGCAACCCGGCGATCGAAAGGCCATCCGACCTGGGCAGGTTTCTTCTACGCCTTGATGACTGCAACGACGGCAGCGTTGCCACCGCAATGCGCCTGCTGGTCATGTTGCCGGTCCGCCCAGGCGAACTGGTGCAGATGCGCTGGGAAGATGTCGACTTGGTGGGCGCCGATTGGCGTTATGTGGTGAGCAAGACCAAGCATCTGGACAAGAGCAAACACATCGTGCCGTTGCCTGAACAAGCCTTGGTTCTGTTACGCGAGCTACATAAAACCCGCGTGGTGGATGAAGAAGGCAAAGGCTGGGTGTTCGTCTCGCCGGTCTATCCGGGACGTCCCATAAACCCGACCTCCATGCTCAAGTCCTTTCAGCGTATTTGGCCGGAGTACAACATCACTGCTCACGGCTTTCGCGCGACCTACCGGACCATAGCCCACGAGCATTTGGGTATAGATCCTATCGTGCTTGAACTGTCTTTATCTCACCGAATGCCGGGTGCGCTCGGGGCAGTGTATGCAAGGGCTCAATTGCTGGCGCAACGCCGAGAGGCAGCCCAACAATGGGCAAACTACCTAGATCAGTTGCGTCAAAACGCGGCGCGAATAACCACAGATTGACGATACAGCGAATACAAATCAGGAGATTGGAGCGGGAAACGAGACTCGCATCTAGCGTCCTACCCATTGAAATATAAAGGTTTTATTTTCTTTCCGATGCAGGAAAGGACTTAATCGTGGACTTGTTTTTGAAGTGTTTCAAGGGTCAAGAGGGAATTTATTCCAAGCTGAGGGATTCGCGCCTTCTGCCAATCACCAGAGATGAACCAGGTAACGTCGATGGGCAGATGATTTATTGGTGGGGCAGGCGCCCCCGCAAGGCTCTGAGGTCTTGGATGAACTGCCTGACCGGATACTCAATGACCAAGGCTGGGCGCGTCAAACTCTGTCAGAAGCCATGAACATATAAACCAACCTGACGCTTACTTCCATCCACCTCCCCGACAGGGCTTCCCGCACAGGGTACAGCACAGCAGCTCCTGCTTGGGTCGAAAGCCGGCAGAGTGCTCAGCTCAAGTGGCATAACCGAAATTTCGGGCGTCAAGACAGCTACTGGCATACGCCGCCGTTGTTCAGCCTTCCAGTCACCACCTTGATGCGTTAAGCGTATGAGCGCCCGGCGCAGCCTTGTGCGAATATGCCTTGAGTCGTCACAAGTCACATGATCTATTTCGACACGACAATTCGGAAGCGCATATTCATCAACGGGCAGGTTAGGAGTGACAATGGCAAAGGTCTTTTTTTCGTATTCTCACGATGACGAGCAATACCGTGATCAGTTAGAAAAACACCTGGCATCGTTACGCCATGAAAGGCTCATCGAATCATGGCACGACAGGCGAATTCTGGCTGGACAGCATCTTGGAAATGAAATAGATCAACAAATCAATGCGGCCGACGTCATCCTGTTGCTCGTCAGCTCAAGCTTTCTCGATTCTCGCTACTGCTATTCCATCGAAATGGCACGAGCCTTGGAGCGAAATGCCGCAGGAGAAGCACAGATCATCCCGGTGATCGTCCGGCCCTGCGATTGGCATTCAACCCCGCTGGGCAATCTGCTCGCTGCACCCAAGGATGGCAAAGCCATCACGACGTGGCCGAATTACGACGAGGCCTACACCGATGTCGCCAGGCAGATCCGAGCTGTGGTGACACGCATTTCACCGTCAGTGACCTCGCCTGTCCTGCTTGCCGTTCCAACTGCGCCCTCTTTCTCAGCGTCGGTAGTTGCCCCCTCTCGCTCCAGCAACCTCGCCCTTAAAAAGACGTTCAGTGAATTGGATGCTGATAGGTACTTGCAGGAATCGTTTGACTTCATCTCACGCTTTTTCGAAGGTTCGCTGCAGGAGCTGGAAGCTCGCAATGACGGGATCAGCTGTCAGTTTCGCCGCATCGACGGCAATACCTTCACCGGCGCGATCTATCGCCAGGGCAACAAAGCCAGCGAATGTTCCGTCGCACTTGGCGGCATGAGCGGACGAAGTATTGAATTCTCCAGCAGTGCATCTGCTCGTGGTGGCTTTAACGAGATGCTTTCGGTGGATCATGATGATCAATCACTATTTCTTAAGTCACTGGGTATGGCTATGCATGTATCACGCTCACAAAAACTGACTCAGGAAGGCGGTGCAGAACTGTTTTGGTCAATACTCATCGGACCGCTGCAGCGGTAACTCGCACACAAATTGGAGTGTATGCACTGCATCAAAACACTCACGCTCAGTAGGCCTTTTACCTGCTCACCACTGCGGGTCATGACGACGGCATGCACATGCATGCTGCCGGTCGTGATTCGGTACCCAACGACAACTGCCGACGCACCCTCGAAACCGACCACGTCCATTGGCGCAGCGATCCGGAACTGGCCGGCAACCCTTTTCATGTCACCTGGAGCCCTGAGGACTGCAGCTGGCAAGAGGAAGGCGTGATGGAGATCCGTGGCACGCTGGTGAAGCCCGGTATGCACTGGTACCTCCCTGGCGCCGATGCAGGCATGTATTACGTCGCCAATATCTTCGAAATGGAAGGCACCATTCTGGGCAAGAAAGTGCGTGGCATGATCGGTTTTGATCCGATTTACATGTACGAAGGCGGCGAAATCTACAAGAGCAAGGACGCCTTGGTTCAGGAAAAACTTGAACTTGTCTGGTACACCTGGGCCACGCGCTACAAGGACGGCAGTATCGATGCCGGGCACTTCACGCTGGGCAATGACCAGTTCGGCTTTGCAATCCTGACCAACGAACGCGGTGAGGTCCGCTTTACTTACGACGTGACCGGTGAGGTGGATTTCGGTTCCAACGGCTACTGGCAAGAAGGTATCCGCTACAGCGCGTTTGGTGAGCAATGGGAGTTTATCCCTGACCCCAAAGGCCGCCTGGTGGGCTTGGGCACGCTGAAGAATCCGCAGGTGGACGGCCGCTGGCGCCGAGTCGGGGACACCCGCGAGCCCGACGTCTGGTTTGCGTGGGGCGAAGCGGCACCGGACCACGGCAACCGACCGGTCAATCGCTTCCCTGACTTGGGTGATCGCATCGGCGTTGATTTCAAGAAGTACTGACTGACACAGCAACCAGGGTGTTTCGGCCCAGGTTGCTCTCTCACGTGATACGGAATATTACTCAACGATGTTCATATATACACTTTGACTAACTCTGGCGTCGGATGCAGCATGTTCTGGTATTCGCCCATGCCCTAAAAGTGTTCCATCGACCGTCCTATGCTGCAAAATCGGATTACAAAACTGTTCGGCATCAAACACCCCATCGTTCAAGGTGGCATGCGCTGGGTAGCCCGGCCTGAACTGGTGGCGCCGTCGGCAATGCGGGGGGCATTGGTTTTCTGTCCGCGTACACCTCGCCTACAGGCGATGCCCTGCGTCAGCAGATCGACAAGGTGCGTACGCTGACCGACAAGCCATTTGGCATAAACCTCACCCTTTTACCCCATGCGGTTGATCTGGACTACGACGGTTATGTGCGCGCAATCGTCGACAGCCAGGTCAAGTTCGTCGAGACCTACGGCAATAATCCCGCCCGCTACATCGATCAATTGAAGTCGGCCGGCGTGGCCGTCATTCACAAGTGCGTCACCGTTCGGCATGCGCTTAAAGCTGAAAGTCTTGGGCGGACGCGGTCTGCATCGATGGTTTCGAGTGCGCAGTTCATCCTGGCGAAGAGGATGTACCGGCCCTGGTGCTGATACCGACTGCCGTACGTCGGTTGAAGATTCCGGTGTTGGCCGCCGGTGGCTTCCACGATGGTCGAGGCCTGGTCACCGCACTGGCACTGGGCGCCGAAGGGATCAAGATGGGCAACCGCTTGCTCATGACCCAGGAATCCCCCGTGCCAGCGGGCATCAAGCAGAGCTTTCTTGAGGCCAGCGAACGCGACACCCTGTTAGTCGGTCGCAGCCAGGGCGACAGCATTCGTGTCTGGCGTAACAGCATCAGTGAACAATCCGTGGCATTGGAGAAGCAGGGCTACCCTACTTTCGCCGAGCTGCAAGTTCTAACCGGCGCCAAGCGCTGGATGACGGCCATGGAAAACGACGACATTAACGGTGGGGCACTGCCCATCGGCATGGTCATCGGATTGATTGATGACCTGCCCACGTGCGCGCAGTTGATAGAACGTATCGTCCAGCAAGCCCGCGAGATTATCGGCTATCGATTGCCGTCATTGCTGGCGATGGATTGAGCCCCCCAGCGTTGGCCATTCCCGCTGCTGTTGACATTGAATCGGCAACCTCAGTAGTAGCGCTTTTCGATTCTATCGATAAGCGCTTTGGTCGCCTCGACATCCTGGTCAATTGTGCCGAGTCCTGCGGGGAAACCAGTCGTACGCAGCAACGCGGGCATACCATTGGCATGCCGCGCTGTCCCGTTCTGGATGGGGAGAATCAGACTCTGCCGTTGACCGCGATCGACGCGCCAGTGATTGCCGACGCTGCGTCAGACGCCAAAAACAGAATCACCTGGGCGATCTGTGAAGGCTGGACCCATCGTGTGAAGTCAGCATCTGCCATGTCTGTTCTGTTCTGCGGCGTATCGATAATCGACGGCAAGATCGCGTTGACGGTGACCCCGTGATCCTTCAGCTCTTCAGCCACCGCCTCGGTCAGTCGCACCACCCCGGCCTTGGACGCGGCATATGCCCCCATGCCCAAGGCTGCCTTGCTGGCAGCACCGGCTGCAATGTTGACGATGCGCCCTGCCCCGCTTGCCTTCAGATGGGCGAGTGAGGCTTTGCAGGCCGTCGCGGCAGTACGCAGGTTCATCTGGTACAGCAGATCCCAGGTCGCCAGATCGCCGTCCTCCAGGGTTTCCCAGCGAAACCCGCCCGCGACGTTAATCAGCGCATCCACACTTCCAAAATGCGCCTGGACCTTGGCCAAGGCACTGTTTGCCGCGGCCAGATCCGTCAGGTCCACATCGCCCAGCAACAACTGCCCACTGAACTCGGCGTTGATCGCTGGCAGAGCCTGCGCCGCCCGATCTACCAGCGCCACCTGCCAGCCTGCCTGTGCAAATGATCGGCCTACTGCAACACCCAGGCTGCCGAAGCCGCCCGTAATCACCGCGGTCTTACTCATATCAGATGCCCTTTTTCAATACAGTGAGTGTCAGCGGCCCTTGAATACCGGCTTACGTTTTTCCCGGAACGCATTGACTGCTTCCTGATGGTCTTCGGTCTGGTTGGACAAGGCCTCGTAGGCGAATGAGGCATCGATCACCGAGCTGACGATCTGCTTGAGGCTGATGTTGACCGCAAGCTTGGTCCACTGAATGGCTTTCGAGGCGCCCTGGGCCAGCTTGAGCGCCATCGCCTGGACGGTTTCGTCAAGCTCTTCGGCCGCGACAGCATGGTTAATCAAGCCGATACGGGCAGCCTCTTCGCCGGTCAATGCCTCGCCCGTCAGCAGATACTCCTTGGCCTTCGCATAACCGATCAGTTGCGGCCAGATGGCCGCGCCGCCATCACCGGCGACAAAACCCACGCTGACATGAGGATCGCCGATTTTGGCGGTTAACGTGGCGTAGGTCAGGTCACAGAAGAGTGCCAGGGTGGCGCCCAGGCCGATGGCATGACCGTTGATTTTGGCAATGATCGGTTTAGGGCAATCAAGCATCGAAAAGAGCACTTGCTTGCCACGGCGCATGCCGTCGATGAATCGCTGAGGCTCATCAATGACCAGTTGCATTTCTTCAAGGTCGCCGCCCGCGCTGAAAGCACGTCCGGCACCGGTCAGGATCACCACGCGGGTCTGGTCGTCGTAGCCGGCTTCGGTGAACACTCTGCCCAATTCCTCATCCATACCCGCATCAACGGCATTGAGTGAGTCGGGGCGGTTGAAAGTGATGGTCAAAATACCGTTTTCATCGCGTTCCAGCTTGAGCGCTTTATAACTTGAAAAATCCATTCAGGTATCCTTTTGGCAGTAGGTTGACGCCCTGGACGTCTATCGCTGTAAGGTGCAGGACAATCAGACTTCGACCATGGTGAAATCAACTTTGGCGGCACCACATTCAGGGCACATCCAGTCTTCGGGAATATCTGCCCAGCGTGTCCCGGGCGCAATGCCCTCTTCGGGCAGACCTAAGGCTTCGTCATAAAAAAAACCGCAGAAAATGCATTGCCACTGTTTCATGTCGACTCCTTAGTGAACGTCCCAGACCAGCGGCAAATGAAGCACTCCATTCACCGCGCCTGATGCCGTACGCGGTTGCTCACCCGGTTTCACGCGAAAGTCTGGAATGCGCTTGAGCCATTCCTGCAGGAATACCTTGATTTCGGTGCGGGCCAGAAACGACCCGGGGCAGCGGTGCGGACCATTGCCGAAGGCTGCGTGGATCACTGGCTTGCGGGTCAAGTCAACATCCATGGGATCGGCAAAGCGGCGTTCATCCAGACCGAAGAGCGCATTCGGAACCTGAATCTGATCGCCGTCTTTGAGCGGCACACCTTTGAAGTCGAAATCGCCGGTCACGACCCGCGCGGTATTGGTGACCCCGTGACGACGAATCAATTCGTCGACCGCGGTATTAATCAATTGGGGATCGTCGACCAGTTGTTGCCGTTTGGTTGGGTGTTCGGCCAGGAAGCGGCAGATAAAACTCATCATTGAGGCAACGGTATCCAAGCCACCGAACAGCACCACAATCAGCATGCCAAACATCCGTTCGGGCCGGATAGGGGCACCGTCGATCTGCGCATTGACAATCAGGCTGATGACATCCTTGCCTGGGTTGAGCATGCGCTCCTGAATCCACTTTCCAAGGTAACGTTGCAGTAAAACCTGCGACTCGATGCGCTCTTCCAACGTGCCGCGCACGGCCATCTCCGCCATCGTCAGCAACTCAAGGCGATCGCTGCTGGGCAGGTCCACCAGGCGCAAAAAAATCAGGATCGGCAACATTTTGGCGAAGTCGTTGACGAACTCACACTGACCGCTCGCCTGAAAACCTTCGATCAACTCGATGGTCAGTGCCCTGATATCGTCTTCCATCGACGCAATGGCCTGCGGCAGGAAAGACAGTGTGATCAACGCTCGATATGCCGTATGTTCCGGCACGTCCAATTCCAGCGGAACCAGAGTGATTTGCGGCGTAGGCGGGATGTTGATGAGGCGATGAGAGAAACGAGCACCATCTTTCTGGATGACTTCAATGTCCTCGGCGCGGGTGGCAATCCAGTGCCCGCCGTTATAAGGCGACCAGACAATGTCAGGGCCGTCATGCAGCACCTTCCAGGCGAGGTGCACATCCGTCTCGGCGCCTGACGGGTGAAGGCAGTCGAAATCAATCACCAGATTGGGCGGGACATGTGCAGGTACTGTCCAGTTATCAGGGTAAGTCACGTTACTTCCCTCCTCTGCCGCCTCGGGTCACAAAGCGGCTGTTATTGTTGTTTTTATTAACGTCGCAAGCTACGAACTCGATTCCAATTACTGCTACTGCAAGCTTTAAACAGGATCCCAGGTAAAGACGTCGCCGGAGCGATCCATGGGAATGAAGGAGCCTTTCAGCGCAGGCATACCGTGCTCAGCCAGGGTTTCAGGTGTCCAGCCTTCCGAGCGCTGTACCGATCGGATCGGTCGCGGCTGGCTCATCAAAAATATCTCGTTATTACGCACCGCAAACACCTGGGCGTTGACCTCAGCTGCCTGGTCACTGGCCAGGTACACGCAAATGGGGGCGATTTTTGCCGGCGTCATTTGTTTGATTTTTTCGACGCGGGCCTGCTGCTCAGGCGTATCGGTGGGTATGGCGCCAATCATGCGACTGAACGCGAAAGGCGCGACACAGTTCGACCGGACATTGAATTTTTGCATGTCCAGGGCGATGGACTTGGACAACGCCATGATGCCCAGCTTCGCCGCGTTGTAGTTGGCCTGACCCAGGTTACCGATCAGGCCAGAGGTGGAAGTCATGTGCACGAAGCACCCCGACTCCTGTTCCTTGAAATAGTTGGCGGCAGCGCGGCTGACGTAGAAGGTGCCGTAGAGATGGACCTTGAGTACCGCGTCAAACTCTTCGGCTGTCATTTTGTGAAAAAAACGGTCACGCAGGATGCCGGCGTTGTTGACCACGACGTCAATCCGCCCATAGGTTTGTACCGCCTGCTCGATCAGCCTGGCCGCCGCCGCCGGGTCGGAGACACTGTCGGTATTGGCCACGGCATCGCCGCCGGCGGCCCTGATCTCATCCACAACTTTCTGCGCGGGCCCGACATCCAGCCCCTCACCACTGACAGAGGCCCCCACATCGTTGACCACCACCTTGGCACCGTATTTCGCCATGAGCAGCGCAATGTCTCGCCCAATCCCGCCACCGGAGCCCGTGACGACCACCACCTTGCCCTTAACCATATCCGTCATGCCTGATCCCTCGATCGTGAATACGCATCACCTATAATCCCGGACAGGCTCACAGCAGCGAGCAGATAGCCGCAATTTGAGGTGATCACTCGCAGCAGAATACTGAACGCCATTCATATATGCAAACAAATAAGCCGTTCAGAAAGCGCCAAAAAAACTGCGCCCTGAGCAAATTCCTTCTATAAATAAGCCATAGGCTCATAAAATTTTGGCTACAGCGCAGCATTTACAGGGCGTTCAAGATCAAAGGGAATTGTTAAACGGTATTTGGTATGATGCACAACTACTTCAAGCAGTACCGTTGCATGCGATGGCCTAGACATCAGTACAACGATTTTGATCAATCATGGAAAAGGTAATACACGTGGATAGTGCTGAATCTCAAGTATCCATGGGCCCACGCTCTGTAACGCGGATCCTGGGCCTGTTCGAAACCCTGGCCAAGGCCGTCGACGGCCTTTCTCTGGCCGAATTGAGCGTGACTCTGGAATCCCCGAAAAGCAGTCTGTTAACGCTGCTGCGTCCGCTGGTCGCTGAAGGCTATCTCAGCCATGGCAGCAATCGTTACCGGCTTGGTCCGTTTATATACCGGCTAGCGGGAGACATCCTGGCCACCCGCAACTTCCCCAAGCTGATGCGCCCCTATCTCGAAGAGTTGGCCGTCAAGTCTGGCGAAAGCGTGTACCTGTCCGTGATCGATATGGAGTCACAGATGGTTACCCACATCGACGGTATCGACTCACAGAACCCGGTGCGTTACGTTTCGCCGCTGGGTGCTCCACGTCCCCTCCACTGCACAGCCCCTGGTCGTCTGTTGTTGGCTTATCAGGATGAGCGTAGCCAGGAGACCTACCTCAAGTCCGCCAAGCTGAAGGCCATGACTTGGCGCACCATCACAGATCGCAGCACGTTGAAAAAGCAGCTGAAAGAGATTCGTGAAACCGGTGTCTCCATCAGCATCAGCGAGCTCAGCGAAGGCGCCGCCGGGATTGCAGTACCGGTCCACAACACCGACGGTACAGTCGCTGCAGCGTTGGTGATCGCGGCACCGGCCGAACGCATGCAGCACAAACTCAATGAGCTGCGTGAGCTGCTGATCTCGGTAGGCACAGCCGCATCCGGTCTGCTCGGTCACCCATGAGCACGCACTGAAACACCTGATTCGATTCCATCCGAATTGGGTGCTGCACTACAACCTAGACGAACTCGCCTTGAGCGATGATTTTTCGCGCTTTGAGCAGTACCGGTAGGTCGATCATTTCCCCCCGCACTTGCACCGCGCCGTCATTCGAGCGCGCGAAGGCCTGGACGACCTCCCTGGCCCAGGCCATCTCGCGCTCGGACGGGCTGAACACCTGATTGACCAGAGGCACCTGGCGCGGATGGATACACATCTTGCCGGCGAAGCCGAGCGCCTTGCCGTGTGCGGCCTCATGCCTTATGGCGTCCTGATTATCAATGCTGACACAGACTCCATCGATCGGCCCTTCAATACGTGCCACCCGCGAGGCGACGACAATTTGCGAGCGCGCGTACAACAAGGCGTCATCACTGCCATCACAGCCCACGTCCAATTGATAATCCACTGAACCAAAAGCGATGCGCTGGACCCCAGGGGCTTGCGCCACAACCAGCACTTGATGGATACCCAGTGCGGTTTCCACCAACGCAATAATCGGCGCCTGAGTCACCCTGCGCAGGGCCAGGAATGGCTCCAGGGTCTCGGCCTTCGGCAGCATCACACTCTCGACGTTCATTGAAGCCAACAGTGCCAGATCTTCAGTGAACCAGGGCGAACCGTAGGCGTTAATCCGCAGGCAGACACGAGCGCCCCGCTCCACGGCTGTGCGCACATGCTCACGTGCCTGAGGTTTATCGGCATCGGCCACCGCGTCCTCCAGATCAATGATCACGACGTCGGCGCCCGATGCCTGTGCTTTGGCAAAACGCTCGGGTCGATTACCGGGAACAAACAAATAGGAACGCATGGGTTCTCCTTGACGCTAAGTCACTGAATTACGGCGCGGGGTCAAGCCAGCGTGGCAGTCGCTTCCATGCCAATTTCCCCATCGGGCCCTTGAGCCCACAGCAGCAGCCTTGCCCCGTTGTCAGCGGGTAAGGCACACAGGGTGATCGGTGCAGTATCGAACAACGGCCGCATGGCGCGGAAACTGAAGTGTTTGAGCCTGACACCCGGCATCTGCCGATGGAATAAATCCATCAGCAAGGTTGCAATCAGCGGGCCGTGTACCACCAACCCCGGATAACCCTCTACGGCTTGTGCGTAAGGTCGGTCGTAATGAATACGGTGGCCGTTGAACGTCAGTGCCGAATACCGAAACAGCAGCACGGGGTCCGGGGTGATCTCCCGGGTCCACAACGGCTTGCGCAGCGTCGGTTCGATAGCCTGTAAGGGCGCCCCTGGCTGCGGATGATCACGGTAAACCAGATCTTGCTCTTCGCGGATCAGCACGCCGCCTGAATCTGCGAGTTGGTGCTCCAACGTGACGAATACCAGCTCACCGCTACGACCGCTCTTGTGGGTGACATTAAGAATCGTCGAAGTCCGCTCGACCGAACTGCCCACCAATGGACTGCGCAGAAACTCCAGCCGCCCACCGGCCCACATTCTGCGAGGCAGTTCGATGGGCGGCAGAAATCCGCCACGTCGCGGATGACCGTCATCGCCTATAGCCGACTGTTGTGCAAGCGGCAAAAAGTACAACCAGTGCCATAGCTCCGGCAGCGCATGCTCCAGCCCAACACAGACCGGCTCATGCTCCAGCGTCGCGGCCAACGCCGTCATGGGCACCCGCGTGAGCTGGTCGCTCTGATGTTCTTGCCGACCGATCCAGGATTTCAAATGTTCGATGTCAATGCTCATTCAAATACCCAATGCCTCACGTACTGCCTGGGCAATGGGCAGCAACGGGTCTTCTTCCGGACTGGTCGGGTTGAACAGCTTGTTATGGCAGATCGCAACCGCCAGATTGACATCCGGGTCTGCCCAGCCAATCGAGTTGCCTTGGCCCGGATGGCAGATCGCGCGGGGGTTCTGCACGCAGGTCACGGGAGGGTAGTTGCCGCCGAACCAGAAACCACCGATGGTGATCGGAATCGGAAAGCCGAACATCACCGGGTCAGGCTCTTCACTGTTGGCTCGCGGCGTGTTCAGGGTCGCGACCAGCGTCCTGGAAAGCAGGCGTACCCCGTCGAGTTCGCCACCGTTGGCGAGAAACGCCCAGAACCGCGCCTCGGAGCGGGCGTTGAATATGCCCCCTACCCCCGCGACCTCTGCCCGCCGCACGTCGGCCCGCTCGAAGACTTCGGGAACCAGCGCAACGGCGTCGGGCATCGAGGCGCTGAACAGCGGTGGCAGGTACTCCGCAGGCACCGACACCATGGCATTGGTTTGCCTGGCGACACGCGGCTCAACCTCATCGGTGATGCCGATCCACAGGTCGGTAATGCCCAGCGGCTCAGCGATTTCCTCGCGCACAAAACGGCCAAAGGAGCGCTGTTTGCTATCAACCCTGCGGACCAGTTCGCCGATGATCCAGCCGAAGGTCATCGACAGGTACAGGGTCTTGGTGCCAGGCGTCGCCAACGGCTCCAGGTCTGCGATGGCCTGCGTCATCCAGTCCCAGTCGCACATCAGCTCCGGGGTCACACCCTCGGGCATTTGCGGGACACAAGCGCGATGCGTCAGCACATCACGAACGGTGGTCAATGCTTTGCCATTGGCAGCGTATTCGGGCCAGTACCGGCTGACCGGCGAGTCGTAATCGATCTGGCCTCGGTCGGCGAGAATATGCAGGGCGGTGGCCGCAACGGCCTTGGTCACCGAGTAGACATTAAACAGCGTATCGCCATCGACCGCTTGTGTTCGCGCTTCGTCCGTGTAACCACTCCAGGCGTCGATCACCAGCTTGCCATTGAGGTAAGCAGCCACCTGAACACCGACTTCACCGCCTTGGGTGGTGGCCAGGTCCAGCGCTTTTTGCACGATAGCTTGAGCGTGGGCATCTAAAACGTGAGTCATTGAAAAACCCTCTTGTGACCGTTATTGAGTCATGGCGATCGTGGCCAGACCTTCCATTGCCAGGCCGTAGCCCAACTCCTCCAAAAGCCGACGCTTGATCGGTTGAGTGAAGGCGACACGGGTATAGCGCAGGGTATGCAGGGGCTTGCTCGCCAGTTGCCCAGCCAGTTCCCAGGCCCGCGCCAGCAGCTTGTCCGCGGGCAAGACTTCGGCGACGACGCCCAATGCCAGCGCTTGAGCGGCACCCAGGCGCTGACCGGTCAGAAGGAAGTAACGCCCTCGATTGGCCCCCAGCAGCATCGGCCAGACCACCTGTACGCCATCGCCGGGGACGACGCCGTGGACGAAGTGCGCCAGATCGGCCAGCTCCGTGGTTTCGCTGGCCAGTACGATGTCCGACAGCACCGGGATTTCGGCATGGATGTGCGCCGGACCATTGATGGCACCAATGACCGGGACTTCAATGTCCAGCAGGTTCATCAGCAAATCCTTTCCTTCACGCTGCAAGCGGTGCCAACCTTGCGACATGGGTTCACTGGGCATTTCGGCCATGTTCATCGCTGCGCAAAACGCTTCACCGGTACCGGTAATAATCAACACGCGGACTTCAGGGTCGCGGGCAATCTCACGAAAGCAATCACCCAATTGGGTGTGGATGCTGCCCTCCAACGCCCCCCATTTCAGCGAGCCGCCGTCGCTATGCACCGACAACTGCACAATGCCGTCCCTGCGCGCCAAGTGAATGTTTGCGAAGCGCTGTGCGTAATCCTCGAATCGACTCATGACGCGTCCTCCAGAACCAAATCGGCTGCATGCCATGCTATAGCCATCACTGGCCCGTTGGTGTTGCCTGAAACCATCGTGGGGATTACCGACAAATCCATCACGCGCAATCCCTCAACGCCTCTGACCCGCAGTCGCGGATCCAGGACGGCATCGTCATGCGAGCCCATGGCGCAGGTCGAACAGGCATGAAACCCCGACTGCCCACGCTGTCGAAACTCAGCAAGAATTTCCTCGTCGGTCTGCACTTTCGGTCCCGGATGCGTTTCTTCCAGGACCATATGATTCATCGACGCACTGTTGACGACTTTGCGCATGAACCGAAACGCGGCCACCGATACCTCACGGTCGTAAGGATCGCTCAGGTAATTGGTGATGATCTGTGCAGGCTGAGCCGGGTCCGCCGAGGTGATCTGTACGCTCCCCAGACTGCGCGGACGCAACGGATAGGTAAATAACTGCATACCCGGAAAGGTTTCAAACCCATAGGATGGCGACGAAAAGTCCAGCGAATAAGGGGCCATCATCAATTGCGCGTCGGGGCGATCAAGCCCGGGACGGCTTTTGAAGAAGCCACCGATTTGATAAGAGCCCAGTGCCATGAGGCCGGCTTTCGTCAGAAAGTAACGCAAGGCATTTTTGATCAACCTTACACCGCTGAACTCGCGGTTTTGGCTGTCACGCCAATGGCGCAGCCGCACCTGCAGGAAATACAGCAGGTGTTCACGCATGTTGCGGCCAACGTTAGGATTATGCGCAACCACGGGGATTCCGAGCGTTGTCAGGTGTGCCCTGTCGCCGACGCCGGACAGTTGCAAGAGACGTGGAGTTTCCAGAGCTCCCGCACTGAGTATGACCTCACAACGCGCAGTATAAGACACCAACGTGTCGCCCTTTATGCACTCGACACCTATAGCGCGCGTGCCTTCGAATAGCACCCGCCGCACTTGGGTATCAGTGACGACGGTGAGGTTCGTTCGCTGACGGACCGGGCCAAGAAACGCTTTTGCCGCACTCTGCCGGACACCGCCGCTGATGGTGTAGGTCAGGTAGGCCACGCCTTCGTGATCGAGTCCGTTGATATCGTCGCGCAGCTTCAACCCCAGGCCCTTGCAGGCATTGACCACGGCATTTCCCAGCGCATTACGGTCGCTGTAGGTGGACAGCTTCAAGGGGCCTTTACCGCCGCGCAGCTCACTTTCCCCCAGCGCGTGGTTCTCGATACTGCGGAACGCCTTGGCCATGGTATTCCAACCCCAGCCGGTGGCGCCGTTGGCTTCCCAGTCATCGTAATCCTGTGGGTGGCCGCGCATGTAGACCATGCCGTTGATGGCGCTGGAGCCGCCCAGCATCTTGCCGCGAGCCCAAATCTCGGTGGTGCGACCAGTACCTGGGTCTGTCGTCACCGGAAGAAACCAGGCGTGTTTCGGGTCCGACAGTAACTTGCCGAACCCTTTGGGCATGTGGATCAGCGGGTTACGGTCTTCAGGCCCTGCTTCGATCAGCAGGACGTTATTGCGCGCATGCTCAGAGAGGCGGTTAGCCAATACGCAGCCGGCCGAACCCGCACCGACGATGATGTAATCGAAATCTTTCATTGGGCTTAACTCATCAAAAGCCCGTCATGGCCGCATTGACCATGGCGGAGCTGGAGCCTGTGCGTGGAGGCTGTCAACCAAACTTCACGTGAATCGAATGCGGCACCCGCATCATCGTTCCACGCACTTGGGGAGCCGGCTTGTCCGGATCAAGGCGCAGGTTTGGCAAGCCCTCGAGAATCGCCGTCAAGGCACGAGTCATTTCAACTCGGGCCAGGTGTTGACCGATACAGACATGAGGACCAAAGGAAAACGCAAAATGCCGGTGCTGAGGCTTGCGGAAAATATTGAAGGCATCCGGGTCGGGGAATTTACTCTCATCACGGTTGGCCGATCCCGCCACCACATCGATAAAGGTACCCGCCGGGATATTGACCCCTCCCAAGACCGCATCAGCACGCGCGTAACGGCTCTGCATCAATACCGGCCCATCCCAACGCAATGCCTCTTCGATTGCCTGAGGAATCAGCGAGCGATCATTGCGAATAGCCTCCAGTTGCTCTGGATTGGTCAACAGCCCCGTCAGCAACACACTGGTGCCGCGATAGGTGGTATCGCCCGCAGCATTGACCAGTTGGCGCAAGAACGAAATCAGCACATTTTCCGGAAGATATTCGCCATCGACTTCTGCCAATGCCAGAGAACTGACCAAGTCATCGCCCGGATTGGCGCGGCGTTCGGCCACCAGCTTGATAAAGTAGTCGCCCAGCTTGCGCGACGCTTCCGTGCCGTGTTCGATGTCCACCGACACCACGGTCTGGGCAATCGCCAGCTTATGGAAAATCTTCGCGTCTTCAGGCGGCAACGCCAATTGGCGATAGATGATGTGGAAGGGATAGTGCAGGGTGAACTCCTGCACCAGGTCCGCTTCGCCTCGGCCTTCGAACGTGCTCATCAAGTCCCTTAACACCGGGTCGACTAGCGTTTCACCCCAGGCGGCGACTGTTTGCGGCAAAAAGGCTTTCTGGAAAATCCGGCGAAACCGTGGATGCTCCGGAGCATCCATGGTCGAGATGCTCTGGCCGAAGCTGATGCCGATGTTGTAGTCGTAGGCATGATTGCCGTAGGTGGCCGGGTCGCCCAATACCTGAGCCACCTCGTCATAGCCGAAGACGCTGTAATACTGCGCATCCGCTGGCTTGGTGATGTCTGCGTACAAGCCCATCAACGTCCGATATTCGCCTTTGTGCAACGAACCCTGGCGACGCATTTCGGCAATTTTGGCGTAGGGATCAAGGTGATCGCCAAACATCAACGCGTCTTCCAGGAACGGGTCAAAGGAAGGATCGTCGAAGTCTTCAATATTCAGTTTTGCACCCATTATTATTATCTCCGCATCGCGTCGGGTATCGGTATGCGCTGGCCACAACATCATCGAAGGCGACCTGAAGCCGCTTCAGAAGGCGCATCTCCAACATACACGAACATTGTTCATATATGCGAACCTCGTTCACTATAATCACGGAGTTCCAAGGCGGCAAGCAGCTCCTCGAATAAAGTTGATCCGCGCCAAAGTGGCGCACTTCATCACACAAACATCCACTTTCAACACAGCCGCCCTCCCCCATCAGCTTCGATACGTTGGGCGACAGCGCACGCGGCCTCAAGGTTAAAGTCGGCAACAATGACCTGCGCCCCCACGCGGGCAAAAAACTCGGCAATGCTTTGGCCAATGCTTGAATCCGCGTCGGTCACAACGGCGGTCTTGTCGCCCAGGCGAAACACAGTTTGTGTCGTTACTCAAGAGGGGCATCCTTGGCTGAATTATTGTTATTGACTCGCGCGCCCTACGGCACAGCGGCTGCAGGGCTAGCACGGATGGCTTCGCCCTCGCGTTCGCTGACCCAAAAGGAACTCAGCTGAACGCTGTTCAACCGAATTAATCTATGGAGTCTTTATCCGCTAGATAAACCTGCATAAACCGTATTAATCTTTCAATTATCTTGAAGAACCGGCAGGCCCATGGACAAGTTGCGCTGTATGGAAGTCTTTCTTGCCGTGGTCGACCGCGGCACCCTGAGTGCAGCTGCGGCGAGCCTGGGGCTGTCTCCGTCGATGGTGTCGACTCACCTGAGCAACCTGGAATCAGACCTCGGCGTCAGGCTGCTGAATCGAACCACAAGGAGCCTGAGCCTGACCGGTGAAGGCGTGACCTATCATGTGCACTGCCAACAAATTCTCGATCAAATCAGCGGTGTCGAAGCCGAGCTGGCGGGCAAAGGCGGCACGGCACGTGGGCGGCTGCGACTGGACATCCCCAGTACCATCGCCCAGCACCTGATCATGCCCCTGCTCCCGGCGTTTCGACGGTGTTATCCAGCTATACACCTGGATTTTTCCGACTCGGAGCAGATCCTCGAAACCGTGGAAAACCAGTACGACGTGATGATACGGCTGGGCCTGCTCCGGGACTCCGGAATGATCGCCAGACCGCTCGGCCATTCAGCCCTGCTGACTGTTGCCTCACCGAATTACCTGGCCCAACGGGGAGTTCCGCTGACGCCTGACGACCTGCATGGACATGAGTGCATCAACTATCTGATAGAGCGTACCGGCCGTCTACTTCCATGGTCCTTCCAGCAGGGGGGACAGCCGATCGAGATACAAGCCCAGGGAGGGTTGTCGATCAGCCAGGGCAACACGCGAATCGAAGCCGCCTTGAATGGCCTCGGCATTGTTCAGGGAATGGCTTTTCATTTGAAAAGTCTATTGGCGTCGGGGCACTTGCAACAGGTGTTGCCAGACTGGGTTTCGATGGCGCCCACGCTGGAAGTTCTCTATCCGCGAGGCCGCAGGGAATCGCGCAAGGTCCATGCATTTGTCGATTTTCTTATTGAGCATTATCCCCCGGGGCGGGAAATCATAGCGCCCGCCCGTAACCATTGAGAATGGTGCCCAGACCCGGTTAAGCCGGCCATCTTTAGCATGAGGCGGTTTGACAGCCATCACACAAATCGTTCACTATATGAAACAATGTTCATAATAAATCCAATAACGACAATCATGACGGCTGTGCTCAAGGCCCTCATAACAGGTCAGGTGAACAATGACTGAAAACACCCATCGCACCGCAGTGATCGTTGGTGCCGGGCACGCCGCCGGGGAGTTAGCCACCAGCTTGCGTGACAATGGTTGGAGTGGCCGGATAGTCTTGATCGGTGACGAACCCCATTTGCCCTATCACCGCCCGCCTCTTTCCAAGACCTACTTGTCCGGTGCGGCCACGGCAGAAAGCCTCTTGATCAAATCCGCTGCGACCTACATCAAAGCCAACGTCGAGATCATCAATAACATGCGGGTCTTGTGCATCAATCGACAGCATAAAACCGTCGAATTGGCGAATGGTGATTTGATTGGCTACGACAAGCTCGTACTGACCACCGGTGGCCGCCCTCGCCCGCTGTCGGTACCGAAATCGAGCCTCGCCGAGCAGTCGGGCAATTTTCATTACTTACGCACCATGGGTGACGTCGATGCCATGCGTCGTCAGTTTGAACCCAACATGCGCCTGGTCATCGTGGGGGGTGGCTACGTCGGTCTGGAAGTGGCAGCCGTGGCGGTCAAGGTGGGCCTCCACGTCACCGTGCTGGAAGCCTTTCCTCGTGTACTGGCCAGGGTCACCGCGCCGGAACTTTCAGCCTTCTATGAGCGCAAACACCGCGAAGCCGGCGTGGAGATTCGCACGGGCGTGCAGGTCAGTGACGTAGAGATGGACAGTTCGGGCGACGCGGTATCAGCAGTGCTCTGCGCCGATGGCACTCGAGTACCGGCGGACCTGGTGGTGGTCGGTATCGGCCTGATCCCCAATACCGAGCTGGCGCAGGAGGCAGGCCTCGCCGTCGACAATGGCATTCTGGTCAATGAGCATGCACAAACCAGTGATCCAGATATCTACGCAGCCGGCGACTGCACCAATCATCCCAATGCATCGCTGGGGCGGCGCTTGCGCCTGGAGTCGGTCCCCAACGCTCTGGAGCAGGCCCGTACCGCAGCGGCGGCGATCTGCGGCAAGCAAAAGCCCTATAACGTCATCCCCTGGTTCTGGTCTGATCAATACGACCTGAAGCTGAAAATGGTCGGTTTGTCCCAAGGCTACGATCAGTTGGTGGTGCGCGGTTCGCTGGACAGCGATTCGTTCAGCGCCTTTTACCTCAGGGACGGGCTGGTGCTGGCGGCCGATACGGTCAATCGTCCGCCTGAATTCATGCTCGCCAAACGTATCATCGCCGACCGCCTGCGATTGGACCCTGAACAGCTGGCAGATGACAGCATCCCGCTGAAAAGCCTGTTACCGACCCAGTGATTTCCCTGGCCTGAGAATAACAACGATGCCGAAACTTACGTTTATCCAGCACGATGGCACGGAACAAACCGTGCAGGCCGAAGTGGGTCAGTCGGTGATGCAGATTGCCGTAAATACTCAGATTTCAGGGATTCTCGGAGACTGTGGCGGGAGTTGCAGTTGCGCAACCTGCCATGGCTATGTCGAACCTGAATGGGCCGCGCACATGCCAGAAGCCGCCTCTTATGAAGTCGACATGCTCAGTTGCGCTATGGACGTGGACGACAGAAGCCGACTGACTTGCCAGATCAACATGACTCCCGAACTCGATGGCTTGATTATCCGCCTGCCCGCTTCGCAGACCTGAGTGCTTCTGGCGCGCCCCAGCAGCCCGTCGCACCGCACAGTGCGACGGGCGATTGTGGAGCTACAACAAGCCGCTTTCGTCGGCCTTTTTCACCCCACCGTCCAACCCGCGCTCGCGCAACACTTCAATCGCCACCGTCAACGCACTGGAAATAGCCGGAAAGCCCACATACGGCAGTGTCTGAATGATGATTTCCTGCAGCTCCAACACCGTCAGACCATTGTTCAGGCCGAAGCGCAGGTGGTTTTTCAATTCGGCCGGTTGGTGTTGAGCAATCAGCGCGCCAATGACCACAGCGCTTCGGTATTTGAGTTCCAACCCTGGACGTGACCACACGCTGCCAAACGCATGCTCGATGGCCATGCGCGCAACATCGGCGGCAAAACCACCCGAGGTGGCCCCCGCCTCTATCGCTTTGGCGAACTCAGGCCCCATCATCCCGACCATCAACTCATGCCCTGCTTGCCAGTTCTCGTTCATTGTTATTGTTCTCGTCGTGAAGAAGGGGTCAGATTTCAGATTGAACCTGACCATAGGCAGTCAGCGGTGCAACCTGCGTCACACCGCCATCCACAGGCAGGCAGATCCCAGTGATGAACCGTGCTTCGTCGCAGGCCAAAAACAGGCACGCAGCGGCTACATCCCAGGCGTCACCCTCCATGTTCAGGGGCGCGATGCCACGGCGCAGCGTACGCATGCTGTCGTTAAGCAGACCGTCCACCAACGGCGTAAAGATGTGCCCGGGCGCGACGGTGTTGGCGCGTAGCCCCTGGCGGCCATACATCACCGCCAGCTCACGGGTCATTTGCACCATCGCCGCTTTGGATGGTCCATAGGCGACCGAGCCGTGGCCTTGCAAACCGGCAGTCGAGGCGATGTTGAGCACAGCCGAACCGGGCTTTGCCAAGAGGTGAGGCAAGGCGTGCCGACTCATCAAAAAAGCACTTTTGAGGTTAACCTCCAACACCCGCTGCCACAGTTCAAGGGGATGCTGTTCAAAACGCTGCGGGCCGGTGGCGATGCCCACATTATTGACCAAAATGTGCAGCGCCCCGTACCGCGCGACCGTGTCGCTGACGAAGCGCTGGCAGTCCTCATCGGACTTAACATCACCGGCGCAAACAAACGCATCGCCGCCCGCCTCGACAATCATCGCCAGAGTTTCTTGCGCGCGCTCGGGGTGTTGATCTACCAGGCAGACCCTGGCCCCTTCCCGTGCAAACTGGTAAGCGATGGCCTTTCCGGTGCCCACGCCTTTGCCCTGGGAGCCCGCGCCGGTAACGATGGCGACTTTGCCGGCCAGCCGTGTATTAAAAACAGTGGGTAATGGCATCGAAGACTTCTCAGTGCGGCGGACGAATAAGGGTGGCGCGGCCGTCGCTGAAGGCAACAATCGCAGAATCACCGGCCTTCATGCGCTGGGGAATTTCATCCAGCGGGACCTTCTTGCCGTCGATACCCCGGCAATAGGTTTGCGTATCGACGACGAATGTCCCCGTGCGCCCATCGTCGCCGACCAGGCTGACCGAACTGCTGGATAACGCGGTCAAGGTGCCGATGATCGGGGTGTGCCCCGAGGCGCCCATGATGCGAATGTCCATCGACAAACGAAAACGGTCCGAGTAGTTGGCCAGCCCGCTGTGCGGGGTGTTGATATGCATCAGCAGCACATCGCCGGGTCGGTAGGTGGTTCGCCGCCAGGCGTGATCAGGGACAGAGCCATTGGGGATAGGAAACAACGGAGGCGTGTTCACATCGTGCAAATACGGCCCTTTGTGCATGCCCTCGGCCAGGATCAGGCCACCCACCTCATCGCTGATCACTGACAACGGAATCCAGCAAATCAGGAACGGAATACCGATGTTGTAGAAACCATCCTGATGCAAGTAATCCAGACGGCTGGGTTTGCGCTCTGCGGTGGGCGGCGTGGCACGGTACTCCACGGTTGGAATCCAGAACGGTTGGTCGTCCAGCAAGCGCTGGAAGAACGCGTGGATCGGCGGTTCCTGGACAAAAGGGCGCCAGATTTCACGTTCGACCAAAGGCTCCATGCGGAACGGGAATCCGTCGAGACTTTTGCCGCTGTAGAGCGCCTCGGCATCGTCCTTTTGAGTAACCCCTAACTGATCCAGTAAATCCATGTAGACGCCGCGTAAACGGGATACCGATGCCTGGTCAAGGACATCACGGAAGAACCAATAGCCATCGCGTTCCCAGGCTGCGTTCAGTGCCTGGCGGTCATCGAGCAAGTCGTTGGAAACATTCAACTCTCGCATCGGCGGTTGGTTTGATATAGGCGAAGAAATATTCATCAACTGCTGCCCTTTCTTGTTGTCGTTGTCGAGCATGGGTACCCGCATCAGCACCCCAGCACTGGACTGATACTAACGAGAAGGCGACGCCGGATAATCCGCCTTACTACCAAAACACCTTTCAGTTTTATTGATTAATCACTCGAGATACCACAGCCAGATCAACGGATAATGTCAAAGGTGGGCTGACCGACCACCATCCACCGCAAGAATTTGGCCGCTGATATAAGGTGCGTCCGCCAGCAGAAACAACACGGTGCGAGCGATGTCATGGGGTTCACCCGTGCGTTTGAGCAATGTGGAATCGATCATCATCTGCCGCGTTGCCGCGTCGAATAACCCATCCGAAGGCCATGCGATGGCGCCCGGTGAAACGCCATTGACCCGTACGTGTGGCCCCATTTCGATGGCCAGCGCTTTGGTCAGCCCCAGTAGCCCGGCCTTGGCTGCGCAGTAGGTCGAAAAGCCTTCGATTGGTCTCTCCGCATTGATGTCGACGATATTGATGATGGCGCCACCGGTTTCCTTCAGGTGTGGCCATGCCGCTTGGGACAGAAACAGCGGTGCCTTGAAGTTACTGCCGATCAGGTCGGTCCAGGCCTGTTCGTCAATACTGCCCAAAGGAGTCGGGTAGAAACTGGAGGCGTTGTTGATCAGCCCGTCAAGACGGCCATAGCTTTCAACCGCACGCTGGACCAATCCTGCGAGCGCCTGTGTGTCCAGCAGGTCGGCTTGCGATAAGGTGACAGAGCCCGGGCGCTCCCAGTTCAGCCGTTCGGCCAGCTCGTGGGCGTCCCCGGCGCTACGGCGGTAATGCAGAATGATCGAGGCGCCGGCATCGTGCAGGGCTCTGACAATGGCTGCACCGACGCGCTTCGCGCCGCCCGTGACCAGAATCGCCTTGCCGTGGAGGGACGAATTGGACATTGCGTATCTCCTTACTCAGCTGTTGGCAAACCGTGGGTGAGCGGCAAGACCGATGATCGCCAGCAGTTCGCGGCGGGTTTCGCCATGATCGCGGAACGCGCCGACCATCCGGCTGGTGACCATCGAGACGCCCGCCTTGTGCACGCCACGGGTGGTCATGCACTGGTGAGAGGCCTCGATGACCACGGCCACGCCGAGCGGTTGAAGCACGTCACTGAGTGTATCGGCGATCTGCACGGTCATTTTTTCCTGAATCTGCAGACGCTTGGCGTAGACCTCGACCAAACGCGCAAGCTTGGAAATCCCCACCACGCGCTTGTCTGGCAGATAGGCCACGTGGACCTTGCCAATGATCGGCACCATGTGGTGTTCGCAGTGACTTTCGAAACGGATATCGGTCAGCACGATCATCTCGTCGTAGCCTTCGACTTCTTCGAAGGTGCGCGACAGAATTTCTCGTGGGTCCTCAAGATAACCTGCGAAGAATTCGTCATACGATTTGACCACCCGTCGTGGCGTATCGAGCAGGCCCTCACGATCGGGATCATCGCCGGCCCAACGAATCAGGGTACGCACTGCCTCTTCGGCTTCGTCACGGGTGGGCCGTGCCTGGATTTGAAACTGTTCTTTGACCGTCATCACACCACTCTTCTTCATGCTTTACGGAGGCATCTCGGGGAAACCCAATGCTTGATCAGGTCAATACGCTCAGGGATTCATTGCTAAAGGGTTCGAACACCTGGCCCTGGCGGGCCTTGCTTGCCCAATTGGGGTCCTGCAACAGGGACCGACCGACACCGACCAGGTCGAACTCGCCCCGCTCATAACGCGCCATAAGCAGTTGCAGGTTGTTCGTGGAGTGAGCCCCACCCTGTTTGTTGCTGTCGTACATACCGTTTTCCAGCCCAACACCGCCGACTGTCATGCTCATGCAGCCGGTGACTTTTTTGGCCCAACCCGCCAGATTCAACTCACCGTCGCTGCCTGTGACGTCCGGAAACTCGGCGCGATTGAAATAGCGCACGCTGGCATCGAAAACGTCGACGCCGGCCTCGGCAATCGGTAGCAGAACGTCCTGCAACTCTTCGGGTGTCGCCGCCAGCCGAGCCTTGAAGTCCTGCTGCTTCCATTGGGAAAAACGGAACAGGATCGGCAGCTCCGGACCGACCGCCATACGAATGGCCTTCACTACCTCGACGGCAAAGCGGCTGCGCGCTTTGCGGTCACCGCCCCAGGCATCGGTGCGCGCGTTGGTCACGCTCCACAAAAAGGTATCGATCAAATAACCGTGAGCGCCGTGGATCGCGATCCCATCGAAACCGAGCGCCTTGGCATGAGCGGCACTGCGCGCATAGCCCGCAATGACATCGGCGATGTCTTCTTCGCTCATCGCCGTGGTCGGCACCAACTGTGCCGCCACGTAGTCGGCGGGCGATGAAGTGAGCCCCGCAGGTGGTCCCCATATCCCGGAAGGACGCGAGGACGGTATAGACGGGTTAGGGCCGGTCCCCTGCAAACGCATCACCCCTTGGTGCCACAGTTGCGGAAAAATACGCCCACCCACGGCATGCACCTGCTCGACCACCCGACGCCAACCGGCTAACGCCGCTTCGCCGTAAAGATGCGGCAGGTCGCTTTCGCCGATGCCCGCCTCGCCCAAGGCCGAGGGATGATCAACGCCGACACCTTCGGTGATGATCAGACCGGTTTCGCCTAGTGCCCTGCGACTGTAGTAGCCCGCGACGTCTTCACCTGGCACGCCACCAGGGGAGAAGTTGCGGGTCATGGGCGCCATCACGATACGGTTGTTCAAGCGCAGAGATCCGAGCTGCAAGGGTTCAAATAAAGGTGCGACAAGGTTGGACATGGAGTGCTCCTCGCAGGCAGTCATGGTTGCTTCGTCAGGCGTTGGCGCAGTTCACTGGAACTGCGCGACCAAAAGGTGTCCCAATGGGGGAAGCTGCTCGGCAAGCGCGGTTCAAATCGCGGCTCGGAGTATTTACCCGGCCAGTGCTGCCATTGCGGAACCCCTGGACGTTGCTGCCAGTCGGTGGAGTACCAATGACGTTCGTCACGGCGTTCAAAGAACCATTCCCCGTCACGCCGCACATAGCTGTCGAAGTAACAGATGGCCATGACCACCCAGTGTTCACCGTCTTCATGTTCGGCGCGGCAGTACACGGTGCCGGTCGCATGGTCGGCATCCTGCAAGTCGATGGTGTGACCGCAGATCTGGTGCACGCTGCGGTAGAACGCCTGGAGAATCGATTCCGAAGCGTAAAAGTCCTTGAGCGCCGCACGCCCTCTGCCTCGGCGGCCACAGTCCACATCGTCGGTAAACAGCGCGACCAGTGCATCTAGGTCACGACCGTCGACACTCAGGGCATAACGCGATGGAAGTTGCTGAATAGCCAGTTGCGCTTCAACCCTTTCAAGGCGCTGTTCAAGGGTTTGAACTTGACTCATCGAATGGTTACTCCTGAGCAATGGCCATGGCGCGGCGCTCATCGGCGTAATAGGGCTGATGCGCCAGAAGCCCGCCGTCCACGTTGATCACTTGGCCGGTCACGAATGCCGCTTCGTTCGAGGCCAGATACAGGGCTGCGCTGGCGATGTCCTCCACCGAACCCAGGCGTGGCGTGAGGTGATGTTCAAGCATCATTTGGCCGGCAGGGCCGGCGTAGCCCTGCTCGGTGGCGGGCGTCACGATCAAACCGGGTGAGATGGCATTGCAACGAATGCCTTCTTTGGCGTGCTGGGTCGCGATGTACCGAGTCAAGGTTTCGATCCCGGCCTTGAACACTGCGTAGGCGCTGTACCCGAGTGCGCCGGCCTGGGCGGAGCCGGAACTGGTGTTAATGATCGAACCACCACCCCCCTGACGCATCGGCGCGATCGCCATGCGGCTGGCGAGCATGCACCCGCGCAGGTTGATGCGCAGGGTGTCATCCCAGACCTGAGTATCCATCTGCTCGACGGGTGAGTCCTTGAACTGGGACAAATGGGTTGCAGCCGCGTTGTTGAACAACACGTCCAAAGCGCCAAAGGTCTTGAGGGTAAAATCGATCATGGCGCGGATCGACGTTTCATCGCCCAAGTCCACTGTGACGGCAACCGCTTTGCCAATCGTCGGAAGACATCGAAGTGATGGGACGGAGAACCAGCGAGGCCGACGGAGTCAAGGCCACAACAACGGCATCAACCTCACCCAATTGCTGAACGGCCTGCCGAAGCGCCAAAGCCAGCCCCGATTGGGAGCTGAACTCGCTCTCGCACAACGCATTCACGGTGCTCGCGTGCACCGCATCGGTGACCAGGCTAACGCTGGCGCCTTGCGTGATAAGCCCCTGCACCAGGCTGTCTGCGGCACCGAAACCCATGGCGATGACAATAATTTTTTTATCCTTGGCGCATTGCAACGTCACGGATATTGCGTTGACAGTCATGCACACACTCCCGGTTTTGTATATTTTTCGGAGCCGAGTTGTAAGAATTGCGGCTGTTGCTGAAAACGCCATTCATTCACTTATGTAAACAGTGTTCACATTTCATGTCAAGCCGATGGACGATTGTCCTGTCAAGCATGAACGTGCGTTGGGGCTCTGGTGAGAACAGACAGTGTCGGCGCATAACAATAACCACGGGGGGACATGTTCCTGCCGCACGGAGAGGAAGAGCGGGCGTCGCAATGTTTGCGACGCTGCTCTTGACAATCAATCGATACGAACCACCACCTTTCCAACGTGCTTGCGTTGTTTCAGATGGGTAAACGCTTCAGGGACTTGTTCAAAACTGAACACCCGGTCGATAACCGGCTTGAGTCGGTGTAAGGCAATGGCGCGATTCATCTGCTCGAACTGCTCGCGACTTCCGACGCCGATGGTATTGACGCCCAATCCTCGGTAGAAGAATCCCTCACTGAGTACGGGGCTCCCGGATAACAACCCGACCACACTGATACGCCCGCCAATACGCGTCGATTGCACCGAGCGCTCGATGGTTTCGCCACCACCGACTTCCACCGTAACGTCCACTCCCTCCCCTTCGGTGCAGTCCAGGACCTGCCGATGCCAATCCTCATGGACGCGATAATCGATCAGGTGATCGGCGCCCAATAACCGTAAATGTTCAAGCCTCTCGGCGCTGGATGACAACGCGACGACCTCAGCCCCAAATAGCATGGCCAGTTGCAGCGCGAACACCGAAACGCCGCCACTGCCCTGTACCAACACGCGCTGTCCGGGGAGCAGCACACCTTGCGCGCAGAGCGCCGACCAGGCGGTGAGTGCGGCACACGGCAAGGTCGCGGCTTCCTCAAAGGATAGATGCGCAGGCACCTTGACCAGCTCCTCTTCGGACACACAGGCATATTCAGACAAGGTGCCGTCCACAGAGCCCCCACGCCCTAGAATAGCCCGACCCAGAGGCCTCTCACCGGCAATCCAGTGTGGATGAAACGTCAGGGCAACATGATCACCGACACACACCCGCTGCACCCCCTCACCTACCGCGACCACTTCTCCCGCGCCATCAGAGCAAGGCACGAGATCGGGTTTGCACAGCTGTTGGTATCCCCCGGCGAGGATTATCAGGTCACGAAAATTCAGCGAAGCGGCCCGCAGCCGCACCAGCACCTGACCCGTTGCCGGCGCTGGCGCCGCGTCGGTTTCACGAAGGCGTAAGCCATCGACTCCGCCATAGTGCGAAATGACATAGGAACGCATGGTTGCCTCCAGAAGCTTGATGGACGAACAGAATCAGACGGGTTGGCGGCGTACGTTCAGCGGGCGCATCCAGGACACGTCGTCTTTCGACCGGGCACTGGTGGCGTTACCCATCTGCAGCTGTCGAAACACCTCTGGTATCTCGGCGGGCGTCAGTCCGTTGATGCTTTCCGTGACGCACACCCGTGCCGCAATGGCCCAATGACCGTCACGCTTTTCGAAACGATCAACGTAGCGCCCCACCGCGACCGTGTCGGGCTTGGTGCGATTTTCACCGAAGAACAGCCAGTAGGTTTCGGCGTGTGCGGTATCACCCTGGATCTCGGCCGTATGGTTAGTGATGATGTGATGGTGTGAAATCTGGTATTCGTTGTGGTAGGCGAAAGCCCAGTCGATGAAGGCTTCGCGCCCCCCGCAAAATGCACCATGATCGTCAGTGGCGTCCTCGTGATAAACCGTGCGCAGCAGGTCGCGGTCAAATCGGTCTACTGCCCGGCAATAGCGGGTGACGCAATCTGAAATGGCTTGGCGATCGAGCAACAGCCGAACACTGGCCAGCAGTTCTTCGGTGACGTTCATGAGCAAGACTACCTTTTTTTATTATTGGGAGGCTCTCGGGTCTACGGACAGACCCGAGTGACAACGGTCAACTTTTGGCGGCAAAGCGGGCCAGGTGGTAGTCGATATCGCCGAAGTGCTTTTCCAGCAGGGTCATCAAGCGGAAGTAATGGCCCACCTGATACTCCTCGGTCAGGCCTATACCACCGTGCAACTGCACGCCCTGGGCACAGACGAACCGACCGGATTTGCTCGCGGCGGCTTTGGCGGCGGAGATAGCCTTGCGGCGCTCTTGCGGCGATTTTTCCAGGTACGCCATACCCCGGAACAGTATCGAACGGGTGTGCGTGGACTCGACAAACATTTCGGACATCCGGTGTTGCAGAGCCTGAAACTTGCCAATGGGCTGGCCGAACTGCACTCGGGTCTTGATGTATTCAGCCGTCAAGTCCATGACACCGTGCATCACCCCAAGGATCTGTGCGACCACCGCCAGTGCCCCTCGATCATGAGCCTCCTCCAGCACCTTCTGACTGGCCGATGGCTCCAGCAATAAGGCAGACGCCGGTAACTGAACAGCGTCAAACCGCACGTCGGCTGCCCGAGTACCATCGATCAACGTGTAACTATCGAGGCTGACGCCCGGCGCATTGCGGTCAACCACAAACACCGCCGGATCGCTGAAGTCGTCCAGGCTGGCGGTCACCAGCAGTTTGTCCGCCGAAGCCGCAGCCATAACCAGGGTTTTGAGACCGCTGAGGGTATAACCCTGGGCGGTTTTCACCGCAAACGTCTCGGCGCAGCAACCGACCGCAAACCGAGAGCCGTTTTCACTGTCGGCCAGGCTCAACAACAGACGCCCTTCGATCAGCGCCGGGAGCAAGTCATGTCGATGGTGGTCGTTACCGGATTGGTCGATTATTCGTGCGCACAACACCGCGCTGTTGATATAAGGCTCAAGCACCATGCCACGTCCAAAGGCCTCCAGAACGATAGCGGTTTCAGCGAATGAACAGTCCAGGCCGCCCACGTCCTCTGGCAGGTTCAAGGCGAGCCAGCCAAGGTCGGCAAATTGCTGCCAATGTTCGCGGCTGAAACCTTCGGCGCTCACAGCATGGTGACGGCGCTCCTCAAACCCGTAAGCGTCTTTGATATAACGCTCTACGCCATCGCGCAGCATCGTCTGCTCTTCAGATAGATTGAAATCCATGGTACGTCCTCAGAGGCCGAAGGCCAGCTTGGCGATAATGTTTTTCTGTACTTCGCGGGCTCCGCCATAAATGGTCGAGGCGCGCTGGAAAAAGTACATATTGCTGCGTCCTGGTACATAGGCTGGCCAGAGCTCGTCGGCGGCGCTCGGTTCATGGGCTTTGCGATTGGGTCCATGGTCGTAGAATCGCAGTGCCCGAGGCCCCAGTGCGTCGACCTGCAGCTCGGTGACCTGCTGCTGCAATTCCGAGCCCCGGACCTTCAGGGTCGAAACAACCGCATCGATGTTGTCGCGCAAGGTCTCCTTGGTCAGAATACGCAACACAGACCACTCCAACCCGAGCATATCCACCTCGATCGCCGCGAGCCGGCGACTGAAGGCCGGTGTATCAATCAACGCAACACCGTCAATTTTTTCGAGACGGGCGATGGCTTTGGCCTTCTCCAATTCACGCTTGTTGAAGTAGATGAAGGCACTGGATGTGCGTTCTTTTTCCAGCAGGTATTTGGCATAGGTCCAGCCCATCCCAGGCTCGCCGACCAAGTGCTCCTTGGGTACCCGCACATTCTCCAGAAACACTTCGGCGAGCCCGTCGCCACCATCGATGGAGATGATTGGCCGCACGGTGATACCTGGGCTTTTCATATCGATCAGCAGAAACGAAATACCACGCTGGGGCTTGACCGTCGCGTCGGTGCGCACCAGGAAAAAGCCCCAATCCGCCATCTTCGCGTCACTGGTCCAGATCTTCTGGCCATTGACAATGTAATGCATGCCCGCCTCGTCCAGCTCGGCACGTGTGCGTAGGCTGGCCAGGTCGGAACCGGCGTTGGGTTCGGAGAAGCCCTGACACCAGAACGTCTCACCCGCCAACATGGGCGGCAGAAATGTCTCTTGCTGCCAGGTATTACCAAAAGCGATCACCACCGGCGCCATCATGTGCGTGCCTTGCCAGCCGTAGTCCAGGCCGTCGGCATTCACCAGTTCTTCAAGAAAGATGTGCTTGCGCAGCGGCGACCAATCGGTACCGCCAAACGCCTCAGGCCAGTGCGGAGCCCCCCAACCACGGGCATGCAGGATTTTTTGCCACTGACGCAACACCTCACGGGGCGGCGGGTGGCAGCCTTCAAAACCGTAGCGCGCGACTTCGGGACTCACGTTTTCCTTGAAGAACTGCCGGACTTCCTGGCGAAATGCTTCATCTTCGGGGCTGAATTCGAAATGCATGGTCTGACCTCTGTCAGGTGAAACGTCGAGGACGTCGGGCCTACTGCCCTTGGAATTCGGGTTTGCGTTTGTCGCGAAAGGCCTGACGGCCTTCTGAGGCGTCGGCGGAATTGACCGCCAACGCCACGGCATTCAATTCAAGCGCCAGGTACGCTTCGAAATTGCCGAACGTCGCGCGAAACAGTTGCTTGGTCAATCCGATGGAAAAGGTCGGCGCCTCGGCCAGTTCCTGGGCAAGTGCTTGTGCGGTCACCATCAATTGATCGTCCGTCACAACCTTGCTCGCCAGACCGATCTCAAAGGCCTCACGTCCGCTGAGTGTGCGGTTCAGATACATGATTTCCTTGGCCCGAAACTCACCGCAATGACGTGCCAACAGATGCAGCATGCCACCCTCGGGGACAGTGGCCCGGGCCAGAAACGCCGGAATGAACTTGGTGGTTTCGGAGGCAACCAGTTGATCGGCGCACATCGCGAACGACCAGGCGATGCCCACCGTCGCGCCACGAACCGCCGAGACCACGGGTTTATTCAGGTTGTAGAGTTTCAGTGCCACTTGCTGATAAGGCACCAACGAGCGCCGAGCATGGCTGACGCTCATGCGCACCGGGGCCGAGCCCGACCCCTTGACGTCAGCCCCCGCGCAGAATGCGCGACCGGCCCCGGTCAAAATCAAGGCGCGGATTTGCGGGTCGCTTTCCACGCGGTCCAGGTGCTCGATAATCAACTCCAGCATCTGTGGCGTCAGTGCGTTCAGGCTGTCCGGACGATTCAGGATAAGGGTTGCCACCGAACCGTTGACTGTCAGTTCAACATCCATTAATGCGCTCTCCAATTCACTCTTCGCCACGGGCGTAGAGCTTGATCATTCCGTCACCGAACGGTTCGTCGCGGCGTTTAAGGGCATCTTTCAAGCCCAGGTTCTGCATGTCTTCCTTGAACTGGGTGCGGCGGGGGCCTTGACATTGATGGGCCCGGGAGTCGTTCTCCACGGCCAGCCGTTGCAAGGTTTTCGAGCCTGACAACTCAAGCGCCAGGTTGACGATGCGTTTGTTGGCCGACAGAAGATCGGCGTCGACGAACGATAAACGCCGTGCCAACTCATCGACCACCTCGTCAAGCTGCTCGGGCGGCACAGCATCCAGCACCAGGCCCAGCTTGGCGGCATCACGCCCCCACAGTGAGTCCCCCGTCAGCAGCATGCGTTTGGCCCATTGCGGCCCCAGGTGGTAGAACCACATATGCGCCGGTGGCGACCCATTGGCCCGGGTAGCCGGAAAACCAATCCTGGCAGTGTCGGCAGCCAACACCATGTCACAGGCAAGCGCCAGGTCAGTCCCACCGGCCAGACAATTGCCATGCACGCGAGCGATGATCGGTTTGTGGATATCGGCGAACAGGTTGATGGTTTCGTTCTGCCGCTCCATCGACCAGCAATCGTCATCGAAGTTTTTCTGCGTGCCGCGATAGTCCGTCGGGTTGACGTCAGCAAGGTCGCCATAGGTGGTGACCAGGTCATAACCCGCGCAGAAGTCCTTGCCCGCGCCCTGGAGCACAATGACGTTGACCGATTTGAGGTCATCCGCTTCAAGCAGCGCCTGTTTCAATTCACGTAACAGCACGTTGTTAATGGCGTTGCGTTTTTCCGGGCGGTTGAGCGTGATCCGGGCAACGCGATCAGCCACTTCAAAGGTCACGCATTCACTCGATTGCAGCCACTTAGCCATGTGTAGTTCTCCGCTCAATGCGTTTAGACGCTGCGTTGACGCTCACGCAGGACGACTTTATTGATCTTGCCCGTGGCCATGCGCGGCAGCTCATCAATGAACTCCACGGTTTTTGGGCACTTGTAACTGGCGAGCACCGCCTTGCAATGTGCAATCAACTCTTGTTCGCCGAGGCCTGCGCCGGGACTCAAGACCACGATGGCTTTTACCGACTCACCCCAGCGCGGATCGGCCACGCCAATGACGGCGGACTCGACCACCAGCGGGTGCAGTTCCAGCGCGACTTCAACTTCGCGGCTGTAAATATTTTCCCCACCCGAAATGATCATGTCTTTCTTGCGATCAACCAGGAACACATAGCCTTGCGCGTCCTGGTAACCCATGTCGCCGGTGTGATACCAGCCGTTGCGCAAGGCCTCGACAGTCGCGACCGAATTGTTCCAGTAGCTGCTCAGTTGTGTGTCGGAGCGCAGCAGCACTTCGCCAGGCGTGCCCACAGGGCAATCCTGATTCTGCTCGTCGACGATTCTCAGCTCGATACCTGGACACGCATGGCCAACCGACTCCAGTCGGTGAAGTTGTTCAGGTGTGCCCTCGGCGACCACTTCATGGCGTTGCATGACACAGGCATTGCTTTCAGTCATGCCGTACTGGATAGAGAAGATTGGCCCGAGAAGTTCCATAGCCCGTTTGAGCAGCGGTACAGGAATCGGCGCAGCGGCCGTGACCACATGTTCAAGCGAACGCAGGTTGTAATCTGCCACACCCGGTAGATCCAGCAACGCTTGCAACATCGCCGCGACCATGAAGGTGAAGGTCACACCCTCCTCCTGGACGGCCAGCACCACGGCGCGCGGATCAAACCCTTGGTGGACGATGGTCGTCCCACCTAGCCATGCAGCCGCATTGACGAATCCGACACCGCCGATATGGAACGCCGGCGTGGTTTGCAGCACCCGCGTGGAACCTTTGAATTCGGTCATCAGGGCACAGCTGACTGCCGTGACGCACATCGCATGATGGGTGCGGACCACACCTTTGGGTCGACCTGTCGTTCCGCTGGTGTACATCAAATAGGCGTAATCGTCGGGGTTGGCGCGGATGGGCGGGCCTTGCACCAAACCTTGATCCATCGCACTTTCAAAGGACTCCGCCCAGTCAGGCCCATCCCCAATACAAATGAAATGCTCGATACCAGGCAAGTCCCGCCTCAGTTCTCCCACCACCTCGACGTATTGGGCTTCAAACACCAGCGCCTTGGGTGACGCATCCTGCAGAATGTAGAGAATTTCCCGTGGCGCCAGGCGAAAGTTCACCGTCGCTGCAATGAAGCCCGCCCATTCGCAAGCACGATACGTTTCAAAGTACTCAACATTGTTCATCGACAGAATGGCCACCCGGTCCTGTCGCCGCAGTCCCTGGTTATACAGATGACTGGACAGGCGCTTGGCACGTTCCGCGAGCTGGTGGTTAGTGATACTGCGGGAAGCCGAAATGAAGGCTTCCTTATCAGGAAAATACCGAGCATTCCGCTCGATCATCTCACCCAGTGTTTTCATCGAAATCCCGTCGTTATTATGTTGTTGAACGGTTCGAAAGGCCGCAACTGAAAACGGTCTCTTTTAGGCGAGGGTTTCCGGTCGGTACAGGTATTGATAACGCGCCGTGTTCAGGACTCCAGTGCAGCGACGTCAGCAAGTAATTCAGCCAGTTTTGCCGTAAAGCGAGCAGCATCGGCACCGTTAATGACTCGATGGTCATAGCTCAACGAAAGCGGCAACGTCAGCCGCCAATCGATGGCGTCATTGGCGCCGCGTCGAGGCTTATCCTCGGCGCGAGTCACGCCCAGGATGGCGACTTCCGGTGCGTTGACAATCGGGGTGAATGAGGTGCCCCCGAAGCTTCCCAGTGAACTGATGGTGAAACAGCCACCCGACATTTGCGCCATGCTCAGGCCCTTGTCCCGTGCCTGGGTGGAGATGCTCTGCAGCTCGGCCGCAATCTGGGCGAGGCTTTTTTTGTCGCAATCACGCAGCACCGGGACCAATAATCCGAAGCGCGTATCGACCGCCACGCCGATGTGAAAATACTTCTTCAGCACCAGGTTTTTACCGCTGCCGTCCAGTGATGCATTGAACTGTGGAAACGCCTTGAGTGCGCCGACAACGGCCTTGATCAGGTAGGGTAGCAAGGTCAGTTTGGTCGCTTCGCCGGCCGCATTACGCGCCTTGCGTTGCAACTCCAGACCCGTGATGTCCGCCTCGTCGTTGTGGGTCACATGCGGAATCATGACCCAGTTACGCGACATGTATTGCGCGGTCAGCTTTTGCACCCGCGACAGCGGCTTGCTCTCGACTTCACCAAACTCGCTGAAGTCAACCTGGGGCCAAAGCGGTAAATCACTGCCAAAGGCAGCGGGCTTCGGGACATCTACCACGGTTTCAGCGCTCATCAGACTCCCCCTTGCGTGCCTATAACGGCTTAAACGATCTCTGCCAGCACGGCGCCGACTTCGTAGACTTCGCCTTCTTGGGCCAGGATCTTCAGCGTGCCGCTGGCCGGCGCCTCAATTTCCTGAACTGACTTGTCGCTTTCAAGCGCATACAGCGCTTGCCCTTCAGTGACCGTTGCACCGTCGTTAATCAGCCACTCACTGATGGTCCCTTCGTTCATCGAGAAACCCAGCTTGGGCATAAGTACTTGTGTCGTCATCGCAATGTATTCCTTCAGTTGATCACTTCAGCGTGGCGCGAATCGCCGCCTCGATTTGGTCCAGACCCGGGACATAGGCGTCTTCGAGCGGTTTGGAGAACGGCACGGGCGAGAAATGCGAGCCCACCCGTTGCACGGGCGCCTTGAGTTGAGCAAACAGTGATTCGTAGATGCGCGAGGCAATCTCGGCACCGACCCCGAAGGGTTTTACCGCCTCATGTACGATCACCGCGCGGCCAGTCTTGGCCACCGAGGCCAGAATGGTGTCGGTGTCCATCGGCGCGATGGTGCGCAAATCAATCAGCTCGACCGAAATGCCTTCCTCGGCCAGTTTTTGAACCACGGCGCTGGCTTCGAGTACGCGACGGCTGTAGGTGATCAGCGTCACGTCCTTGCCTTCGCGCAGAATATTGGCCTTGCCCAGCGGGATTTTTTTGCCGCGTTCAGGGGCATCGCCGGGCGTCCAGTACGTCGGCATGTTTTCAATGAACAGCACGGGATCATCGTCCTCGATGGCCGAGAGCATCAGCCCGTACGCATCCGCAGGGCTGGAAGGAGCCACTACCTTGATCCCGGCGGTATGAGCGAACCAGGCTTCCAGATAATCAGCGTGTTGGCCGCCCGTACCAAAGCCGGCACCGGTCATGGTTCGAATAACCATCGGGACATGGGTCTGGCCACCGGACATGAAGCGCAGTTTGGCCGCATGGTTGACGATCATGTCCATGGCCACGGTGGTGAAGTTCATCAGCATGATTTCAGCCACCGGCCGCATGCCGACAATCGCCGCGCCAATCGCCGCACCAATGATCGCCTGCTCGGAAATAGGCGTAGAGCGAACCCGAGAGTCGCCATATTTGGTCGACAAACCACGGGTGACACCCACGATGCCGCCCTCCTCTTTATCGCCGACGTCTTCGCCGAGAATAATCACATTCTCGTCCGCGGCCATGGCGTCATCCAGGGCCAGGTTGACGGCCTGGATCGTATTGAGCTTGGTCTCTACTTTCTGGTTCATGCGCTCACCTGATCCTTGTAGATATCGCGATCAAGTTCGGCGAGATCCGGATATGGGCTGGAAAGTGTGAATTCGACGGCCTCATCGATATCGCGCTCGATGCTGGCTTCAAGGGCGGCCAGTTGGTCTTCGCTGGCGTTGCCGGTCGCGATCAACCATGTGCGAAACAGCGGCACCGGGTCTTTGGCGATCCAGGCGTCCTTTTCACCCTTGTCCATGTACGCATCGACATCGCCGAACACGTGACCATGAAAACGGAAGGTCTTGGCTTCGATCAGCGTTGGCCCGCCACCGTTGCGAGCGCGCTCAATGGCGTCTCTGGCGGTGTTGTACATGGCAATCGGGTCATTGCCGTCGACCGTGATACCGGGCATGCCATAACCGGCAGCCCGCATCGAAATGTTCGCCACCGAGGTGCTGTAGGCATATTTGGTGTGCTCGCCATAACCGTTGTTTTGGCACACGAACACCACCGGCAACTTCCAGACCGACGCCAGGTTCAACGATTCGTGGAACGCGCCGATGTTGCTGGCGCCATCACCGAAGTAGGCAATCGCCACGCGTTTCTCACCGCGAATCTGCGCCGCCAGGGCCAGCCCGTTGGCAATCGGCATGGAACTGCCGACGATACCCGTGGTGACCATCACGCCTGTGGCCGGGTGTGTCACGTGCATCGGGCCGCCCTTGCCTTTGCAGGTACCGGTGGCACGGCCACCGAACTCCGCCCACAGGTCTTTGAGCGGGATGCCCTTGGCGATCATGTCATGTACGCCACGGTAGATCGTGCAGATGTAATCGTCATCAGTCAGGTTCGCCGACACCGCTGACGGAATGACTTCCTGTCCCCGGGGCGAGTAGTACGGCATGACTAACTTGCCGGACTTGATCACGGCACGAAAACGCTCATCGTTCTGTTTGATACGGGTCATGCGTTGGTAGATGTCGACCAGCGTACCGCTGTCTGGAAGTGTGCCTGCCATGAGGTGAATCTCCGTTAAAACCGTCACGAATGGATTCGAGGGGGTTACCAGATCTTTTCCACACCGGCCGAGTGCTGCGCGGCGATGTAGGCGAAAATGAACGAGGCCGCAATGCTGGTGCCCGCACCTGGATAGCACCGCCCGGTGACACCTGCCGTCGAGTTACCGGTGGCATAGAGTCCTTCGAGGGGGCTGCCGTCCTCTTTGAGGACACGGGCATATTCATCAGTGACCAAACCACCGGCAGTGCCCACATCGCCCGGGTACATACGCACCGCGTAAAACGGCCCTTCTTCAATGCTGCCCATGTTTGGATTCGGCTTGACCGTTGGGTCGCCGTGGCAGCGGTCGAAGGCGCGGGAACCTCGGCCGAAATCCTCATCGACTCCGCTTTGGCAGAAACCGTTGAAGCGCGTCACCGTCGCAGCCAAACCCTTGCGATCAATACTGCATTTGCGCGCCAGTTCGTCGAGGCTGTCGGCCTTGATCATGTAGCCGCTGTCCAGCCACTGCTGGGGAATCTGCCCAGGCATCGCGGTGCCCCAGGGGTAGAACTTGCGCTGACGACTATCCATGACGACCCACGCTGGCACAGCCTTGCCGGTCTCGGCCTGACGTTTGTACATGCGCTGGCCGATTTCCATATAGGCACCCGCTTCGTCACAGAAACGCTGGCCGTCCTGATCGACCATGATCGAGTACGGCAGCGACAAATCCAGGTGATGCATGAAGGGCAATGGCTTGCCTTCCGGCGTCAGCGCGCCTTCCGGGAAACTTTCGTTCGGGCCCAGGGACGTCACGACCCACCAGGATTCGTCCATGCAATCCACGGCGGCCCCCAGTTTCATCGCGGCCTGAATAATCTCGCCGGTATCGCCCAGGTTGGCGTTGGTCCAATCGGCCGACGACGGCTGTGGCTGATACTGCTTGCGCATGGCTTCATTACGCGAGAAGCCACCAACATTGATCAGCACACCCTCACGCGCTTGAATGCGAACGGGTTTGCCCTCGCGCTGCGCCAGCACCCCGGCCACACGACCGTCTTCGACGACAAGATCAGTGACCGGGGTTTCGGTCCAGATCGGCAATTTGTTCCGCAAGGCGATTTGTAACATGCGCCCTTGAATCGCAGCCCCGCCGCCGAGCAACTCCTGTTTCAGCAACTTCTGCTTGAGGATACGCAGGCCCAGTTTCATCGCCATGCGCTTACCGGCCCAGGTGCGCTTCATCAGAAACAACGTCGGGTATTCGTTGGTAGTGGCTGGAATACCGGCTCCGCGGTAGCGCGAAAGCTTCTGGGTCCATGCTCCCAGTTCATTGATATTGAATAGCTTGGCGATCAACGAGCGACCGCGAGGTTCGCCACCTGGACGCTCGTCGTAATAGTCTGACCATCCATCGGCGTACTCGAACGCCATGCCTTTGCGCTCAAGAAAATCGACCATGATCGGACCGGTCTTGAGGAACGCCTCACGACGGATCGGCGATGTCGACGGACCGTCATAGGTGACAGTGCTGTCCATGTATTGCCGAGCGCGTTCATAGGAGTCCTGTACGCCATGCCGTTTCATCACGGCATTGTTGGGCACCCACCACACGCCCCCGGAATACCCGGTCGAACCGCCGACCTTGTCTTGCTTCTCGATGATCAGGGCTTTTTTGCCCAGTTGCTGCGCCATGAGTGCAGCGCACATCGAACCGCCGCCACTGCCGATGATCACCAGGTCATAACTCTCCTGCCAATCGCTCATCGAGTGGTCCCCTTGCCATTGATGTACTCGGACAGCTCACGATGGAAGTTGGAGATCGCTGTTTCCTGCAGCGGGTTGGTTCGAGAACCGACAAAACCACGGGACTTCATGCCTTGCTGCACTTGCCCCATGTTCATGAAATCCTGGCTGAGGATCACGCCAAAGTTTTCCGCCGTATCGACTTTCCAGTCATCCACACCGTGATAAAACTCACGGTTGAGTTTTGGCTCCTTGCCCGGCGCATAACGTTTGAGCGACCAGATATCAAAGATGCACGAGTCCGGGTTATCGCCGTCCGGGCGGGAGCGGTAGAACAATGCTCCATCCGGGTACAGCAGGAACACCAGGTTCGGAAATACGTGCCAGTCCGTGCCGGCGCGCCCCATTTGCTCGAAGGAAATGTCCGGCCAACCGGCGCCATCGGCAATGGCCGCTTCCCGCTGAAACTCCATGGCTTTGGAAAGCACCAGGAACTGATCCTGAGTCGGCTCAAGCTCCGTCATCAGGCGCTTGGTGGCTTCGTTGTCACGGTCAGTGAAGATGGCCTTCAACTGATCTTCCATCAGTTGGTAGAACTTGACCATGCCCGGGCGAATGTCTTCTGGAATCGGCTTGCCCGTACGCGAGGAAGGTGTACCCGGCATGCGCACTGCAGTCGAATAGCCGAACATGCCGTGCTTGCCGAAGGCGAAGCTGCGGGTCACGTCGTCACCTTGGGTATCAAGGATCTGCGGGTGAGTGGCCGCCACGTGGTAGCCCTCGCTGAACGCTTCCTGGGCAACTTTCCAGTTGCACGGCAGCTTCACCGACTTGTACCAGCGGTAGCGCATTTTCTCGAATTCGTAGCAATCGGTAATTTCCGGCACCGGCGCCAGGTACTGGGCCAACGGCTCGGCTTGCGGGTCCATATTGATGAACACGAAGCCGCCCCAGGTGTCGACCAGCACCTCCTTGAGCGCAAGGTCTTCCTTGCTCATGCTGGGGCAGCCGGCCCAATCGCTCTCGTCAAGAATGCGCAGCACGCTGCCGTCCAGGTTCCATTGCCAGCCGTGGTAGTTGCAGTGGAACTTGGTGACATGGCCGCAGCCCGTGGTCAAACGCCGACCCCGGTGCTGGCACACGTTGTAGTAGGCCTTGATTTTGTCGCCGGTCAAGCGAGTGATGATGATTGAGTCACCGACCACATCAAAGGTCACGTAATCGCCGACGTTCGGGATTTCCTCAAGCCGGCAGGCGACTTGCCAGACTTTCGGCCACATGCGCTCGTTTTCAAGTTGCAGGAACTGGGGAGAGATGTACCCGTCACGCGGGACGAAGTCTTCTCGAATCGGCTGAGGAGCCTCTTCATGAACAGTCATCAGAAATCCTCCGGTATCTGGCAGCGCACTGCCTTTTATTGTTTTCGGTACAGGACTATCTATTTGAAGCACATCGAATGGCGCAGAAGAGCGTTTTGTGAACAATGTTCAAAAATATAAACGGCAAGCAAATAGGTGTCAATGTACTTCTCCAGCTAATCATTTGCGCAATCGCCTGGCTGCGTACGTTTAGCTGGAAGCCGTGCGATAGCGCTCACGCAGCGCTATCTTGTTTACCTTTCCACTCGGCAGCCTAGGCAGCTCGTCGACCCAGTCGACACTCGCAGGTTTCTTGTAACGGGCGATAAGCGTGGTACAGAACTCGATCAGTTCGGCTTCGGTAACTGATATGCCAGGGTTACGTACAGCCACCGCCTTCACCGCCTCTCCCCATTTCTCATGAGGGACGCCAATGACCGCAACATCGACCACGCCCGCATGATGCATGAGGGCCTGCTCAACCTCCTGGCAGTAGATGTTCTCGCCACCGGAAATAATCATGTCTTTCTTGCGATCGACCAGGAACAGAAAGCCAGCTTCATCCATCCAGGCCATATCGCCGGTGCGCAGCCAACCATCACGTAACGTCTCGATGGTGGCTACGCTGTTGTTCCAGTAATACGCCATGTTGGAAGGCGAACGGATCCAAATTTCACCCGGCGTACCGCAGGGGCAGTCCTGGTCCTGCTCATCCACCACGCGGATGTCGCAATAGGTCATGGCCTGACCGATCGAGCCCAGGCGACGCACCTCTTCGGCACTGCCTTCGAGCTTGTGCAGGTGGCGCGGCAACACGGTCCCACTGGTTTCGGTCATGCCCCAGGAGTTGACGAATATTTGCCCGAGCAGCTCGACGCCACGCTTGAGAACAGCCACCGGCATGGGGGCTGCGGCGTAGAGGATGGTTTCCAGACTCGACAGATCGAAATCACCGATGTTCGGCAAATCGAGAACTTGCTGAACGATGGTGGGCGCCATATGGACGGTTTCGATCCGCTCGCGCTCGATAGTACGCAACACTTCTTCCGGCTCGAACTTGCGATGCAAGACCACGCAGCCGGCGTGCCAGAACTCCGACAGCATCATCGAAATACCACCGGCGTGAAACATTGGCATCATCACCAACATACGGCCGTTGGTGCGAATATCCATGGTTGCGGACTGGTTCTGAGCCAGCGCAAGATCGCCCCGTTGTGAGCGTGCCGCACCTTTGGGCCGCCCCGTGGTTCCGCTGGTGTATATCAGATGGACGATATCCTCGGGCAGCGCGCGAAGCCCTGGCCCCGCCGGATCCCCCGCTGCCAGACTCTGCTCATAAGGTTGTGCCCAGGTCGGGCATTCGCCGATGCAAAGGTAGTGCTCGATGGCAGGCAAGTCGGGGCGCAACGCATTAACCAATTCAGCGTACTGCGCTTCAAAGATCAACACCGACGGTGCGCTGTCGCTCAGGATGTACTGCAACTCCGGGGCAGCCAGTCGAAAGTTGACCGTGGCACAGATAAACCCGGTCATTTGGCACGCGGCAAACACATCAAAATACTCGTTACAGTTCATCGCCAGGACCGCCACGCGATCCTGATGCCGCATGCCCATGCGATGCAGGCTTGAAGCCAGACGCAAACCGCGCTCCAGCAACTGGCTATAGGTGATGCGACGATCCTGATAGACCACGGCTTCCTGCTCTGGAAACAGAAGAGCGTTGCGCTCCAGCAGCTCTGCAAGCGTTTTCAAAATAGCTCCCCCAACCTGAACATCCGTTTCCTGCCTTTTATAGTTATGAGTCAAGAGTCCGCTATACCATCGGAGTTTGGCAACACACCGCAGCAGCTTTCCCGACGCAGGCGGTTGAAACTAGCCGAGTGCTTCGGCCATTTCGGGTACCGCCTCGAACAAGTCCGCCACGAGCCCGTAATCCGCGACCTGAAAAATAGGGGCGTCAGGGTCTTTGTTGATCGCAACGATAAAATTGGAATCCTTCATGCCCGCCAGATGCTGAATGGCGCCTGAAATACCCACAGCAATATAGAGTTCAGGCGCGACAATCTTCCCGGTCTGTCCAACCTGATAGTCGTTGGGCATGAAGCCGGCGTCCACAGCCGCGCGCGAGGCACCGACCGCGCCCCCCAAGGTGTCGGCCAGGTTTTCCAGGAGTTTGAAGTTGTCCGCGCTACCCATGCCGCGACCACCGGAGACCACAATGGAAGCAGCCGTCAGTTCCGGGCGATCCGAGCGGGTTAGCTGCTGGCTGATAAAGCGCGACAACGCAAAGTCCGCCACCACCGGAATCGCTTCGATAACGGCCTGCCCACCCGTCACGGCGGGATCAAAACCCGTGGTGCGAATGGTCACCACGGTGATGGGATCGCAGGTCTGGACAGTCGCCAGGGCGTTGCCGGCATAAATCGGTTGAACGAAGGTATCGCTCGCCACGACCGCGATCACATCCGACACCTGGGAGCTGTCGAGCAGAGCTGCGACACGCGGCATAAAGCTCTTGCCTACCGCACTGGCCGACGTGACGATGTGGCTGTATTCACGCGCCCGCTCAAGCACCTGAGCCGCCAGGTTTTCCGCCTGTGCATAAGCGTGTTCGATACCATCGGCCTGCAACACGCGACTCACACCGGTGATGCTCGCAGCTTCTTGGGCGGCGCCTGAACATTCGTGCCCGGCGACCAGCACGTGCACGTCGCTGCCCATCTGCAAGGCCGCTGTCACTGTATTGAACGTCGCGCTCTTGAGCGAACGGTTGTCGTGTTCCGCAATTACCAGGACAGCCATATCAAATCACCTTTGCTTCCAAACGAAGTTTATCAATCAACGCCTTCACGTCAGCGACCAGCACCCCGCCTTCACGCGCCATCGGCTCACGCACGCTGAGTGTTTTGAGACGGGGCTCAAGATCCACTGAAAGCTCTGTCGCACTCAGCATTTCGAGGTTTTTTTTCTTGGCTTTCATGATGTTGGGCAGTGAGGCATAACGCGGGGTGTTGAGGCGAAGGTCTGTGGTGATGACCGCAGGCAGGGACAACGCCCGGGTCTCCAAACCGCCATCCACCTCGCGGGTAACCACGACGGTGTCTGCCGACAGTTCGACGTTTGAAGCAAATGTCGCTTGTGGCCAGCCCAACAGCGCGGCGACCGCTTGACCGGTCTGGCAGGCGTCATCGTCGATGGCCTGCTTGCCAAGAATCAACAAGCTTGGCTGCTCACGTTCACATATCGCCTTCAGCGCCTTGGCTACGCCCAGCGGTTGCACCTGAAGGTCGGTTTGCACCAGAATCGCCCGGTCCGCCCCGAGGGCCAGCCCGGTCCGCAGCACATCCTGACAAGCCTGGGTGCCGATGGAGACCAGCACCACTTCGCTGACGATACCGGCCTCCTTGAGCGCTACCGCTTCTTCCACGGCGATTTCATCGAAAGGGTTCATCGACATTTTTACGTTACTCAGATCAATACCCGAACCATCAGGCTTGACCCGCGGCTTGGCGTTGTAATCGATAACCCTCTTGACGGCGACCAGCACTTTCATATCGGACCTGCCTGACAACCTGAATGATGTTCAGCATACTGAACTCCGTTCAGGTTATCTGTCAATCCTGAAAACGTTCAGCTCAAACGTCAGCGGTGACCATCATGGCCCAGCGCTGGATCCTGGCCCACAGGGTGAGTCGGGTCGAGGCGAAGTTATGCATATGAGCCATCGAGGGCACGACAAAGACCGAAACGTCGCAGGCCTTGGCGAACGCACTGGGTTCCAGTTGCGGATGCTGGCTGACATCCCGCTTACCCATGGCCATCAGCACAGGGACCGTGATCAGTTTCGCCTCTTCACGAATAAATCCTTCAGACATCATCGCCAAGGCGCAGGGCGGAATGGTCCGACTGCCAAACAGAGGGACGTTGAGTCGGTTGGGGAAGCCACTGCCCATATCGGCATCGAGGATGTCCTTAGGAACGTCTTCCCAGTGGAAGGGGTAAACAAAATCCACGCTTTGCATGCTTGCTTGCTGTACAGACAGATCGGCTGGAGTGGCCTCTCGCCCGTGATTATGGGTAGTGATAACACGCTTCATGTCCTCGGGATTACGCTGTGGCAATACCGTATGCACTGCGCTGTAGCCCAACGCCGCCACCGCATCAAAGGTCGCGTGCCGCCCTTGCATGACCAGCGTGATGCAACCGCCCATCGATTGACCGATTCCCACCTTACGCAGCATTGGCAACGCTGCGTAGCCCTGGGTCAACGTGCCGTTGCGCAATAGCTCGATCACTTGACGCACCGCGCTGTCATTCGCCGCAGCCAGGTGCTCCACGGTATAGGCACCGAGGTGCTCCGTGGAGCTGTCGCCAACGCCCAGATGATCGTAGGCAATGAAAATCACCCCCTGCCCGCAGTGATATTCGGCTTCGCTGTAGCCTGCGTGGCCGGCAAATGACATGTCGTAATAGTGACGCGTGTAGCCGCCACCCGGCGAGGCGAAGATAGCGACCGGCGGCTGGGTCAAGCGGTCGACATCCGGTAAATACACCGTCATCGCCACCCGATGCGGGCCTGGCAGGGGAATCACTGCACTGACATCGACGTGCATATCCAGGCGTGCGCTGATAGTAGAAGCACTCATAGATCACTCTCGTTTTTGTTGTGAGTATCAAGGATGGGGAGCATGTAGATTCGCGCCATACGTCGGCACTCCCCTATGAGGAACTTACGGCATGTGATTTATATTTGTAAACACCGTTCACAATAACTGAATAGTGTGGGAGGATGATTGCGTTCGAGGCCTTATCGACACCAGCGCAGGTTGCGGTTGGAACAGGTGCTGGACTTTCCAATACACTGCTAACAGGCAGGTAAAGACATGAAAACAATAATAAGCACGTCTTTTTTGTTTCTTTCGATCATAGTGTTTGCAGCCGCGACCAATGAAATTCGCATCGCGAATCCTCAGGCGGCAATCAATAATTGCAAGATGAATCCCCTTCAGTGCGTCACACCACCCGTGAGCTTTGCCTCACTGCGTTGAGGCGTCGGCTGTCATCTGAGCTCATCAGCGCTCGCGCGCAACCGTTGCTGCGCGCGAGTATTCGACTGCCCAGCGGTATCCAGCCCCCGGGACTCACCTCAGGACAACAACGCCCGTAAAGTACTGATCAAGCCCAATGGCTGATCCATCATCAAATGGTGATGCCCCTGCGGCATGACTACCGGTCCTCTGGCATTGGGCAGTGTCGCCAGGACTGCGCCAATACGTTCCGCACGGGCGCTGCCGACCACCTGGCTGAGCTCACCACAGACGAAATCCAGCGGCACCTTGATCTGTTGCAAGACAGACTCACCGTCGCGTTCAAATAGTGCGAACGGCAGGTCGGGATCGAACTTCCAGGCCCACCCCTGTTCGGTCTCACGCAACGAATACCGTGCGATGTATTCACGCGCCCATTGATGGGCCGGCTGCTCAGGCATCAGACGAAAACGCTGCATCGCGGTGGAGGCATCCGGATAGACATTGCCGCCGTATTGACGCTGCACAGGTGGCGTGTCGGTGTCGATAAACGCGACATAGCTGTCGACCACCACGGCGCGATGAATCAGCTCAGGGCAGACCGAACACGCCCGAAGTACGCGGGTACCGCCGTAGCTGTGGCCCACCAGGGTAGCGGTGCCCATGTCGGCGTGTTCGATCACCGCTCGCAAGTCTTCGAGGAACACTTCAGCGCTGTAGTGTGTCCGCCAGGCGCTGTCGCCCATGCCGCTGAAGTCCAGGGCAAACACCCGATAGTTTTCACGAAAAAACGGCGCGATAAAGTCCCACCAGTGCGCATGTCCACGGTAGCCATGGGCAAACAGCAACGCCGGTTTGTGCCGTTCCTCTTCGTTCCAGGCCAGGTAATGCACCGCGACGCCATCGCTTGTAGCGAAATGAGAGCGTGCGGGACACCCGATAGCCTGGTCGAACCAGGCCGGTGCTTGCTCATTGAAGGTCGTCATATCACAGCAGTTCACTGTAGCGTTCGACATGGTGATCGGCGTCTCCCCAGGTCATGTCGATGCAGGTCAGACGCTTGAAATACCAACCCACCGCCAGTTCATCAGTCATGCCCATCCCGCCGTGCAATTGCACCGCCTGTTGTCCGATGAGGCGCCCTGCCCGCCCGATCAACGCTTTGGCGGCCGACACCGCCTTGCGCCGTTCCAAGGCCGGCCCGTCGAGACAGGATGCCGCATACAGGGTGATTGAGCGGGACTGTTCGACATAGCCCAGCATGTCGGCAAGTCGGTGCTGAAGTGACTGAAAGCTGCCAATCGCCTTGCCAAACTGCTTGCGGGTCTGCAGGTAGTCGACGGTCAGTTCGGTGAGTCGGGCCATGCAGCCCACGGCCTCGGCACACAGGGCAAAGAGACCACGATCAACCGCCCAATCCAGGTCGTCGAACCCCAGATCAACCCGGCCGAGCACGGCTTCAGCATTGACGTGGACATCGCTGAGTCTGATCTCGGCGACACGTTGACCATCGAGCCCGGAAAAGCCCCTGATTTCAACACCAGCCGCTGTGGCGGGGACCAGGAACAGACTGACACCCTGCCGGTCGCGCTGCTGGCCAGAGGTGCGCGCAGAAACGATGAGCCAATCGGCCGAATCACCATGTGCCACCACGGCTTTTTGCCCGTTGAGCACATATCCATTATTCGAACGCTTGGCGTCGGTCAAGACATCACTCAAATCGAAACGAGCCTGTGGCTCCAGTGCCGCAAGCGCTACGCGCAACGAGCCGGCCGCCAATTCGCCGAGCAAATCGTTCTTGAGTGCGTCAGTGGCCGATTTACCGATCAGCGCTGCACCGACCACAGCGGTGGGCAGATACGGCTCAAGCAACAGACCCCGGCCAAACGCCTCCATGACCATCATGGTTTCTGCCGGCCCGGCCCCCAGCCCGCCATAAACCTCGGCAACGTTCAACGCCAACAACCCGGTGTCGGCCAGGGCGGCCCAGTGTTCCGTCGACCAACCTTGTGCGGTCTGCGCCAGATTGCGGCGGTTTTCAAATGCGTACTCCCGCTCAATGAAGCGGTTGACCAGGTCGGTCAGCATTCTTTGTTCTTCGTTCAGCGAAAAATCCATGGCAGTACCCTCATGGCCAACCCATCTGCAGGCTTGTCGCCCCAGCGTCGTTCAAGTGAATGGGCCGGTCCGTCGACAGTCAGAGACCAAGCGTCAACTTGGCGATAATATTCTTCTGCACCTCGTTGGAGCCGCCATAGATCGAAATCTTGCGCCAATCGAGGTAGTGCGCCGCCAAGGCGTTGAGCAACTCGCCATTGGCCGTGTCGACCTGCGCATCGGCCTCCACCGCCTCGCTGGTGAATGGCACGGCGTAAGGGCCGGCACATTCCATGATGAGCTCGGTCAGGGTCTGCTGGATTTCCGACCCACGCACCTTCAGCAGTGACGCTTCGATGCCCTTGCTTTGCTGCTTCTGCTCCTGGTCGATCAGGCGCAGTAGAGACCACTCATGGGCCAGCAACTCCATTTCGATACGCACGACCTTGTCGCGAAAGCGCACATCTTCGATCAGTGGTTTTCCGTGTTTGCTGACGCTGGCGGCAATTTCCTTCAAGCGCCGCATGAAGCGCTTGCAGTTACCCAGTCCGGCAATGTTGGTGCGTTCATGACCCAGCAAATACTTGGCGATGTTCCAGCCGCGGTGTTCTTCGCCCACCAGATTCTCGACCGGGACCTTGACGTTATCGAAGAACACTTCGTTAACGTCGTGGCCACCGTCCAGGGTCTTGATCGGGCGCACCTGGATGCCGGGAGTGTTCATTTCGATCAATAGAAACGAGATACCTTCCTGCTGGCGTCCCGACGCATCGGTACGCACCAGACAAAAAATCCAATTGGCCCATTGGGCAAACGAGGTCCAGATTTTTTGACCGGTGACGTGATAAAAGTCCCCCTCGCGTTCGGCCCGGCAGCTCAGTGACGACAGGTCAGAACCCGCTCCGGGTTCCGAATAGCCCTGACACCACCAGTCCTCCATGCTGAGAATGCGCGGCAGAAAGCGATCCTGCTGAGCCGTGGTGCCAAACTTCTGCAGCACCGGCGCGACCATCGATAGCCCGAACGGCATTTGTCTGGGTGCGCCGGCATAGAAACATTCTTCGTCGAATATATTGCGCTGGGCTGAGTTCCAGCCGGCACCACCGAAGGACTGCGGCCACGCTGGCGCGCCCCAGCCTTGGGCGGCGAGAATGCGCTGCCAACGAACGTAGTCTTCACGCACCAGGTGCTTGAAGTTGAGCACCCGGTCGCGAATGTCAGTCGGAAGTTGGGTGGCAACGAATTCACGCACCTGCTGGCGGAAGGCTTTGTCTTCCGCGCTTTCACTTAGGTTCATAGGCTTATCTCAACTCAGTATGATCAGGCCGTTATTCAGCACGATTACATCGCGCGCATCGATCCGCGCGAGCAAGTGCCATTGACCGTTATCACCTTTCCAGAACTGAAAGCGCAGGGTCTCGCCGGGATAGACCGGTGCGGTAAACCGCGCGGCGACACGCTTGAGTCGACTGGCATCGCCACCCGCGAGACAACTGATCGCTGCGAACGCCGCCATGCCGTAAGTTGCCAGACCGTGCAGGATCGGCTTGCTGAAACCGGCTTTGGCCGCTATCTCCGGGTCCGCGTGCAGCGGATTGGAATCCCCCGACAAACGATAAATCAGGGCCGCCTGGGCCGGAGAGGTCAATTCGAACTCTGCGTCGGGTGCCCGTTCAGGCACTGCCGGCAACCCCGCAGGAGGGGTGTCGGTCACGCCTGAAACTTCACTGAAGCCACCGTCGCCACGTAAAAACGAGATCTGTCGGGTTTCGGCAATCCGCTCGCCGCTGGCGGTGTCGATGATGTCGCGCAACAGCTCTACAATCGCGCCCTTGCCAACGCCCTTGTCGCAGATCCGGCTGACCCGGGTACGGCTGGTCACCGTGCCACTGGTTGGCATGGGTTTGAACAAGCGGGTGTCTTGCTCACCGTGAACCAGTTTGAGGTAGTCGATACCGGTCTCGGGATTGCGCATCCACGATTTTGGCCAGGCAATCGCTGCCGCCAGGGTCGGCACAGCTTGCAGGTCTTTTTCGTAGGTGAACCTCAACTGGTTGGCATCCATAGGGTCGCCCCCCACTCCCAGACCCAGTGCGTAGAGGATGCTGTCGCGCTCAGTCCAGGTCTGGGTGACGTCTTCTATGGGCCAGTGTTTGACTTTGTCGTAGTTCAACATGTTCGGGTCCTCAGGATTTCCAGGCGCGGTGATGGGTTGACCGACGGTTCAGATCGGGTCCCAGCTGTAGACTTCATGCGTCTGTTGCAACGGCAGGAAACTCGCGCGCAACGCCGGAATAGCGTGTTCGGCGACCGATTGCGCGGTCCAGCCGGCGTCGCGGTGTACTGAACGAACCACCCGTGGCTGGCTGACCAGCATGATTTCGTTGGAGCGCACATAGAAAATCTGGCCCGAAACATCCTTGGCCGCATCACTCGCCAGGAACACCGCCAAGGGCGCCTGCTTGGAGGGGTGCATCATTTTTTCCATGCGTTCGGCTTGCAGCTTTTTCTCCGGGGTGTCGGTGGGGACCGCGCCGATCATGCGGCTCCAGGCGGCCGGCGAGATGCAGTTGGAACGTACGCCAAAAGCCGCCATGTCCAGCGCTATCGCCTTGGACATACCCACGATACCCAGCTTGGCGGCGGCATAATTGACCTGCCCGACGTTACCCACCAGGCCGGTGTTGGAGGTCATGTGAATGTAAGAGCCGCCGTTTTGCTGGCGAAAGTGCGGCGCAGCAGCACGCGCCAGGAAAAACGAACCGTTGAGGTGAACGTTAAGCACCGCCAGCCATTCTTGTTCGTCCATCTTGTGGAACATACGGTCACGCAGAATGCCCGCGTTGTTAACCACCACATCAATGCGCCCAAAGGTGTCCATGGCGGTCTGCACGATACGGTGCGCGGAATCCCATCCCGCAACGCTATCGGTACTGGCCACGGCATCGCCCCCCAGCGCCTTGATCTCGTTGACCACTCGCTGCGCAGGGCCTGCATCCTCACCCTCGCCGTGTACGGAAGAACCGAGGTCATTCACCACCACACGGGCACCTTCAGCCGCCATTTCCAGGGCGATGGCACGACCGATGCCGTTGCCGGCGCCACTGACGACTACAACCTTACCTTCCAGCATTGCACTCATATCTGCGTCCTCTTGTCATTATTTGAGCGCCGGGAGCAGTTCCCGCCACGCTATCGATAGCTTTCGTCTGGCCTGTAGCCCACGGGTGGTGCTTACAGGTCATCCGGGAATTCGGGTTTGCGTTTTTCCATGAAACTGGCGATGCCTTCTTTGTAGTCGGGGCCCTGATTGGCAATCGGCATGTCCAACCCGGCGCTCATCACCGCTTCATGACAGGTCTGGAATGGCACCTCCCAGAGTTGCTGCTTCATCACTCGCATTGAACGAGGAGAACAGTTCTCAGCCAGGTCCCGGGCATAGGCGTAGGTCTCTTCGACCAACCGATCTGCCGGGATCGCCCGGTTTACCAGCCCCATGCGCTCGGCCTCACGCCCTTTGATCTTGCGGCCCGACAACAACAGGTCGAGGGCATGGGCATGGCCGACGTGGCGCTCAAGAATCCACGCCATGCCATATTCCGCCGTCAGCCCGCGACGCGCGAAGGCGGTGGTGATGGTGGCGTCTTCGGCCACAAACCGGATGTCGCAGAACAGCGCGTGAATCAGCCCGATCCCGACCGTAGCGCCATTGAGCATGGCGATCACCGGCTTCGGAATCGCCGGGTAGTAGGAACAGCGCGTTTGCCAATCCGGACGCTGGCGCATGTCGAACGGGCGCGGGAGCTTGGTCATCAAGCGGTTCGGGTCGCCGCCAAAGCTGTTGATGTCACCGCCGGCACAGAAGGCCTTGCCAGCGCCGGTGAACACGATGACCCGCACGCCTTTATCCGCACCGGCCTTTTGCATCGCCTCATAGACGTCGGTAGCGACCGCGTCATTCCAGGTGTTGATCTGATCGGGTCGGTTGAGAGTAATGGTCGCAATGCGATCCTTGACCTCATACAGAATCGTTTCATAGCGAGGGGCTTCAACGCTCATGGGTGACTCCGTCAGAAAGAACGTGGCAGACCGAGGATGTGCTCGGCCACGTAGGAAAGGATCAAGTTGGTGGAGATGGGCGCAACCTGATACAGACGCGTCTCTCTGAATTTGCGCTCGACGTCATATTCACACGCGAAACCAAAGCCGCCATGGGTTTGCAGACAGGCATTGGCGGCTTTCCAGGACGAGGTCGCCGCCAGGTGCTTGGCCATGTTCGCTTCGGCGCCGCACGGTTGATGACTATCAAACAATGAGCAGGCCTGGTAGCGCATCAGGTCGGCGGCGCGAATGTCCATGTAGGCTTCGGCGATGGGGAACTGGATGCCCTGGTTCTTGCCGATCGGTCGGTCGAACACGATGCGGTCATTGGCATACTGAGTGGCGCGGTCAACAAACCAGTAGCCGTCACCGATGCACTCGGCAGCAATCAATGCGCGCTCCGCATTCAGGCCATCGAGGATGTACTTGAACCCCATGCCTTCTTCGCCAATCAGGTTTTCTTCCGGAATCTCCAGGTTGTCGAAAAACAGCTCGTTGGTCTCGTGGTTGACCATGTTCGGAATCGGCTGCACGGTCAGTCCGTTGCCGATGGCGCTGTGCAGGTCGACCAGAAAGCACGACAAGCCCTCGGACTTTTTCTTCACATCAGCCAGCGGCGTGGTACGCGCCAGCAGAATCATCAGGTCCGAATGCTGTACCCGGGAGATCCAGACCTTCTGCCCGTTGACCACGTAGCGACCGTCTTTTTTGACGGCCATGGTTTTCATTTTGGTGGTGTCGGTACCCGTTGACGGCTCGGTGACCGCCATGGACTGCAAGCGCAATTCACCACTGGCGATTTTCGGCAAGTACAGCTGCTTTTGTGCTTCAGAGCCGTTACGCAGCAGGGTATTCATGTTGTACATCTGGCCGTGACAGAAGCCGGAGTTGCCGCCATTACGATTGATCTCTTCCATGATCACCGACGCTTCGGTGAGTCCCAGACCCGAGCCACCGTACTGCTCGGGGATCAGCGCGGCCATCCAGCCGGCATGGGTCAGCGCATCGACAAAGGCTTCCGGATAAGACCGTTCATGGTCGATCTTGCGCCAGTACTCGTTCGGGTATTCGGCACACAGGTCGCGCAAGGAGTCGCGCAGGTCACGGTACGGATCGTTGTTGGCGTGTTTCATCGTGTTCTTCTCCGGAAAAATCAGGCGTTCTCTGCGATCAGGCCGCCATCGCGGGCCAACTGCGCCAAGTGATGGTCTGTATCACCGAACATGAATTCGAGCATCGACAGGCGACGCATGTAGTGGCCGACCTGACACTCTTCGGTGACACCGATGCCGCCATGCAACTGCACTGCTGTTTGCGAGACGAAACGTGCCGAACGACCGATTTGCACTTTAGCGGCGCAGATCGCCCGGCGGCGTTCCAGAGGGTCCGGGTCATTGCTCATCATGCTGGCGTAAAGCGTCATGCTGCGTGCCTGCTCGGTCATCACCAGCATGTCTACCGCCTTGTGCTGCAGACTCTGGAAGGAACCGATGGCCACCCCGAACTGTTTGCGCACTTTGAGGTACTCCACAGTCATCGTCTGCGCTTGTTCCATAGCACCCACGGCTTCAGCGCACAGGGCCGCAATGGCGGCATCGACCGCCTGCTCGATTGATTTAAGGGCCTTGCCGGCTTCACCCAACAGGGCCGCCGGGCCGACCCTGACCTGGGACAAACGGATGTCGGCGGCGCGCAGTTGGTCCTGCATCCGGTAGCCACGACGTGAAACGCCTTCGGCCTGCGCATCGACCACAAATAAAGCGATGCCGTCGCGCTCACGTCGGCCACCGCTGACACGGGCCGAGACCAGCAGCTTGTCGGCGCAGTCGCCATGCAGCACGAAGCGTTTGGCGCCGTCAAGAATCCAGTCATCACCGTCTTGCCGGGCGGTGGTCGCCACGTCAGCCAGGTCATAGCGGGACTGGTCTTCACTGTGGGCAAAGGCCAGCAGCAGTTCTCCAGCGATCAACCCCGGCAGCAAATCTGCACGTTGTGCGGGGCTGGCCGATGCGCGTAGCAACCCACCCGCCAGCACCACCGTCGCCAGGTAAGGCTCAAGCAGCAGGGAGCGCCCCATGGCCTCCATCACAATCATGGTCTCCACCGATCCACCGTCGAAGCCGCCGTCCTCTTCCGAAAACGGCAACCCGAGCAGCCCCAGTTCGGCAAACTGCGCCCACAACCGCCGGCTCCAGCCGTCTGGCTGCACCAGGTAGCGCCCCCTCTGATCAAAGCCGTATTGATCGGCTACCAGACGCTCGACGGCGTCCTTGAGCATGCGTTGTTCTTCGTTAAGATCGAAATTCATGCTTAAAGCCCCAGCAACGTCTTGGCGAGAATGTTGTGCTGAACTTCATTGGAGCCACCAACAATGGAGACGTGGCGAACCCAGTAGTAATTCGGCGCGATGGTCAGGGCCCAGTCATGCTCGCCGGACGCCGTATTTTCGCCAGTGACAAACGACAGATCGAACTCCAGTGCGTTGTAGCCGGCGACCTCCATCAACAACTCAGTGGCCGCCTGTTGCAGTTCGGAGCCTTTCATTTTGAGGATCGAGCTGCGCGGATCCGGGACGTGACCATATTTTTCGCTGTCCGCGATAACGCGCATCTGGGTCATTTCAAGCGCTTTGAGTTCCACTTCAATGGACGCTACGCGCTCGCGAAAGCGCGGCTCGTCCGCCAGGCAACCATCACCGATGCTCACGCTGCGGGCCAGTTGCTTGGCGCGCCTTACGCGAAACTTCGACAGGCCCACCCGAGCAATCCCTCCGCGCTCACTGCCCAGCAGGAATTTGGCGACATCCCACCCCTTGTTCACTTCTCCAATGACATTGGCGACCGGCACGCGCACGTTGTCGAGGAACATTTCGTTGGTTTCGTGATGCCCGTCCAGGGTGATGATCGGACGGACCGTGATACCCGGCGTGCGCATGTCCATCAGCAAAAACGTGATGCCCTGTTGTTTTTTCGCCGTGGCATCGGTACGTACCAGCATGAAACACCAGTCGGCATGGTGCGCGGTCGAAGTCCACATTTTCTGGCCGTTGATCACGTACTCGTCACCGTCACGTACCGCGCTGGTGCGCAAGGAGGCAAGGTCCGACCCTGCGCCCGGCTCCGAAAAGCCCTGGCAGAACCAGTAGTCCATGTTGGCGACACGCGGCAAGAATTCGCGTTTCTGCGCCTCGGTACCAAAGGCAATCAACACCGGACCGATCATGTTCATATTGAACGAGATCGGTTCTGGCGCCGGTGCCATGTGCAACTCTTCCTTGAAGATGTATTGCTGGGTTGCGGTCCAGCCCTGCCCCCCCCATTGCGGGGACCAGGCAGGGGCTGCCCAACCCTTGGCGTTCAGAATCCGCACCCAGTCGACCATCTCCTCTTTGGAGATGCGCTGGCCAGACTCCACCTTGCACCGAACTGCCACCGGCAGCGCACTTTTAAGGAACGCTCGCACTTCATCGCGAAAGGCGACTTCCTCAGCCGTAAAGCGTAGATCCATGGAGACATTCCTTCTCAGTCGATGATGCCTTCGCCACGCAATGCGGCAATTTCGCCAGCACTGAACCACGCGGCGAGCGCGGCATTGGTGTTCTCAGGGGTAACCGGTTTTGGCGCCGTCGGGGTCGAAGGCTCGCTGCGAGAAAAACGCGGTGCAGGGGCTGGCTGCACTACGCCATCGACCTTCACGAACGTTCCGCGCGCTTTAAGATGTGGATGCTCGGTCGCTTCGGTAAAGCTCAGTACGCCGGCCGCACAGGCGTCGCTGGCCTCCAGCAGGCTGACCCACTCGTCACGGCTGCGGCTGAGGAAGCGCTCGGCGATAATCTGTTTGGCTTTAGGCCAGGCGCTACGGTCCATCTGTGCCCCCAAGCTGACGGGATCAATATCCATCAGGCTCAGCAGCTGATCGTAAAACTTGCTTTCGATCGGTCCGACGCTGATGAATTTTCCGTCCTTGCAGGCATAGCAGTCATAGAACGGTGAACCGCTGTCGGTGATGTTGGTGCCCCGCCCTTCTTTCCATATACCGGCGGCGAGCATGCCGAAAAAGGTGGTTGCCAAGTGCGCCGCACCATCGACGATGGCCGCATCGACCACCTGGCCTTTGCCGGACTGCCGAGCTTCCAGGACACCCGCCAAAATACCCAGGGCCAGGTACAGCGAACCGCCCGCATAATCCCCCAATAGATTAAGGGGAATGGTGGGGGGTTGACCCTCACGACCAATGGCATCGAGCACCCCTGTCAGTGCCAGGTAGTTGAGGTCATGACCGGCATACGTTGCCATCGGGCCTGTCTGGCCCCAGCCCGTCATACGCCCGTAAATCAGTTGAGGATTACGCGCCAGGCAGTCATCGGGCCCCAGCCCCAGACGCTCGGTGACACCGGGGCGGAAACCTTCGATCAGCGCATCGGCTTGTTCGACCAGCTTAAGCACGGTCTCTACGCCCATTGGATCCTTGAGATCCAGGGCAATCGCATAGCGGTTGCGCAATAACGTGTTGTATTGCAATGGGCGCTCGATCCCCAGCTTGACCGGTTCCTTGCGATCGACCCGAATCACGGTCGCGCCCAGGTCGGCCAATAGCATCGCGCACATTGGCCCAGGACCGATGCCGGCCAGTTCGACCACCTTGAAGCCGGTTAGCGGGCCGGCCATGGTTATTTGCGCCCCTTGTTGCGCATGGCGTCCCACTGATCTTCGGACCAGTCCTGCATGGCACGGGCAGTCGGGCCGCCAACGCCCTGCATCCAGCGTCCGCCATCAATCACGATCATTTCACCGGTAATGTACCCAGAGCCATCACAGGCAAGGTAGCTGTACAGATCAGCCAATTCCTGATGCTCACCAAAACGCCGCAGCGGCACACTCAGGTCTTGCGGTTCCACTTGAGAGCCTTGCGGATAGAGCTGTTCCCAGGCGCCCGGCGTCGGAAACAACCCAGGCGCCACGCAGTTCAAGCGAATGCCTTTAGGGCCCCACTCCACCGCCAGACTGCGGGTCATCGCCAGCACTCCGGCCTTGGCCGCCGCGCTGGGGGCTGTGAATGCCGAACCAGTCATGGTCGGCGTTGACACCGTACTGATGACATTGCCCCGGCGGCCTTCAGCGATCCAGCGTTTACCTGCGGCGATAGCGCAATAGAAGCTGCCATGCAGCACGATATCCAGCACTGCATCGACCGCCCGAGACGAAAGGGTTTCGGTGCGCGCGATGAAATTAGCCGCTGCGTTGCACAACAACACGTCCAGAGGGCCGTCCCGCCAGATAGTTTCCATCATCGTTTCGACCGATTCGGCGTCGCGTACATCGACCTGCACTGCGCTGACGCGAACTCCCGGCATGGCCTCGCGGAACTCGGCCAGTGTCGCGTTCAGGACCTCCAGGCGACGCCCGGCGATCACCAGTTCGGCACCCAGTTCCAGGTAACGTCTACCGATGCTTTTACCCAACCCTGTGCCGCCACCGGTGATCAGGATTTTCTTTCCGGCCAACAAATCACTTGCATACATAGCATCAGTTCCCGCTAAAGGTCGGTGGGCGTTTTTCCATAAAGGCCGCAACGGCCTCCAGGTGATCCTGGGTCTGGCGGGTCAAGGGGTTAAGATCGACTTCCCGACGCCAGGCGGCGCTGATGGTGTTACTGCCATTGACCAGGCTGGCCTTGAGCAACGCGAGGCTCACGGGCGGAAGTTGTGCCAGCTGCGAGGCGCGCGACAACGCCAGGGCCAAGGCCTCACCGGGCTCGGCGACTTGATTGAACAGGTCGATACGCCCAGCCTCAACGCCATCAAAGGCGGCGCCACTGAGCATCAATTCCCGCGCCTTACCACCGCCCACTTTTTGCGGCAGGGTCCACAGCAAACCGGTATCAGGAAGCAAGCCGACCTTGACGAAGGCGCAGGAAAGCTTCGAAGCAGAGCTGCCGATGGCCAAATCGCAGGCTGCCGCCAGCGAGACCCCGGCGCCCATGCAATTGCCTTCGACGGCGGCAACCACAGGTTTGCTTCCCGTGAAGATCATGCGAAACAGGCGCGTGCCGATGGCGATCCGTTCACGCATGGCGAGCAGCGACGGTTCTACAGAGGTCATCTCCGACAGGTCCCCCCCGGTACAGAAATGACCACCAGCGCCGGTCAGCACGATGGCCCGACTCTCGCTGTCTTCGTTAAACAGAGTATGGAAGGTTTCCAGTAGCGCCAGACGCATCTTCATCGAGAACGCATTCCTGCGTTCCGGGCAGTTCATCGTGACCACAGCCACCGCGCCTTCGCGGTGCACCTGGACGATGTCGTTGTGTTCGCTCATCGGTATCTCCCTACTGGCCGGTGAAGACAGGCGCGCGTTTCTCGATAAAGGCGTTGGCGGCCTCCAGATGGTCTTGGGATTGGCGCAGCAATGGCTGAAAGTCGATTTCGGCACGCAATGCGGCATCCATATCATCGGCACCGAAGGTCAGTGCGGCCTTGAGCAACGCCATGCCCAAAGGCGGTTGTTTGGCCAGCTCCTTGGCATACGCAACGGCTGCCGCCAAGGCTTGCCCAGGCTCAACCAGCTGATTGACCAAGCCAATACGCGCCGCTTCGACGCCATCGATTTCGCGCGCCAGGGACAGCAGTTCACGTGCTTTGCTCATACCGATTTTTTTCGGCAGCGTCCAAAGAATGCCGGTGTCGGGAATCAACCCGATGCGCAGGAATGCCGCGCAGAAACGTGCCGAAGAAGACGCCACGATGTAGTCGGTTGCCACGGCCAGCGACAGGCCAGCGCCGAACGCAATGCCCTCTACTGCACAAATCACCGGTTTCGGGCCACCCAGCATGTCGCGCACGACCTGACAGGATTCATCGAGTATTTCCCGGCTTTGCAACACCGTGCGCTGGACCATTTCGGAAATATCGGCACCCGCACTGAACTGGCCGTCGGCGCCCGTCAGTACGATGGCCCGCGAATCCGGATCGGCCACCAACAGGTGATGGAGGGTGTCGCGCAGGGTCAAGCGCATCTGCCGGCCCAGCGCATTGCGTCGCTGCGGGTTAGCAATGGTCACGATCGCGATTTCACCCTCGCGAGTGACCTGGATACGCTCGTCCGCATGTTTCAGGTTGAAAGCATTCATGTCTGCTGCTCCTTAGTTGCCGACGAAAACAGCAGGGCGTTTTTCCATGAAGGCTTTGGTCGCCTCGACGTGGTCCTGGCTGCGACGCAAAAGCGGTTGCAGATTGACTTCGGTTTCGATCGCTTCATCCAGTGAATCGATACCGTTGGCTAGTGCAGTCTTCAGGTGCGCAATGGCCAGCGGCGGCATCAGCGCATACTCATGGGCAACCTTCAGCGCGGCGGCCAACGCCGTCCCCGGCTCGACCTGTTGATTGGCAAAGCCGATGCGGGCAGCCTCTTTTCCATTGAACTCCTGGGTGGTCAGCATTAATTCCCGGGCCTTGCCGGCGCCCACACGCTGGCTCAGTGACCAGAACAAACCCGTATCCGGCATCAGCCCCACCTTGAGGAATGCGCAGGCGAAGCGGGCATTGGATGCGCAGACCACATAGTCGCTGGCCGCTGCCAGTGATACCCCAGCACCCATGGCAACGCCTTCGACGGCAGCGACTATGGCTTTGGGGCCTTCGACCATTAGCTTGAAAATGTCCAGAGGCAACTGGTTACGTTCGCGGTATTCCAGAACGGTGCGCGCCTGCATCTCGGAAATATCGCCACCCGCGCAGAAAGTACCGGCGGCACCTGTTAGAACAATGGCCCGGCACGGATCGCGGTGCATCAGCTGATTCAGACGTTTAAGCAGGGCTTGGCGCATCCTCAACGAGAATGCGTTGCGACGCTTGGGGTAGTTGAGGGTAACGATAGCCACCGCGCCTTGATGCTCGATGTAAACGATGTCATCCGAAGCCACGTGTTCAGAACTGCTCATAGTGTGTCCGCCGTACCAAGAATGAGGGTCGCCTGGCTGGACAGAACGCCGCCGTTACCATGGGCAATCGCCAGTTTCGCCTGCGGGACTTGCCTCGCATCGCACAGCCCCATCAGTTGCTGCGTGGCTTCGACCATGGTGAACAGCCCGTACATCCCGGGGTGCACACAGGAAAGACCGCCGCCATTGGTGTTGACTGCCAGATGGCCACCGGGGGCAATGCCTCCATTGGCGACAAAGTTGCCGCCCTCGCCCTTCGGACAAAAACCCAGGTCTTCGAGAAACAGGATCGGGTTGATGGTGAACGCGTCGTACAACATCACCACGTCGACATCAGCAGGCCCTACGCCGGCCATGGTGTAGGCGCGCTGTCCAGACTCGCGCGCCGCCGTCACGGTGAGGTCGGCCATGGAAGCGATTTCGCGGTGGCTGGTGGCCGAACCCGCGCCCAACAGGTAGGCCGGTTTGCTGGCCAAATCCCGTGCACGATCGGCCCGCACCATGACCACGGCGGCAGCACCATCGGTCACCAGGCAGCAATCGCGCACGCTCAGTGGGTCGGACACCATCCGGGCGCCGAGCACATCATCAATGCTCAGGTCATCACGCATGTAGGCCTCAGGGTTGAGCTGCGCCCATTTGCGGGCCGCCACCGCCACCTCAGCTAAATGCTCGCGGGTGGTGCCGTACTGGTGCATATGGCGAGCGGCTGCCAGGGCATAAGACGACACGGGATTCATTGGACGGTAAGGCGTTTCCCATGGCGAGGGTCGCGAGGACTGAATCAGTTTTCCGGAGGCGCTTTTCTGGTTACTGCCATAGGCGATCAACGCTACGTCAATCTGCCCGGTCGCCAGGGCCATCGCCGCTGTATGAGCATAAATCTGGAACGCAGAACCGCCGGTACGGTTGTTGTCGGTAAACGTCGGGTGAATACCCAGGTATTCGGCAAAAGTCAGTCCAGACAACATGTCATCCGGCACACACACAAACAGTCCATCGACGTCAGCCGGGGTTAATCCCACCTGGGCCAGTGCCTTGACGCTCGCACTGGCGGCAAGGTCCATGGAAGAAAGGCCGGGCGCTTCACCGATACCGTAAGTGGCAGCGGCAACAATTGCCGTACGCCCACGCAAGTTGTAATCCATAGGGTCCTGCCTTGTTGTTATGGCTGCAGGTAAATAGAAAGACACTGGCTCTTTGAAGCGATGCCCGTCAAACCGGTTCGAAAATCAGCACCGCCACATCACTGGCGTCACGCACGATACGGGCTTGAACGTTTTGCCCGATCTGCACGGCCTCAGGCTCGATCCCTTCGACGCGGCTCATCATGCGCACGCCTTCAGCGAGGTCGATCAGGGCGACGTTGTAATGAGGGGTCGGGGGGCGCTGACGAACGACGGTGGTGGAATACACCACGCCACGGCCGCTGGCCGGGACCCATTCAAGGTCAGTGCGCCCGGATCCCGGTTCAGCAACACGCGGATAGAAGACGAAAGCACCGCTCTGCCGACTGCGTTGCAGCATGAATCGCCCCTCGGAGAGATGGCGCTGGTAATCAGACTCAGGGAGCAAGGCATCCATGGGTTTTACCTTAGTATGTTCGCAGACAATAGTTGTTTTTATGAACGCTATTCCGAATAGTAAACGCCGTTACTCTGCAACGTCAAGCATGCTGCATCTATTGCACACTCACAAGACATACATAATACCGAACGGTATTTTCATATTTTTTGCCTAATCAACCCTCAAATATCTCCCCAGCACATTTTTTAAATCCTCCAAAGCGCGTCAGCCACCCCCTAAATCACGGATAGACAGGGCTCCTGGCCCTTTGCGAGCGTCCATTACTTTCATTCAGCTCAAATGCGCTTGACACAAAACCTGAACGACGTTTACTTTTGCGAACGACATTTAGAAACATGGATGCTGGCTTCTGACAGCGTTGCATTGGCCGAACCCCCTGATGGGTTCGAGCCGTCGCCGTAAACAGTGTGTTTGGGGAGTAAGCATAACCGTGACGTACGAACTGACCGATGATCAGCGTGAAATTCAGGATCTGGTCCGCCGGGTAGCGAGGGACAAGGTCGCCCCACGTGCCGACGCTATCGATCGCACCGGTGAATATCCTCACGATATGTTCGCCCTTCTCAAAGAGCTTGGCTTGTTTGCCCTGCCGTTCCCTGAGCAATACGGCGGCACCAACAGCTTGTTGTCTGCGTGTATCGCCGTCGAAGAGCTGGGTCGGGTTTGCTATAACACCGGCTATCTGTTGGTGGTTCAGTGGACGCCGTTCGGCGCGATCCTGGGCGGCGGCACTGAAGAACAGAAGCAGCGATTGTTGCCGGGCTTGGCGTCGGGTGATTTACGCGGCGCGCTGTCATTAACCGAGCCGCAGAGTGGTTCTGACGTTTCCGGAATCAAGACCACCGCGCGCAGAACCGAAGGCGGTTATGTGCTCAATGGTGCAAAAATCTGGTGCACCAACTCACACATCGCCGATTTCATCCTCGTGGCGGCCAAAACCGTGGCCGAAGACGGCACCGCGCGGGGGATCAACCTGTTCATTGTCGACCGTACAACACCAGGCCTGACCATTGGCGCCCCCGAACACAAGATGGGTGCACGCGGCATTCCGGCCTGCCCGCTGTTTTTCGACGATGCATTCATCACCGATGACAACCGCCTCGGCCCCGAAGGCGGCGAAGGATTCAAAGTCGCTATGGAAGCGCTGAATACCAGCCGCCCCTTGATTGCCGCGAGGGCTGTGGGCCTGGCCCAGGGCGCCACCGATCACGCCATCGACTACATCCAGAACAGGGTGGCGTTCAAACAGAAAATCAGCGATTTCCAGGGCATTCGCTGGATGGTTGCCGACATGGTGACCCAGACCGAAGCCGCCCGCCAACTGGTGTACCGCACCGCCTCAATGGTCGACGCCGGTATCAGCGGGAGGACTCTCGCGCCAATGGCGGCCATGGCAAAAATGTTCGCCTCGGACGTCGCTATGAAAGTCGCGACCGATGCCGTGCAGTTGTTCGGTGCCGCCGGCATTTCCAATGAGTACCCAATCAACCGCTATTTCCGTGACGCCAAGGTGATCCAGATCATTGAGGGCACTAACCAGATCCAGCGAAACATTATCGCCGACAGCGTATTGGGCCGAGTGACCCGGCGCGACGCCTCATGACTTCAGCGCGCGGTGACCTATCACTCGCACTCACCAACAAAAACGAGAAAGGACAAAACCATGGAGCAGATTGAGACCGTAGGCCTGGGCATCCATTGGGAAGATCTGCCTGTCGGGAGGAAATTCCAGACCGTCGGGCGCACTGTGACCGAAACCGATGTCGTCAACTTCGTTTCCGTGACGGGCATGCTCGAAGTGTTGTTCACCAACATTGAATTTCTCAAGGAACAATCTGCGATCAAAGGCCGCGTTGCACCCGGCGCACTGGTCTTTACCTTTGCGGAGGGGCTGCTGACTCAAGCCACCATGCAGGGGGTTGGTTTTGCCTTCCTGAACATGGAACTGGACATCAAGGCGCCGGTGTTCGTCGGCGATACCATTCATGTCGAATGTGAGGTCATCGAGTGCCGCGAAAGCGCCAATCGCCCCGGGCTCGGTCTGGTACGCACGCGTAATCGCATCATCAAGCAAGATGGCACGCTGGTGCAGGTCTACACCCCGCTGCGCCTGGTCAAAGGCAAAGACTATAAGGGTAATTGACCATGGCCCAGCAGGAATTGGAGAAACCGACCGGCCCCCTCGCCGGTCTGCGGGTCATTGATTTGTCGATCAATGTCCTCGGCCCGGTGGCGACCCAGATCCTCGGCGATATGGGCGCTGACATTATCAAGATCGAACCGCCCTCCGGAGACCAGAACCGTCAGAACGGGCCAGGCAAAAACCCGGACATGGCGGTGTTTTACCTGATCATGAACCGCAACAAGCGCAGCGTGGTGCTCGACCTCAAGCAGGCCGAGTGCATGGAAGCACTGCTAAAGCTGGTAGAAACCGCCGATGTGGTGGTGCACAGCATGCGTCCCAGCGCTGCCAAGCGCTTAGGTATTTGCTATGAAAAGATCCGCGAGCGAAACCCGAAGATTATCTATGCCTTCGCTCCGGGTTATCGAGGCGACGGTCCGTACAAAGATATGCCGGCATTCGACGATGTCATTCAGGGCGAAAGCGGCCTGGCCGCGATCAACCGGGGGCTCGATGGGCAACCTCGCTACTTCCCGACAGTCATCGTCGACAAGTTCTGCGGTTACGTCCTGGCCTCCTCAATCAGCATGGCATTGCTGCACCGCGAGCGCACCGGAGAAGGTCAGCAGGTGCTGGTGCCCATGCTCGAAACCATGCTGCAGTTCAATCTGTTCGAGCATCTGTGGGAAGGCGCCTTGGGCTCATCCAATGGTGAAGGGCTGGGCTACACACGGATGTTTTCAACCCATCGCAAGCCCTACGCCACCCTGGACGGGCACATCTGTCTGCTGGCGGTCAACGACGAGCAATGGCGACGGGTGCTCAAGGCCATCGGCAGGCCCGAGCTATTGGAAGACCCGCGTTTCTGCCGCATGAGCGAACGCATGCTCAATATCAACGAGCTGTATGGAATTCTGGGTGCAGCCATTGCCAGCAAAAGCTCGGCCGACTGGGAAACTATCTTCGCTGAGGCGGACGTTCCCCATGGTCAGGTGCGCGAGCTGAACGATTTGATGAAGGACGAATACCTCAAGGAAACCGGGTTCTTCCAGCATGTGGAGCACCCCACCGAGGGCGAGCTGGTGATGACCTCAATCCCGGTTCAGTTCTCGGCGTCTCCCGGCAACGTCCGGTATCTCCCCCCGAATCTGGGCGAGCACAGCCTGGAAATTCTCGCCGAGGTTGGCTACAGCGCTGAAACCGCAACCCGACTCTCTCAAGTCCACGCCCGAAAAGCCGCCACAGCGAGCAGCCCGGGCGCCCAGCCCATGCCCTTGGCTGCGGCCGAGTCGCCAAAACAATAAATGCCCTTGCGGCCAGTCCGCGAATCGATGGTTAGAAAAAGGTATTGAGCATGAAAGGATTGAAAGACAAGGTCGTATTGATCACGGGCGGTGCCGGCGGGATCGGCGCCGCCATCTGCCGCCGCTTCGCCGAAGCCGGTTCGACCATCGCCGTGTTCGATCTCAATAGCGAAGCCATGCAAAAACTGACCAGTGACCTCGACGCCACGGGTGCGCGCGCGTGCGGCTACAAGGTCGATATCACCGATCACGAGGCCGTGAACGCGGCCGTTGCCAGGGTTGAGGACGAGCTCGGGCCCATTGACGTCCTGGTCAATAACGCCGGCTGGGACATTGGGGCGTTTTTCCTGCAAACCGAAAAACCGTTTTGGGACAAAGTCGTTGCGATCAACCTTTACGGTCCACTGAACATGCACCACGCCGTGCTCAAGCGTATGAGCGCACGTGGTACCGGGCGCGTGGTGAATATTTCCTCGGACGCAGGCCGGGTCGGCTCGTCGATGGAGGCGGTCTACTCGTTCTGCAAAGGCGGCCTGATTGCATTCAGCAAAACCATGGCCAGAGAAATGTCGCGGCAACAGATTCCGGTCAATGTCGTGTGCCCTGGCCCGACCGAAACCGCCTTGCTGGACAACCTGGCCCAAGGAGAAAAAGGCGAAAAAATCAAAGCCGGTCTGGTCAGGGCCGTTCCATTCGGTCGCATGGGTCAGCCGGACGACGTGGCAGGCATGGTCCTGTTTCTGTCCAGCGACGATGCCGCGTTTATCACCGGCCAGGTCATCAGTGTGTCTGGTGGCTTGACGATGGTCGGCTAAGCCCACTCATTTCATTCAGGAACTGCCCATGGAATTCAAAGACATTCTCTACACCGAAGATAACGGCATCGCGACCATCACGATCAACCGTCCGCAGGTGTACAACGCCTTTACCGCCAACACCTGTGAGGAGTTGATCCAGGCGTTCAGCAAGGCTGGATACAGCAAAGACATTGGCGTGGTCGTGTTGACCGGCGCCGGTGACAAGGCGTTCTGTACCGGCAGTGATCAATCCGGTGGTCGTCATGCGGGGCGCGGTGTGGTCGGCCTGCCCATCGAAGAGCTGCAAAGCATTATTCGGGACATCCCTAAACCGGTCATTGCCCGCGTCAACGGTTATGCCATCGGCGGCGGTAACGTACTGGTGACGCTCTGTGACCTGGCTATCGCGGCCGATAGCGCGCAACTGGGTCAAGTGGGACCTAAAGTCGGCTCGGTCGACCCCGGCTTTGGTACCGCCCTGCTCGCCCGACTGGCAGGTGACAAGCGTGCTCGAGAAATCTGGTACCTGTGCCGCCGTTATTCTGCCAAGCAGGCGCTGGACTGGGGCCTGGTCAACGCCGTGGTGCCAATCGACCAGCTCGACGCGGAAGTGAAGAAATGGTGCGACGAAATCCTGATGATGAGCCCGACCGCGATCGCCTTGGCCAAGCGCTCGTTCAACATGGACAACGAAAACATCCGTGGGATTGGCGCATTCGCCATGCAGGCTTTGGCCATGTACTACGAAACAGAAGAGTCCAAAGAAGGCGGCAACGCTTTTCGCGAGAAGCGCAAACCGGAGTTTCGCAAGTACGTGAAATAGACCTGGGCGGCAGTCATGGCTTTAGCGGGCTGGCTTCTCCTTGAGTACGATCAGGAATAACAAGAATGGCAACGTTATCGAGCCAAGGGGCAAGGCGCTCCAGGGTGGTTCTGTTTTGGGCGGCGTTGGGTGCGGTGTTTCTGGCCACCCAGCTCTATGTGTATGGCGCCTGGATCACATCGGCTGACTTTCGCCCGACCTTGCGTGGCGACGATCCGATACCCGAGTACTCCCGAATGGCGATGACGGTGTACGAGATCCTTAACCTGGTGACACTGGCCTTCGTTCTACCCTGGTTCTTCAGTGGACTGCGCCGAGACCGGGAAATCGACAGCACCCGCTTGATGATGATTGGCTGGCTGTCCGCCTACTGGCTCGATCCTTTCCTGAACTTCTTGCGCCCTATGTTTACTTACAACGCCTATGCGCTGAATTATGGTTGCTGGTGCGAATTCATTCCAGGCTGGCAATCGGTCAACGGATCGAGGATCGCCGAGCCGCTGCTGATTGACGGCCCATCCTATTTTTATGCGTTTACCGGCACCGCGCTGATTGGCTTGTCCTTCATGAAAAAGGCCATGGCGCGCTGGCCTGGAGTGGGTAACGCCGGCCTGACGCTGGCGGGATTCGTTGGGGTCTGGGTGTCGATGGGGCTTCTGGATGTGGTCGCGACCCGTTACTTGCACTTCGATGCCTGGCCGATCGCATTTCAAGGCCTGTCATTCTGGGGCGGCCGTTTTTACCAGTTTCCTGTCTACGAATTCCTGCTGTTTCCTTCGACCTTCATTGCCTGCGCGTTCCTGCTGCTGCATGCCGACGGCAACGGCAGGACCGCCATCGAACGCGGCGTTGACACATTGGGTATTTCCCGAGGAACACGCACCCTATTACGCATCCTGGCCTATATCGCCTTTTGCAACGTGTTGAACCTTACCTACACCTCAGCCATGGGGGTGCACGCGTTGTATGCCGACCCATGGCCCACAGACATGCCAAGTTGGCTGAGCAACGAGCACCCAAAATAAGAGCATAGGTCCTCGTCCCTTATCGGATGATTGACAGCCGCCTGTTCCACGACTGGCGGCTTTTTTCATCCTCATGCGCAGAGGCTCATACGACTGCAGCTAGCCAGGGCCCAATAGTGTTTATGTCTGATTCCTCAAAAATAACAACAAGGAGAGCACAATGGCTTCACGTCAAACGACTCACTGGCTGATCACCGGCGTTTCCAGTGGCTTCGGCCGAATACTCGCTCAAGCCGCGCTGGCGCGTGGCGATTCCGTGGTCGGAACCCTGCGGCGCAATTCGCAGATCAGCGAATTCGAAGCCCTGGCGCCAGGCCGTGCCCATGGCGTCCAACTCGATGTCACCGACGCTGAGCGCATCGGCCCAGTGATTGCCGAATCCATCGCGACACTGGGGCATATCGACATCCTGGTCAACAACGCCGGCTATGGTCTGTTCGGCGCCATCGAAGAGGCCACGGCTCAAGAGCTGCAACAGGTGATGGACACCAATTTCACCGGCCCGCTGCGCCTGATTCAAGCCGTCCTGCCCCATATGCGCGCCCGTAAACAGGGGCGCATCATCAATTTCTCTTCGCTTGCGGGGATGATTGGCATGCCTGGCGTCGGCCTCTATTGCTCAGCGAAGTTCGCGCTTGAAGGCATGAGCGAGTCGCTGGCGGGAGAGCTTGCGCCGTTCGGTATCCAGGTCACGCTGATCGAGCCGGGAGGCTTTCGTACCAACTTCGCCAGCAGCTCACTGGCGATTGTGGCGAACCCCATTGCGGCCTATGACGCGACACCGGCCGGGCAGACACGAAAACACATCACCGGCTACGCCGGCCATGAGCCAGGTGACCCCGTCAAAGGCATGCAGGCGATTCTGGACATGCTTGACGCACCCAAGGCGCCGCTACGGCTGGTGTTGGGCGCCGATGCGGTCGCAGCGATCCGCAGAAAGCTAGGCCAGGTCAGCGCCGACATCGACAGCTGGGAAAGCACCTCTGTCGCCACCGCCTTTGCCTGACCAGCCGACGCAAGGGTCACTATGTCATGAGCTCAAGCGGCACGTCAGCGCAACAACGCCAACGTGCCATGAGTCAGTGCAGCATCGCCAAAACGCGCTGCATAGGCGGTATTGACCGACTCGGTTTGAAAGCGGGTTTCGTTGATCAGGAACACAAACAACCCCCACGCAATCTCTCGGCGATAGCACTCCAGCGCCTCTTCAAAACCCGGTGCATCGACCCCTTCCTCGGTCAGGCATTTCAGGTAGTGCGCCAGCAACGGTTGCTCCCACTCGCGGCGATCGACGATGTCCAACGCGCAGATCAGGTGGTAAGTCACATCAGCAAACCACGGCGCCCTGTTGATTTGCATGTCGAGAAAACCCGGCGTACCCAGGGGATCTTCGTACAGATTACCCAGGTGAGTATCGCCGTGACTGAGGGTCGGCGGATGAGCCTGGTGCAGTCGTGCCAGCTCACCAAAGGCATGGCGCATCCACTCCCAGATCATGCAAGCGCGTCGACACTGCTGCGCCACGAGGCGATTCAATGTAGCCACGCCAGACCTCGGGCTGCAGGTAACGGTCGGCATACATCAGCGTATCACCGGTCATTCGTGGTTCGACCCACGCCATCGGCGCCCCCGCATGGAAATCCGAGTGAGCCCACCATTGAGCATGATAGCGAGCCATCGCCTGCAGACGTCTTTTGACCTGGTCGGGACGTTGTGGCTGTAGCGCATTGCAAAATCGTACGCCGGCCAGATTCAGGTCCTCCATCAATATGATGGACTGGTGACTCGCGGGGTCCTCGTCGCTTTGGGCGAAGAAACACCGGGGCGTGTTCATGGCGACCCGAGGCAGTACCTCACGGTAAGTCCGCGTTTCCTTGGCATACATGAACCCCATGGACGCGCTATGGGCTTCGAACCCACCTTTAACAATCATGCGCCGCGGCAACCCGGCCAACTCGCCCACCGCGTTATAGCGCAATTCAACCCGAATCTTGGTCGAGGTGCCGAACAGGACATCAACGACCCTGGCCTCTCGCACCTCTACCCCGGGCCAACTCAACGCTAATGCCTCACTCAACCATTGTGCGGTGATGCCTTCGAGCGTCAGTGGAAGCCGCATGCCGCTACCTCAATCGTTGCAACGCCTGAAACAAAAAACACCAGCGCGCTCGCGTATGAAAGCCGCAACTCAATAAACGCTGACGTTGGGCACCTTGGAAATGGGTTTTGACTCGCCCTCACCGGCAGCCAACTCGTCCGCGCCTGATGCGCTGACATCGTCGGACCGAAAGTCCGCCGGGCCTCGCAGCAGGAAATAGGACATCGCAGGTATCAGAATCAATGCTCCGACCATGTTCCCGATGAACAGGAAGGTCAGCAGGATGCCCATGTCGGCCTGGAATTTGATCGGCGACCAAACCCAGGTCACCACGCCCGCAGCGAGGGTCAGGCCCACCAAGGCCACGACACGTCCGGTAAACTGCAAGGCATGGCGATAGGCTTCGATCAGACTTTGGCCAGCGCGCTGTTGTTGCAACTGGACACTGAGCAGATATAACGCGTAATCCACGCCAATCCCCACGCCCAGCGTAATCGCGGGCAAGGTCGCGACTTTCATGCCAATTCCCAACCCCACCATCATCGCCTCGCACAAGAGGGTGCTGATGAACAGCGGAACCACGGCAATAACGGCGGCTTTCCAGTTACGAAAGGCGATCAGACACAGCAAGGACACCGTCGCATACAGTGCGAGCAACATCTTCACATTGGCGCGTTCCACCACAATGTTGGTCACCGCTTCAATCCCGGCGCTGCCTGCAGCCAACTGGAATTGGCGATCTTCGGTGTCATGTTGCTTGGCGAAGGCTTCCGACGCTTTGACCACACGCTCCAACGTCTCGGCCTTATGGTCTTGAAGATAAGCCACGATAGGGGTTACCGAACACCGCCGGTCTACCAGCTCGGGCTTATCCACCTGAACCTGCTCAATCGCGCTATTGAGGTTGCTGGGATTGCGCGGAATGCTCAGCCATTTGGGGCTGCCTTCATTCTGACCGGAAAACACCATTCTTACCGAATCAGAGGCTGACATCGTCATCTGCACACCCGGGACCTGACGCAGCATGTTGCTCATAAGGTCGGCCTCGACCAGTGATGAATACTGCTGACAGCCACCTTCCGAGGTTTTCATCATGATCACGAACATATCGCTGGACAGCGCGTAGTGCTGGGTCAAATAACGCACGTCTTTGTTGTAGCGCGAGTCAGGACGCAGCTCCGGAGCGCCGGCGTCCAGATTGCCGATCTTGAGTTGAGTACCGACCGCAAAACCGCCGATAGCCAGTAAAACCGAAACCGATACGGCTTTTATCGCCCGGCCACGCTGGGTGAAACTGGCGAAGAACTCCCAAAATCTACTGGTTCCTTCTCCACGTTCCTGGCGAATGCTGCGCTCGGCGGCGCTTTTGCTCACCCCGACATAAGACAGCGACACCGGCACCAGAACCAGGATGGTGAAGATCAGAATACCGACACCAATCGACATACTGATAGCCAGCTCCTTGATCACCGGAATGTCGATGATGATCAACACAGCAAAGCCCACCACATTCGCCAGCAATGCGGTCAACCCAGCGCGGAACAAACGGCGAAAGGTATAACGTGCGGCGACATATTTGTGAGTACCACGCCCGATATCCTGCATGATCCCGTTCATTTTCTGCGCACCATGGGACAAGCCAATGGCGAAGATCAGAAAGGGCACCAGAATAAGATACGGATCCAGCACATAGCCGATGACACTGAGAATACCCAACAGCCAACACACGCCCAGCGTGGCGTAAAAGACCAGTAATATGGTGCTGCGAATGCAGCGCGTGTAGAGGAAGACAAACAGCGCAGCGATAGCGGCGGCAAAGGCAAAAAATTCGCTGACCTGCCATAACCCATCGATAAGGTCTCCCACCAGTTTGGCAAAACCAATGATGTGAATTTTTATCTTGTCGGTTTCCAGCACCCGGACTTTGCTTTCCAATTGATGTGAAAAGTCGTTGTAGTCCAGGGGCAGGTTAGTGTCCTGATTCTTGTCCATCAACGGCACAATGATCAGGCTCGACCGGAAATCGGACGCGACATAGTTGCCGACAATCCCCGACTGCAGGATGTTGCCACGCAAGGCATCCATAGCCGCAGCGGACCAGTCGAAAGGATCCGGCATGACCGGGCCACCGCGATAGCCCTCCTCCGTCACCTCGGTCCAGCGCAAGCTCGATGTCCACAGGCTGCGCAACGCCGACCGATCTACACCCGGCATCAGGAACAAGGTGTCGCTGGCTTTTTGCACGGTATCAAGGAAGTCTTTGTCAAAGATGTTGCCTTGGGTATTCTCCACCACCACGCGTACGGAGTTACCCATCCCGCGCAGCGCATCCTTGTTCTGAAAGTAGTTCTGAATGTAGGGATGAGACTGAGGGATCATTTTTTCGAAACTGGCATTGACCGGCAGTTTCGAAGCCTGCCAACCCCAGAATACAGTCGCCAGCAGACAAATCAGCAGGATCGGCAGACGATGGTTGAAGATAAACCGTTCGAACCAGATGCCGCTGTTTCGATCAAAATCCTTGGGATCCCGGATGACTTGCATATCACCCTGATTGCCGGCAGGAATAGCCATAAATGTCTTCTCGATTATTATTGTTCAGTAAGACTGGCCATAGCACGATAGCCGCCCTGATCAATCCCCGGCTTTCACCGGTTACTGACCACTTGCACACCTGACAAGCCAACGATGGCGACCTGCCCTTTGAGCAGCGCCAGTCCAGCAAATAATGCAGGGTGAACATCTGGCAATGGGGCAAAGCTCTTGCCCTGATCGCTGCTGACAAGGATTGCGCCGGCTTGACTGGCCAGCAGAATGCGCCCCTTATCATCGATAGCACCGTCGACGAGCCCTGCGCTGCCGCCAGTTTCCATGCGTTCCCATGTGCTGCCCTGGTCGCTGGACTTGTAAGCGTTGCCGCGCAATCCGTAGGCAATCAGATAGTGCTCGTTACCCAGCACCCCGAAAAAGCTGCCGGGGTAACCTGTGGAAAGCTTGATGAAGCGTTGCTGGTCAGCGTCTAGCACAAAGACCGTGCCTTGCTCGCTGGCGATATAAAGACGCCCATTTATCCCGGTAATCGAGTTGTAATGGAACATCTGCGGGTTATCGACTTTCTCCACCCAGGATTCCCACGTTTTACCGCCGTCACGAGTCCCAACGATAGTGCCGAATGCGCCAACGGCGAACCCGTTTAACGGATCACTGAACCAGACGCCCAGCATCGGCTGTTCAGGTCCGTTGGCAAAGTTCAGCTTGATCAAGTCCAGGTACTGGGCAGCCTTTTCATCGCCCTGACTGGAGAGGCTTTCAAAATGACCGACCAGCAATTTCTCCAGGCTTTTGCCGTCGAGCTGTTTCTCCCAGGAGCTCGCACCATCCCCACTGTGCAAGACGATGCCATCGTGGCCCACCGCCCAGCCCTGCTGGTCAGTGACAAATTGCACGGATACCAGATCAGAACTCGCCGGCACTTTGGCTTGTTGCCAACTTTTACCTTGATCGTCGGATAACACCACCAAGCCTCTTGCGCCGACTGCCACAAGGCGTTGGCCGGCCAGCGTCACCGCCGTCAATTGCGACGTACTCGCGAGCCGATTGATCTGCGCGGGCGCATTCAATGGATCTTCATAGGGTTGTGCCTGCAGCGCTGCAAAAGGCAGCAGCCCTACCAAAAACACTCCGAAGAGCAGTTTGCGGTAACCCGTCAAGAGCACCTCCAAAACGTTCAAAACAGGGGGGCAGCATTGACCACCCCGCCCTGTGTTTATGGCTGGATCTGACGATCGCCCAGAATACCCTCAGCGAATACCGGCCCCGGCCATCGCGGCAGGTGACAGTAAGTTGGGGGAGAAAGGTTCCGATGTGTACCAACCTGTGCGAGCCTCAAAGGGGAGTGATGCCAAACCATAGGCACCTTTGGTATGGTCGTACATCAACACCCCTTCGCTACGAAGCATCGGTGTGCCCTCATAAGCGGCAAACAACAGGAAGTTCTGCGAGCGGTACAACTTACCTGCGGCGTCATAGGCGTTGTACATCGCCATGTTCCAGCTGTCTTCGTCGAGGTAAAACACCTTCTTGGAGTTGACGTGACGCTGACCCGCTTTGAGCGTTGCTTCCACGACCCAAACCCGATGCAGTTCCCAGCGGACTTTGTCGGGGTTGGCAAACCCTTTCTTGACCAGTTCATCCAACTTTGCCGAAGCCGTGCGGTACGTGTTGTAAGGAACGTACATCTCCTTCTTGCCAAGCAGCTTGAAGTCGAAACGATCCATCTTTCCGTCAAAACCGGTAATCTCGTCAAAGGTAATCAGGCCGCCGTACTGCGCAGAAACGGTGTCGTACTTGAACTCCGGTGCGAGTCTCACCCGGCGCTGGCCTGGAGAATAGGACCAGGCGCTGTCAGCCTTGATATCCAGTCGTAGCGGCGAGTAGCGCATATCCTTGGAGCCCGATTTGGACGCGGGCGCATTGTTGGCATTGACCAAGCGGTTACTGTACTCAGAACTGGTTTTGGAACCATCCCAGTACTCGTGTTCATAATGCACGTTAGAGTCAGTAACCAGGGTTTTTTCACCCGCGCTATCGATCAGGTACGTCGCAAAATTGCCCACTTCGTAGGGCCGAAAAAAGCGGGTGGAGAAGTTCCACATGGCCTCATAACCCGTTTTTGGAATTGGAAAGGCGATCTGTGCATGAGCATCAGCCAGGCCAGTGTTATCGCCCTCAGTGTGAGGCTTGGCGATGTTGTTGATGGTATTGTCATGAGCAAACTTGGGCAGTGGTGGTGCACTTCGATGTGTGGGGTAAACATCGATTCGATAATCAGGGTACCGAGACAACAGCGCCTTGTTACCATCATCGATTTTATCGGCATACTGCGCCATGTTTTTGCCGGTGATGGAAAATAACGGCTTTTCATTGGCATAAGGGTCGATGTAAGGGAACCCACCGGCAGCGTTGATCGGTTTGTACCCGGCCGGTGGCGTGGTCAATGCCTTGGCAGGATCATAAGCAGGAATGCTGCCATCACTGTTACCCGCGATGGTTGCGCCAAACTCAGTCAAGGTGGTGCCGATCTGCTTGATCTCGTCGGCACTAGGAGCACCGAAGCCTTGGGCCGCCATGGCATAGGAGACTGCGATGGAAAGAAGGTATTTCTTATAGTTCATGTTTTTCACCCGTCCGTTCCGCACTGTTGAAAAAACTCAGAAAGCAGTTTTCAAGCTCAACGACAGCCAACCATGATCGTTCTGCGACCAACTCCCGGCCCCGGTCATGCCTTCTCCTCCGGTCGCTGGATGGGTCGTGTGATTAGGCGACCAGGAATCGTTCCATGCCAGCTTTACAACGTGCGTCTGGTAAATATCCGCTTGTACGCCAAACGAATAAGTGATCTGCCCTTCCGCGCCGGTCATACCGCCAGTGGCTGCGTTGCCTTGAAGGCCATAGCTGGCAAACACCGGCGAGCTGATATCGACGCCCGGGAATACCTGCAACCAGCGTGGCGTGAAATTGGTGGAGAATACCGTCGAGTTGCGGGTCACACACCCGTAGGTTTCATCGCCTGAACCCGGACGGCCGCTACGATTGGCACACAGTGGCGAATCGGACCCTTTCAGCGGGTAATTATTGCCACCCAGAGGCGTGAACACGCCGCCTGCACTGATACCAAATTCCGGGTTGTAGGTGACCTTATCCAAATGCTGGAACGCCAGTTCGGCGGACACTTCACCCGCGTCCCAAAACATGGTTTCAGGCAATAGCTTTACCGCGTTCAGTACCAGGCCATAGACATTTCCGCGGGGAGCATTTTGGGAGTCGAACCCAGCGATCACTCCTGGGGCAACTTGAGCAAGCCGTCCCGTTACCGGCGTAAATAACTGCGCATTGCGTCGATAGGTTGCTTCCATCCCGAAGTTAACGCCTTTGACGTTTTGCTCCATCGCAAAACCAAGGAGCTGGTTCTTTTTCGGGTTGTAAAAGCTATCCAACGTACCGTCAGGCGCGGTCGCAAACGGATTCGGGGTTTTCTCGTAGAACTCGCGGTAAACCAGGCTCATGTTGCCGCCATCCAGGAAGTCGGGCTGCCATTTGGCCATAACCCCCCAGTCGTGATCTCCGCTACCCGGTTTATTGTGAGTGGAGCCGATCAGCGGGCCATCGGCCCCATAGAAAGCCGGCGATGCGGCTTCAAAATAAGTACCGCCTTCTGGATAGCGATCGCGACGCCATTCCAGTGAGTACTGCCACGCAAGCGAGAACTCAGGCGTGAGCTGCGTAGTACCGGTAAATTGATTCTGCGGCAGAAATAACTCCTTGGCTTCCAGGCCAGGACTGAGTGCCGCTTTCTGTAGGTCCATCGCCGCTTGGCTATAGGCAATCGACGACTGCTTCGATTGCGGGAAGAGCGAGTTCCCCCAATAGATGTTGTGTCTGCCAAACTTTACCGATGTTGTGGTTTGACCAAGGTCAAAGGTATTGAACACAAAAGCGTCAAGCACTTCAGCATATGGCCCGCTCGTGTAGTTACGGGTGTAGTCCGAATACTTGCCGTTTTTGAAGAACTGATTGGAAAGAAAGTCATTCGTTGTGGGGTCATCCACACCACCACCGTAGGTTGAGTCGTACCAGCCCGCCGCGCTGACACGCAGGCCGTAGCTCCCTTTGATGATCAAATCGAATTCGGACAGCACGTCGAGGCGATTCAGAATCACATCACCTTTCTTGAAGCGATTGTTACCCAATGCAACCGCGTTGTTGTTGGCATCAGCCGTACCATTGGGCCCCAGCTTCAACCGTGAATCCGTGCCTTCGCCGCGGATACCCAGGTTGTAGCGAACCGTGGTGTCCAGACGGCTCTGAATGTCCGGATTGCCAAAATCAAGACTGATTGCGTTGGCGTCGTTGATCACACCGGCCACTGCCAATGCCAACACTGACACCTTAAGTAGACTACGCCGGTAAAGCCTATGCTGAGGTTGTGCGAAGCGAAGATTCATTATTATTGTTCTCCATCTCTGATACCACACCCGCTAGGTGCCCATAGGAGGCGCCGGATACCGGCAACCGCTCCCATTTTTTTTTATTTTTATCTACTCCCTCGCCGGGTTTCGCGAAAGAATGCCTATCGCTCTATATTTCATGAACGATGTTCAGATAGTTGTGCGTGAGCAGTCAGTTGTCAATCCCAACTCAGTAGCGATTCGCTCGCCTGGCCATCCCTACCCGCCCCTCACATACAGAGACGCTCTATGGGCGTCACGCAACCGAAATCGACTCCAGCCACCCTATCGAGACCTCAGATCCAGGATTCGGCATTGACGGAGGACGTATATATGAATAACGTTCAACAACAACCTTCAACACCAATAACAATCAGAGGGTCGTTTTATGAGCAAGGTCGATTTCAGCGGACGCGTCGCCATCGTCACGGGTTCAGGAGGCGGCCTTGGCCGGACCTACGCACTGGAACTCGCGGCACGTGGCGCTTCAGTGGTGATCAATGATTTGGGTGGTAGTTTTGATGGCAAAGGTGGCTCTCATCGGATGGCCGATCAGGTGGTTGAGGAAATCCGCTCTGCCGGCGGCAAGGCGGTAGCCAACTATGATTCAGTTGCGACCCGCGCGGGAGGCGAGGCCATCGTTCAGACTGCGTTGAATGCCTTTGGCAAAGTCGACATCGTTATCAATAACGCGGGTCATCTGCGCAATGCGCGGTTTGAGGACCTGAATGAAGAGGACCTGGACTCGATCCTTGATGTGCATCTCAAAGGCGCGATCTACGTCACCCAACCCGCCTACAAAATCATGAAAAAACAGGGCTATGGCAGGGTGGTATTTGCCTCCTCGGCGGCAGGTGTTTTCGGCAATGCACAGCAAGCTGCCTATGGCACCGCAAAAGCAGGGCTTATCGGCTTGATGAACGTTTTGTCGCTTGAGGGCAAGGAGCATGGTGTGCTGTGCAACGCTTTGTTGCCAACCGCCAACAGCCGCATGGCCGAGGCCATGGACCCAAAACAGCTCGAAGCCTTCGGCGCTCAGTACGCTGCCTTCGCTGAACATTTGGGGCAATCCTATGAGCCGGCATTTGTCACCCCACTGGTCGCCTACCTTGCGAGCGAAACCTGCCAGAGTACTCACGCCATTTATTCGGCTTCAGTTGGCCGCTACGCCCGCGCCTTCATCGGTATCGCCGATGGCTGGAACGGACCTCGACTTGAACCGGCCAGCGTCGAAGAGGTGGCTGCCAACTTCGAGCAAATTACCGATACCCGCAGCTATAGCATTCCTGGCTCGTTGTCCGACGAATTCGACATCATCAATCGTAATTTCCGCAAGTAAAGCGCTACCGACAGCAACCGCCTCATGGAGGCGGTCGCATCGCTGAAAAGCCCGCACCTAACAATAATAAAGGCACGCGCCCATGGGCAACTTCTCGATCAGATCGAAACTGGCTTTCATGGCCGGGTTTGCAACGTTGATGCTGGTGCTGGTCGGTCTAAGCGGCTGGAATGGCATACGTCAGTTAAGCGCCGCGCTAGACCACATCAGCAACGAAACAGATCCTGCGGTGAGTCATCTGCTGACCCTGCGCCTAGGGCAACTGGGCACCGTTAACTCGACCCGGGAAATGATTGGCTGGAATCTGGACCAGTTCGATACCATCGACGATAAAACCTTGATCATTGAAGAGGCTCACGCCTTCTACAGCAGCGTGGCACAGGACAAAGAGTCGGCAGAACTCATGGCCGCTCAAGCCTATGACAGCTACGCAAAACTGCCTAAAAACCCGGAAGAAATCGAGGCATGGAAAACAGTTCAGAGCGAATGGACAAATTTCAAAGACAGCAATGACTCAATCCGTCGGCTGCTCGAACAGTTACGGACAGCCATATCCTGGGGCGAATTACGGCAGAACATGAGCGAGGTAACTGGTCTGGATCAGGTAGCCCAAAGCGCCGTCAACAACCTGGCCGTGGCGCTGGATAAACTGATCCAGCTCAATAAAGGTTATGCCAACCAGGCAAAACTCGACAGCGAACATGCCCGACAACACGCACTGCAATGGATCCTGGCCATGTCTGGCGCTGCCGTGCTCGGACTGGGCTTGATCACCTCTCTGGTCGCCCGCAACATTGTCGGCGCCCTCACGACTATGCGCAGCACCATCGTCGAAGTCGCCCAAAGCAATGATTTCACCTTGCGCGCTCAGGTTCGCGGACGCGATGAGACCAGCCAGACCGCCAGCGCCTTTAACCAATTGCTCGATAAGCTCCAACTGTCGTTACGCGAAGTATTGAACAACGCCGACCAACTCTCCCAAGTGGCCGACAGCGCGTATAACGCATCGCGCCACGTGTCAGCCTCCTCCACCAGTCAGAGTGAGGCTGCGACCCTGATCGCTGCCGCGGTCGAGCAGATGTCGGTCAGCATTGGTCAGGTCAGTGAAAGTACCCAGGACGCATTGCTGCGCGCGCAGCAAGCTGGCGAAACAGCAAGCCAGGGCAGCGCCATCATCACGCGCAATACACTGGAAATGGATTTAATCGCCTCGACGGTCAGTGATACCGGCGTCACCATTGCTGATCTGGAGCAGCAATCAGACAAAATATCCCTGGTCATGCAGGTCATCCGTGACGTCGCAGAACAAACGAATCTGTTGGCTCTTAATGCCGCGATTGAAGCTGCACGCGCCGGCGAGCAAGGACGGGGTTTCGCCGTGGTGGCAGACGAAGTTCGCAAGCTCGCTGGGCGTACCTCAGTGTCATCGGATGAAATCGCGCAGGTGGTGACAACGATCCAAGCGTCCGCGCGCGAGGCCATGACCCGAATGCTCAGCGTCACTGATCGCGTGGTTGCCGGCAGGCAGCTGTCGGACCAGGTGGCCGATCGCATGCAAACGATTCGTGTCAGCGCCAGCCAGGTCGGCGACGCCATCGACTTGATAGCCAGCGCCATCGATCAACAGAACACCGCCACACAAGACATCGCACGCCGGGTCGAATTGGTGGCGCGAATGAGCGAAGAAAACAGCCAATCAGCGAGTCAGACGTCGGAAATCTCCAGCCAACTCAATACCCTCGCTCGCTCGCTACAGGCCACAGCCGGCCAGTTCCGGGTCTGAATCGGATGTACCACAGGAAACGTTATGCAAGATGACTTGATTCCACTGAACGCCCTTTACGGTCAGGGCTGCTATCGACGACGGATATTGCTTCAACGCAATGGCCACACCGTAGTCGCCGAACTGGAAGACGACTATCACGGTTTTCGCCTGGCATTGGAGCATGACGAGCAGTACTTGACCCATATTACAGCCCAGAGTCTGCGCATTCCGACCACGGCTTGCCTGGAAGCACCAACCTTGTTGCAAGCGTTGGTGGGTCATCCTCTGACTCCGGATCGTATGCAGTTTCGCAAAGACACGGCGCCTCGCCTGCATTGCACGCATTTACATGATTTGCTGTGGTTGGCGATGGCACACGCTGGTCGGTGCGAGGACACTCGCCTTTACGATATTGAAGTACCGGACGTGCGCGAGGGGGTGACCCGGGTCAATGTGCAACTCAACGGCCGAGAAATCCTGGCCTGGGAGACTGATCTCGACGCCTTGCTGGGGCCTTCCGAACAGGCGGGAAAACCCTTGCGCAATGGCTTTTCACACTGGGCTGCGCAGGACTATTGCGGTGACCGGCTGGAAGCGGCCTATGTGCTGCAAATCGCAGTGATGGTCGCACGCGCCCGCCAACTGGATGTGGAGGCGATGCGCGCTGCTCGGACCCGACCTATTAAAGCACTGCTGGGTGCTTGCCATGCGTTTCAAGCCAACGTCATTGACCGCGCCCTGCCCGTACTGGGCACTGTGCGCGACTTCAGTGAGCGCCCGCAGGACCTGCTGATGTTCGAGTGAAGGCGCCCGTTGGCGCCCTCTTCTTCCTACTGCCGCTCAGACAATGCGCTTTTTGCGCAAGTCCTGGACCGCAAAGTCATCCAACCCCAATAATCCCTTGAGAATTTCGTCCGTGTGTTCTCCCTGGATCGGTGGCGCCGTGTACTCGGTGATCGGCGTCCCGGAGAACTTCACCGGGTTGGCCACCAGCTTCACCGTGCCACTGGCTGACAAGGCATGTTTGGCCTCGACACACATAGTGCGCGACTGAACATGAGGGTCGGCGAACACCTTGTCCAGGGTATTGATGGGCCCCGCAGGCACCCCAGCCTTATCCAGCGCGCTCAGCAAATCGTTTAATTGCCACGTGGCCACCAGAGGTTCAAACACGTCTCCCAACGCGCGACGATTGACGACGCGCAAGGCGATTTCCGAGAAACGTTCGTCGGTGGTCAACTCCGGATGACCGAGCACGTCGCACAGGCGTGCGTATTGCTCGTTATTACCGGCGACCACCATGATGTCGCCGTCTGCACAATGGAACATGCGCGACGGCATGCCGCCATTGCCCTCGGTCCCCCGCCGCACCGGTACGTCGCCGGAGACCAGGTACTGACTGGCGTAATGCGAGGTCGCGGCGATCAACGAGTCCAGCAAGGCGACGTCGATATGCTGCCCCGGCTCGCCGTTCAGGTCCCGAGCATAGAGGGCAGCCTGAATCGCATAAGCCGCGTATTGACCCGCCAGTATGTCGGCCAGGCTGGGCCCGGTTTTCATCGGGCCACCGCCCGGAACATCGTCCGGTAGACCGGTGATGCTCATCAATCCCCCCATGGCCTGGAAGATCGAGTCGTAACCCGGACGAGGCGCGTAGGGTCCGGTCTGGCCAAAGCCGGTCAATGAACAATAAATAAGGTTCGGGTTGACCTGTTTCAGGCTTTCATAATCAAGCCCGTAGCGCTTCAGATCACCGACCTTATAGTTTTCCAACAACACGTCGCACTTGGCGACCAGTGCGCGGATCAACGCCTGCCCCTCCGGCTTCGCGATGTCACAGCTGAGGGATTTCTTGTTGCGGTTGGTGCTGATGTAAAACGACGACTCACGCGTGTTGTTACCCTCGGCATCCTTGAGGAAGGGTGGGCCAAACTGGCGTGAATCATCGCCCTTGCCTGGGCGTTCGATCTTGATCACTTCGGCACCGAGGTCGGCAAGCATCTGTGCTGCCCAGGGGCCGGCGAGAATTCGGCTCATATCCAGCACGCGGATACGAGAAAGCGGGCCTTTAGCCATTTTGTTATGTCCTTTCCTTAACGTCCGATAAAACGCGCAGTCCGTTTTTCGACAAACGACTGTACGCCCTCTTTGGCGTCTTCAGTGTTGTAGAGAAACTTCTGCGTCGATTGAATCTTCGAGTACGCCGTCAGCCACCCTTGCCCGAGGGAAACACGCGCATTCTCACGTGTTGCCTGAACCGCCAGCGGCGCTTGAGCGGCGATTTTTTCCGCGTACTCGAGAGCCTTGGCAAACTCTTCGCCGGGCTCAACCACATCCTGCACGAAGTTCATGCGATAGGCATCCTGGGCACTGAACTCGTCGCCGGTCAGGAGCACCTTCATCGCATTGCCCCAGCCTGTGCGCTCGACCATCCTGATCGTCGCGCCGCAGCCGGCCATGATCCCGCGCTTGACCTCCAACTGAGAGAACCTGCAGTTGCTCGCAGCGACCGCAATATCGCTGGCCAGCATCAACTCGACCGCGACCGTAAAACAAATACCTTTGAGAGCGATCACCACCGGCTTTTTGCGTAACGGTTCACGCAGGTTGAAAGGGTCTGCCTCACTGGCCGGGAACAACGCTTTGCCTTCCTTTCGCAGCGGCGCGATCTTTGGCATGTCCAAACCGGCGGTGAAGTGATCACCTTCGGCGTACAACAATCCGCAAAACAATTCCGGTGACTCTTCCAGTCGGGTAAACGCCCTTGCCAGTTCTTCGAACATTTTGGGTGTGAAGCCGTTGCGCTTTTCTGGCCGATCGATGCCGATCAGCAGAATATTACCCTGTTGCCGGGCGGTGACTTGCCCGTCTGGATCGCGTGTGTCGGTCATGCACCTGCCCCCTAGTTGACTGCCTTGCAGCGTGACATCGGTACCCTGCTCAACCCGCCATAAACCCATGCAAGCGCATTGACAGCTATCAATGCTGTGTTCAGAATGATAAACACTGTTCACAATATTGACAATAGCATCAGTCCTGTTCAACGACCGTTCTGACACCGGGTGGACACATGCCGCAGCGTGAACCTGAAACCTCTGCCGTCTCCTTGTCGCCACTGCACTATCCGCTGTTTCGCGCAGTTTGGATTGCCACACTCTCTGCCAATATCGGTGTATGGATGCAGAACGTCGCGGCGGCCTGGTTGATGACGTCCATCAGTGACTCACCGCTGATGGTCGCGCTGATTCAGACCGCAATTACGTTGCCTGCCTTTATGTTCGGGTTGCCTGCAGGGGTCATGGCCGACCTGGTCGAAAAACGCAAGTTGTTGCTGTTGACCCATACGTGGATGTTGATCGCCACGGGCCTGTTATGCCTTCTATTGCAGCTCGATGCCATTACCCCATGGAGCCTCTTGCTCCTGACCTTTTTGCTGGGCAGTGGCAGTGCCGCAAGCATCCCCGCCTGGCAGGCCTCCACCTCGGACGCTGTACCTCGCGTAGCCTTGCAGGCGGCCATCAACCTCAACGGCATTGCCTATAACGCCGCTCGCGCTGTCGGACCGGCCCTCGCTGGGCTGGTCATCGCAGCAGCGGGTGCCAAAATGGTCTTCACCATCAACATCGTTTTGTTCCTGATTGTGCTGTCGCTCTTCATCTTCGCGTACCACCCCAACGTTGCCCCACCGCTGACAACAGAGCGACTGTTTCCTGCGATGCGCGGAGGACTGCGCTACGTCCGACACGCCAAACCCTTGCATGGCCACATCATTCGCACCTTCGCCTTTATCGGCTGCGCTAGTGGTTTATGGGCGCTACTGCCACTGGTGGCAAAAAATATCGAGACGGGAGGTTCCAGCGTCTATGGGCTGTTGCTAGGCAGCCTGGGCGCGGGTGCGGTGGCGGGCGGTTTATTGCTACAACGCTTTCGCAATCGCGTCAGCAACCTGCAGCAGTTGGTGATGGTGTCGAACCTTACATTTGCCGGCGCCATATTAATGGCCGCTTGGGCGACTTCGCTCTGGGTGATCTGCCCTGCGCTGATCATGGGTGGCGCGAGTTGGATCAGTTTCAACTCAACCATCAGCGCAGCCTATCAAACCAGCCTTCCTGCCTGGGTCAGGGCGCGGGCATTGGCCATTTTCATGCTGACCTTTCAGGGTTCCATGGCGCTGGGAGGGGTGTTTTGGGGCAGCATTGCCAGTCATCTGAGCGTCGCCCAGACCTTGACGCTGGCAGCTGGTCTGATTGGCCTGAGCCTGCTGCTGACCCGTAGGTTGCCCGTTCGCATGGGCCGCGATGACGACGTCACGTTGTCGCAACACTGGGCAGAACCAACGATCGTGGGCCACCTAGGACCCGATGATGGCCCGGTAGCGGTGCAGGTCGACTATCACATCCCGGACGAAAACAGTCTCGTGTTCACCCAAAGCATTTATCAGTTAGGCAAGGTTCGCCGTCGTGACGGGGCCAGCCATTGGCTGCTGTACCGTGATATCGCCGACCCGGAGCATTTCAGCGAGCGCTTCATCATTGCCTCCTGGGGTGAACATCAACGCCAGCGGGGACGCTCGACGCTGGCCGACCGAGAGCAGGAACAAGCACTGCGTCAGTTCTTCAAGCCCGGTTCAAGCGCGGTGATGTCGCTGTATATCGTCGCGCCCTATCCCGACGCCGCGGCAGATACCGCCATCCGAAAAACAACCGAGGCCATCGTAGCCGCCGGTACACCGCCCCCTGGAGGAAAGAGTTGTGTCTGATCGTGAATACATGGAATTCGACGTGGTCATCGTCGGCGCTGGCCCGGCGGGCCTGTCTGCTGCCTGCCGACTGAAGCAGAAGGCCGCCGAAGCAGGTAAGGAAATCAGCGTCTGCGTGGTTGAAAAAGGCTCCGAAGTCGGCGCACACATCCTCTCCGGTGCCGTGTTTGAACCACGCGCCCTGAACGAACTGTTCCCGGACTGGAAAGCACTCGGTGCCCCGCTCAACACCCCCGTGGTGCGCGATGACATCTATGTACTGCGCAGCCCGGACGCTTCCACCAAGGTGCCTGACTTCTTTGTGCCCAAGACCATGCACAACGAAGGCAACTACATCATCTCCCTGGGCAACCTGTGCCGCTGGCTGGCCCAGCAGGCCGAGAACCTGGGCGTGGAAGTCTACCCAGGCTTCGCTGCCCAGGAAGCACTGTTCGATGAAAACGGTGTGGTCCGCGGGATCATCACCGGCGACCTCGGCGTCGACCGCGAAGGCCAGCCAAAAGAAGGCGTCTACACCCCCGGCATGGAACTGCGTGGCAAGTACACGCTGTTCGCCGAAGGTTGCCGTGGCCACATTGGCAAGCAACTGATCCAGCGCTTCAACCTGGACAGCGACGCCGACGCCCAGCACTACGGCATCGGCTTGAAAGAAATCTGGGAAATCGACCAAGCCAAGCATCAGCCAGGCCTGGTGGTGCACACCGCCGGTTGGCCGCTGGACATCATGCGCAACGAGAACACCGGTGGCTCGTTCCTTTATCACCTGGAAAACAACCAGGTGGTCGTCGGCCTGATCGTCGACCTATCCTACAGCAACACCTTCCTGTCGCCGTTCGATGAGTTCCAGCGCCTCAAGCACCATCCTGTGCTGGCCCAGTACCTCGAAGGCGGCAAGCGCATCAGCTACGGCGCACGCGCCCTGGCCAAGGGCGGCATTAACTCGCTGCCAAAAATGGTGTTCAAGGGTGGTGCGCTCATCGGCTGCGACCTGGGCACCATGAACGTGGCCAAGATCAAAGGCAGCCACACCGCCATGAAGTCCGGCATGCTCGCTGCCGATGCCGTGGCCGAGCGCCTGTTTGCCGAGTCCGAAGGCGGCGATGAGCTGACCAACTACGTCGACAGCTTCAAAGCCAGCTGGCTGTACGAAGAACTGTTCGCCAGCCGCAACTTCGGCCCGGCGATGCACAAGTTCGGCCCGATCCTCGGCGCCGGCTTCAACTGGCTCGACCAGAACATCCTCGGCGGCAAGATGCCGTTCACCCTGCACGACACCAAGCCGGACTACGCCTGCCTCAAGCTGGCAAAAGGCAGCACAAAGATCAACTACCCCAAACCCGACGGCAAGCTGAGCTTCGACAAGCTGAGTTCGGTGTTCCTCTCCAGTACCAACCATGAAGAAGAACAACCATGCCACTTGAAGCTCAAGGACCCAAGCATCCCGATCGGCACCAACCTGCCGCTCTACGATGAACCGGCGCAGCGTTACTGCCCGGCTGGCGTGTATGAAGTGATCACCAAGGAAGACGGCGAGAAGCGCTTCCAGATTAACGCCCAGAACTGCGTGCACTGCAAGACCTGTGACATCAAAGACCCGTCGCAGAACATCACCTGGTGGGTGCCTGAAGGGGCCGGTGGTCCCAACTATCCCAATATGTAAACCGCCGAAGACCGTCCTTACTACGTCCAGCAACCTGGAGCCAGACATGAGCTATCAACACTTGACCCCGCACACGCTGATCCTTGAGGTGCATCACCGCGTCGGCCTGATCCGCTTGAACCGACCCGAAGCCTACAACGCCCTCAACGATCAGTTGATGGATGAACTGACGCTGGCACTCGATGCTTTCGAAGGTGATGACGCTATCGGCGCCATTGTCATCACCGGCAGTGACAAAGCGTTCGCCGCCGGGGCAGACATCAAGATGATGCGCGAGTGGGACATGATGGACGTGTTCAAGCGCCAGTTCATCACGGCCAATTGGGAGCGCGCGACGCGCTGTCGTAAACCGGTTGTGGCGGCAGTCGCCGGTTTGGCACTGGGTGGCGGCTGTGAGCTGGCGATGATGTGCGACATCATCCTCGCTGCCGACAACGCACGCTTCGCCCTACCGGAAATCACCCTCGCCACGATTCCCGGTGCCGGCGGTACACAGCGGTTGACCCGTGCCATTGGCAAATCCAAGGCCATGGAAATGATCCTCAGCGGGCGTCCCATGCTCGCTGAAGAGGCCGAACACTGTGGATTGGTCAGTCAGGTGCTACCTGTCGCCGAGCTGCTGGATCAAGCCCTGCTGCTGGCGAAGAAAATTGCCAGCTTCTCTCTGCCGGTCTCGATGATTGCCAAGGAGTGCGTCAACCGAGCATTCGAAGGCTCCCTGACAGAAGGCGTGATGTACGAACGCCGCATGTCCTACGTCACTTTCGGTACTGAGGATCAGAAAGAAGGGATAGCAGCCTTCAGCGAAAAACGCGCTGCCGTGTTCAAACATCGCTGAGGGCGGGGTCATGACCATAAAAGAAAATAGCGCAACGCTGATGCCCTATTCCGAATACCGCATGGAAGTACCGTTTCTCGATCACTTGAACGTTATGGTCGAACGCCAGGATAAAGGCGCAACCATGGTGGTTAATCTCGATAGAAAGCACATGAACGGCGGCATGCAGGCTCATGGGGGCTTGATCATGACGTTGCTCGACATGGCGATGGCCAGCGCCGCCCGGCATGGCGATGAACTCGATCGCTCCAGTGTCACCGTGGAGATGAAATGCAACTTCATCCGCCCTGGTGGTGCGGTTGGCGCAACCTTGCGCGCCAGCGGCCGCTTGCGCCACGGGACTCGCTCTCTGGCATTTTGCGAAGGTGATGTATATGACCGTGAGGGCCAACTGATTGCCACCGCCAGCGGCATATTCAAGTACACGAACAAGCCGCTCAACGGCGATATCTGAACCTGGAGATAACCCGGAGACTCTCAATGCGTGAAGCTCTTTTCAAAACGCGGATTACCGAAATGCTCGGCATCCGCCACCCCATTCTGTGCGGAGGCATGGGACCCAAAGTGTCTGACTCGCGCTACGTGGCCGCCGTCGTCAAGGCTGGCGGCATGGGCTTTATCGTCGCCGCCGGTTTTCCGGACCCCGACGAATTTTGTGATCAACTGCGTACCTGCAAAGCATTGACCGGTGGAATGCCTTTTGGCGTAAACCTCTATATTTCCCGCCAGGCCGGCGGTGCCGAGCGCCTGGACCGTCAATTGCAGATTCTTATCGACGAAGAAGTGATGTGCGTGGAGACGGCTGGGGCCAGCCCGGAGCCCATCGTGGCGCGCCTTAAAGAAGCCGGGATCAAGGTTTTGCACAAAGTGCCCGCCGTGAAATACGCTCATACGGCCGCCCGTTTTGGCGTCGATGCCGTGATCATTGTCGGCAATGACTGCGGGGGACACCCCGGTATATTCGGCATCAGCAGCATGGTCCAGGGCGCACATGGCCCCGCCGTCATTGATCTGCCGGTGGTCATCGGCGGCGGTATCGGCAGCGGCAAGCAAGTCGCGGCAACCCTTGCCATGGGGGCCGATGCAGTGATCATGGGCTCGCGCATGTTGGTGGCTGAAGAGTTGAACATTCATGAGCACTACAAACAGCTGGTAGTGAGGGGGGATGGCAGCGAAAGCGTAGTGGTCAAGAAAGCCATCCGCGACCACCACCGGGTATTGCACAACGACAGTGCTCGGGCCGTGATCGAGCTGGATGAAGCCCAGGTAACCGACTTCGAACAATACCGTCCGCATGTGATCGGCGCTCTTGCCACCCAGGCCTACGCTTCGGGGGACAGCAGTAAAGGCATGCTGGACTATGGACCCGCTGTGATTTTTGCCGATGCCATCAAACCGGTCGAACTCATCTTCGATGAAATGCTCGACGACGCAATGCAAGCCATGCAGCGTCTCAACGCATTGGCACTGGTCGGCAGGAACTCAGTATGACGACTGACGTTCTGATCCAATCCCGAAGTAAAGGTGTGCTGGCACTGACCCTTAACCGACCGGCCGCACGCAATGCGCTCAATCTGGAACTGGCCCGGGCGCTGACCCTGGCACTGACGGCTTTCGAGAATGATCCCGAGTTGCGCGTGGCCACCTTGACCGGGAGTGACCCGGCATTTTGCGCAGGGCTCGACCTCAAGGACTTTTCAGCACCCGATGCACCCCGCCATGAAGTCGCGGCACTGCTCGACTTGGTGCCCAACCTGAGCAAGCCGATTATCGCCGCCGTAAACGGAGCGGCCATGACCGGTGGGCTGGAACTGGCCTTGGGCTGCGATTTCATCATTGCCTCCACACTGGCTCGGTTTGCCGACACCCATACCAAAATCGGCGCGTTGTCGGGAAGCGGTGCGACATCACGCCTGCCTTTCGCTGTTGGCGTGCGGTGGGGCAAACAGCTGAGCCTGACCGGCCAGCCGATCGATGCCGACACGGCGCTGCGCATCGGGCTTGTCAACGAATTGCATGCACCAGAGACCTTGCTCGCTTACGTGCAGGACCTTGCAGAATGCATCGCAAGCCACGACGCTCATCTGGTGGGCACGGTCAAACGTGTACTGGATGATGGCGCGCGCAGCTCGCTGGCCAATGCCCAACTGCTTGAAAAGAAGGCACTGGCGACCAGCAAGCTCAAGGGTGGCATGACATGGAAAAGCTCCCGACAGGGATGATGGCCGACCATGGCGCCGAGGTGATCAATCCGCATTGCATCGCGCGGGGGTCATCCACTCACACTGAATGATCGGCTGACCCTTCGTCGGGTACTGCACGCTCACGCTCGGCAATTCGCTCGATCAGGCTGATCATCGCCCGCAGCGCCGGGGTCAATGCACGAGGCACCCAGGCGACCGCTGCTTCACCATGCATCGAATCAGGCAGGTCTCGCACCGTGACGAATCGCACACCTTCTATCGGCAGGTGTCGCGCAGTGTCCTGCACGAAACCGATCCCCAGCTCATTGGCGACCAGATTGAACATGCTGTACGGCTGCGCAACTTGTTGAATGCGCTTGGGCGAAAACCCGGCGTTACGACACGCGGACTCGAGTGCCGTATGAAAGTGAGGCGTCAGATGCTGCGGCGACAGCACAAACGAATGACCGGCGAGTTCTGCCAGCCGCAAGGTTCCATTCTCGTCACCCAGCTTCCATCTGGCGGGTACCGCCGCAATGACTCGGGAATACTCAATGACTCTGACGTCAAGGCCGTCGGTATTGACCACGTTGCGGTTGAGAATGCCGATGTCCAGGCTACCGTTACGCAACCCCTCGATCTGTTGGGTGCTGAGCTGTTCATCAAGGTGGACTTCGATATTGGGCCAGCGCTCGTTGAACACCTTGACCGCCGCCGGCAAGATCCGCATCGCGCTCATGGGTGAGAACGCGATTCGCATTCGGCTCAATTCTCCCCGCGCCTGGCGGCGCACTGCCTGCTCGGTAAAATCAACCTGAGCAATGATAGTCATGGCCTCTCGCTGCAGGACTTTGCCAGCAGGCGTCAGACTGACTTGTCGGCTGGTACGGTCCAGCAAGCGCGCGTCCAGTGACTCCTCCAACCGCTGAATGGATTGGCTAAGAGGGGGTTGCGCCATTCCAAGCCGCGTGGCCGCTCGACCGAAATGCAGCTCTTCGGCCACCACGATGAAGTGTCTGAGCTGCCGCAGTTCCATCATCGATACCTGCTCATAGGGGCTGGGTGGAAATCAGATTGCGCTCCAACGCGGGGCTGAAAAGTGCTCGACCAGACCGGCGTGAACATCAGGGTGCAGACCGGCAACTCCCGGCTGGAGCAAGTTATAGGCGAATTGCGTGTCCCCATACCAGATCGCCCCATCGCTAAGGTCGGCCCGCCAACTGGCTGCAATGCTGCTATTGGGAAAATGATGTTTGAGCAAGCGAATCAGGAACAACTCAGCCGCCTTTACCGTGGCAGGCTGCAGTTCAGCTTCCATTCTGAAATCTACTTCCAACTGGCGGCGCTTGCTGGTCGGAGCACTCGTGTCCTTTATCAGTGCTTTTACGCGGCTACTTTGGGAGCGGGTTTCGCCGCTCTGCCATGCCTGTCGGTGGTTTGAAACGTCACGACTGGCGTACGCCAAAGAACCAGGCTTGGCGAGCAAGGTGTCGAAATACAGTTCGGCCGTTGCCACTTCCTGGGGACGGAGTGTCGGCGAAGGGACGCAGATCACCAGAAAATCGTCGATAAACTCAGGAGTTCCTTCAATGAAAAGCGTGACCATCACCTTCGCGACAGTTGGAAAAGCGGGCAGATGTGCCATGTAAACCTCATGGAATGCAGTGAGCAGATACGGAAGCGGCCAAAAGGCAATAAAATGAACACCGTACACAAATATAAACACACGCACGGTCTTCAGCGCTACAGGGCATCCCTGAGATTGTGTCAGCCACTCCAACAGAAACCAGATATCGTCAGTCTGGTTTATGTGTACATCGGGTGAGGCATGGGCCCTTGAGGCGAAAATTTTCTGTGGAATCAATATCGATATGATATCAATAGTGCGAAATACGATATTGCGTTTGCACATACCGGACCTTTCTATAAGAATGACCCAACGCACACAGGCGTGAACACCGTTCATAAAAAAGCAACCGGAGATTAGTGATGACCACGTACACAGGCGCGATTTTCGACGGCGATACGCATATCTACGAGCAACCCGACTCCTGGAGTCGTTACCTGCCCAAGGAATTGGAAAAGGATTGGAGCTTTCAGTGGCGTGTCGGCGCCGACGGCGAGTACGCGCTTTATGTAGGTCAGAAGAAGGTGGAGGTCAGCGCCGGTTACTTCACCGCCGACGGCAAGGTACCGCCACCTGGCAAGCTGCATGAATGGTTGCGCGCAATGAAAGACGGTCATGGTGAAGTTGAAATGCGCGTCGACATGACGCCAGATATGTACAACGCCGCAGACCGCCTGAAAAAAATGGACGAGTTTGGCGTAGAAGGCTGCTTCATGTACTGCGGCAACATGGTCGCAGCGGTCAGCTACCTCGACGACCCCAAGCCTGCGGCCGGGGTATTGCATGCCTATAACCGCTGGATGCTCGACGAGTGGAAATTCAATCACTCCGATCGGATCTACTCAGCTCCGCTCATTTCCCTGGCCGACATCGATTCGGCCATTAAAGAAGCCGAGTTCGTGGTCAAGAACGGCGCCCGTCTGGTGCTGATGCCAATGGGCCCGAACGAAATCGGTCGCTCTCCTGCCGATCCTTACTACGACCGCTTCTGGTCAATTCTCAATGAAGCGCATGTACGTGTTGTCTATCACGTCTCGGAAGCCATCTACCTCAAACACCACATGGCGGTCTGGGGCGAGTTGATGCAGCAATCGCGGATGCGCCAGTCGGCGTTCGTCTGGATGCACGGCTACAGTGAACGCCCGGTGATCGAGACCATCTCGAACTTCATCTTCTGGAACTTCTTCGAACGTTTCCCGAACATCAAGCTGCTTTCGGCCGAGAACGGTGCCGAGTGGGTCCCAAACATGCTGGTGAAAATGGACAAGGTCCGCGGCATGGCGAAGATGGGTCTATGGCCAGCAGGGCAGTTGAAAGAGCGCCCAAGCGCAATCTTCAAACGCCACGTGGGTGTAGTCGCCTACCCGGAAGACAACATTCGCAGCCTGATCGATCAAACGGGCAGCGCCGATTGGATCATCACCGGCTCCGACTATCCCCACGCCGAGGGTGTACCGACCCCGGCCGACTTCATTGGTGAGGCATTGACCAACTGCAGCGTCGAAGAACAACGCAAAATCATGTATGAAAACGGCAAGAACTTCATCGCCATGAGCTGAAATTCGCTGCCGTGCAAAAAAGCCCTCACTGTGTGAGGGCTTTTTTGTTGGCGTTGAAAAAGCACTTGCGGCTTGTCCTCAGCACTATGCTATTCTGAACGCAGTTCATAATAACGAATGACGTCATGACTCTGCATACCTCCGTCGAACGCATCGACCTATCCCGTTGGATCCTGCCCGGCGATACCGTCCTTTGGGGTCAGGCGAATGCCGAGCCTCTTCCCCTGACGCAAGCATTGATGGCGCAACGGGCTGCAATAGGCCAGTTCCGAGTCATGCTCGGCATCAGCAACAGCGACACCTGTCGGCCGGAACATGCCGATCACGTCAGCTTTCTTTCCTACTGTGGCGGAGGAGCGAATCGCGCACTGGCCAAGGCCGGTGTGCTGGATATCCTGCCCTGTCATTACTCGCAGTTTCCCGAAATGATCCGGGACGGTTCGTTAAAGATTGATGTGCTGTTGCTTCAACTTGCGCCTCCCGATCAGCACGGCCGTTACAGCCTGAGTCTGGCCCATGAATACCTGCTGCCAGCACTTGAGCACGCTCGCGTAATCATCGCTGAGGTTAATCAGCAGGCGCCCTGGACCTTCGGTGAGCGCTATCTGTACGAAGAAGACATTGATTGCATGGTGGAGACTTCGCGGTCGCCGCTTGAAAGCTCTGCGTCGAAGCCCGGTCAGGTCGACCAGGCAATTGCCAATCGGGTCGCTGGCTTGATCGAGGACGGTTCCACTTTGCAGTTCGGTCTAGGAGTCATTCCCGAAGCGATCCTTAGCGCACTCGGAAACCATCGCAATCTGGGGGTGCATTCCGGTGCAATCGGTGATGGCGTCGTCGACCTGATGGAAAAAGGTGTGATCAACAACGCACACAAAACCCTCGATCGTGGCGCCACAATCGCTGGCGTGCTCATGGGCAGTCACCGCCTGAACCGTTTCGCCCATTGCAATGCAGCCATCCAGATGCGCTCGACGGCTTACACGCACGACCTGCAGGTGCTGAGCAGCCTGGAGCGTTTCGTGGCGCTGAATTCGGCCATTGAGGTCGACCTGAGCGGCCAGATCAACGCTGAAACAGCCGGTGGTACCTATATTGGCGCTGTCGGCGGCGCACTGGATTTCCTCCGTGGTGCACGGCGGTCCCGGGGTGGTTTACCCATTATTGCCTTGCCCTCCGTTTCCGGGAGCCACAGCCGCATCGTCTCGCGCATCAACGGTCCTGTCAGCACCCCGCGCAGCGACGCGGGCCTGATCGTCACCGAATACGGCGTAGCTGATCTGCGCGGCCTGAGTATCAGCCAGCGTCGATTAAAGATGCTGGACATTGCCCACCCCGATTTCCGCGAACAACTGGAACAAGCCGCCGGCCTCTGAAGGCCGGCCTTACCTGGAGAAATAAGTGATGAGACGTGCCGCGATCGTTGCGCCCTTACGCACCCCTGTTGGAACCTTTGGCGGCACTCTACGGCCAGTGTCCGTCGAAGTACTGGGCGCTCATGTCGTCAAGGCGATCCTGGAGCGGACAGGTCTGGATCCAGCCCGTATCGAGGACATCGTTTTTGCTCAGTCCTACGCCAACAGTGAAACGCCATGCATTGGACGTTGGATTGGGTTGCAGGCCGGACTGCCCATCGAAGTTCCCGGCATGCAACTTGATCGTCGCTGCGGAGGTGGCCTGCAAGCGGTCATTACTGCCGCCATGATGGTTCAGACGGGGGCCGCCGATGTCGTACTGGCCGGCGGCGTAGAAAGCATGAGCAACATTGAATATTACTCGACCGATATGCGCTGGGGCTCACGCGCTGGCAGTGTAACGATGCATGATCGGCTTGAGCGTGGACGTGAACGCTCGCAACCAGAGGAACGCTTTGGCCAGATTTCGGGAATGATCGAAACGGCCGAGAACCTTGCTCGGGAATACCATATCAGCCGGGAAGAATCAGATGCTTTTGCCTTGCGCAGTCATCAGCGCGCAGCCCAGGCATGGGCCGATGGTCGTTTCAATGACGAGGTCGTGCCTATCAGCGTGCCGCAACGCAAAGGCGAGCCGATTTTGTTCGACCGAGATGAAGGTTTTCGTGCTGACTCGAGCCTGATTTCGCTGGGCAAATTACGCCCGCTGATCAAGGACGGAACAGTTACCGCAGGCAATTCAAGCCAGCAAAACGATGCGGCCGCGGCGTGCTTGATCGTGGCGGAAGACAAGCTTGAAGAGTTAGGTCTCAAGCCGATGGGCTTTCTAGCGGGCTGGGCAGCCAGCGGTTGTCATCCTGCGATGATGGGCATCGGTCCGGTGCCTGCCGTGCAAAAGCTGATGGCCAGGACAGGACTGACCCTGGACCAAATGGATCTGATTGAGCTCAACGAAGCGTTCGCCTGCCAGGCACTCTCGGTGCTCAAGGGGTGGGGTTGGAATGATCCGGATCGACTTAACGTCAACGGCTCGGGCATTTCACTGGGCCATCCCATCGGTGCAACCGGTGTGCGCATGCTCAGCACTCTGCTCCATGAACTGGAGCGTCGCAAAGGTCGGTATGGGCTGGAGACCATGTGCATCGGCGGAGGTCAGGGACTGGCGGCGATTTTTGAACGCACCTGACTTTGCTGAGTGATGCCACTGCATCACCGCGCCATGACCCCATGAGCAGTTGCCATAAGAACAAGGATCAAGCATGAGTTCCACTGAAGTATTTATCGTCAGCGCTACACGGACCGCCATTGGTTCTTTTGGCGGATCACTCAAAGACGTGCCGATGGCGGATTTAGCCACCACCGCCGTTAAGGCAGCCTTGCAACGAAGCGGCGTCGATCCGGCGCAGGTCGAACATGTGGTGATGGGCAATGTTATTCCCACCGAACCACAGGACGCTTACATTTCCAGAGTTGCCGCGATGAAGGCCGGCATCCCGAAAGAAACACCCGCGTTTAACGTTAACCGTCTATGCGGTTCAGGACTGCAAGCCATCATCTCGGCGGCACACACACTCTTACTGGGTGACGCCCAAATCGCCATCGGCGCCGGGGTCGAGTCCATGAGCCGAGGCCCCTACATCTTGCCCGCCGCTCGCTGGGGCGCACGAATGGGCAACATCCAGGCTGTCGACTACATGCTCGGCATCCTGCATGACCCCTTTCATGGCATCCACATGGGCAGCACTGCCGAGAACATCGCGGCGCGCAATAACATCAGTCGCGAAATGCAAGATGCGTTGGCCATGGAAGATCAGACGCGTGCGTTTCGCGCGATCGAGGAAGGTAGGTTCATCGAACAAATCGCTGCCGTTGAAATACGTACTCGAAAAGGCACTCAAGTGTTCGACGTCGACGAATACCCTAGGCTCACCTCTACAGAACAACTGGCGCAGATGAAGCCGGCGTTCAAGAAGGACGGTTCGGTCACTGCTGGTAACGCCTCAGGACTTAACGATGGCGCCGCAGCACTGGTAATGGCCACCGGCGCAGCGGTACGGGCTAATAATCTGCGTCCTCTCGCCCGTCTGGTTACCTACGCCCACGCGGGAGTAGAACCAGAGCTGATGGGATTAGGCCCCATTCCGGCTACACGTCTGGCATTGAAACGTGCCGGCCTGACGATTGCAGATCTAGACGTTATCGAAGCCAACATCGCGTTCGCCGCCCAAGCATGCGCGGTTAATCAGGAACTGCAATTGGACCCGGCGAAGGTCAACCCGAATGGCTCAGGGATTTCCCTTGGCCATCCGGTAGGGGCAACCGGAGCGATCATTGCCACCAAAGCCATTCATGAGCTGCATCGTATTGGCGGTCGTTATGCCTTAGTCACCATGTGTATCGGCGGCGGCCAAGGTATCGCTGCTATTTTTGAGCGTGTATGAGGAAATATTCGTGAGCATTCAACATATCGCAGTGATTGGCGCAGGCACGATGGGTAACGCAATCGCGCAAATCTGTGCGCTGGCAGGCATCAATGTCGCTCTGCTTGATGTCAGCGACGAGGCGCTGGAAAAAGGCGTGGCGACTCTCACTGCAAACCTGGAGCGTCAGGTTCGCAAGGAAAGCATTAGTCCCAAAGACAAACAGGATGCCCTCGCCCGGATATCACCAGGCACAGACTATGCTGTATTAAGCGCTGCCGATCTGGTGATTGAGGCCGCCACCGAGAATCTAGAACTGAAGAAGCGCATTCTCAAACAGATTGATAGCGTCGTGAGTGATCACTGCATTATCGCAACCAACACATCTTCGCTGTCGATTACCGAATTGGCGGCAGTCATTACCCAGCCGAGCCGCTTTATAGGCCTGCACTTTTTTAATCCAGTTCCCCTGATGGCATTGGTTGAAGTCATACGCGGTATACAAACCTCGGATGTAACCCATGCCCTGGCGATCAAACTTGCTGAACAAATTGGCAAGAGTGCGGTGACGGTGCGCAACAGTCCAGGCTTCGTCGTCAACCGAGTCCTGTGCCCAATGATTAATGAAGCGATCTTCGTCTTGCAGGAAGGGTTGGCATGCGCCAAGGACATAGATACGGGTATGCAATTGGGCTGTAACCATCCTATCGGTCCACTGGCTCTTGCTGATTTGATAGGTCTGGATACCATGCTGGCAATCATGGAAAGTTTCCACCAAGGCTTCGACGACCCTAAATATCGCCCGCCGCAGTTACTCAAGGAAATGGTTGCCGCAGGTTATTTAGGTCGTAAAAGTGGTCGTGGTTTCTACATCTATCAATGAATACAAATATCCTTCAATGAAGAGCCAGGATTTTCGGAAAGATGAACTTTAAAATCGGATAAAAAACTCGTTTAACTGGAAATGGAATGACCTCACAGAATTTTTCGACCGGGGGAACAACTAGCGTGATTAGCCAGTTTAAATTTACAGATAATCGGTGAGAGGCCCATCCATTAGGAATGGAGGTCCATCACGTTATGACTGTTTATGTGTTCAATCCGCATAGCAAAACCTTCTATCGCTCTATAGATGCAGCATTACGCTGGTGCAATCTTACTCGTTACGAAGCCCAAATAGTCCAGGCGGATTGGTCTCGTCCCGAGAACCTTGCAGTTCTATTTCCCCAATAGCCCAATCTCCATATCGCTATCGAAAGGATTTTAGACGCCATACGCAATGGTGAGCTGCCGTATGGCTGCCTCGGGGTTTCGGTTCCTTTCGGAAGCTATGTAGAGCCCTTTCAGCTAACCATCCGCCATTCGGACTTACGCCGCTGGATGGAGATTCATTACCCCGACCATAAGCCCAGCTTTTTATTCGAGTCCGGTGAGGATGCAGCTCCTGCAAAGGTCAGTCTCGGAACTTTTCTTTCATTGAAAGCAGATCGAGACGAGCTATCGAGGGCGTTGAAAGCGCAACAGCAACACCTTCAAGAAATCTTGGGAGAGCTCCAGTCGATTGGACTTGAAAGAGATGATCTCAAAGCCTTGGCCAAAACGAATGGTCAACCCAGCGAGGGTAGCGAAGTGACCTATCACAACATCATTGGCGCATTGGTCAGCTTTCTCTTGGACCATTCGCCCGCCGGAAAACCTCTTTCGGTATTCACGAATCAAGCAGCCATCGTTGACGCCATTGTCGCCCGTCACAAAGATGTGCCCGGCCTGAGCAAGCGTACGCTGGATGAAAAATTTGCCGTGGCCAATCGAAGTCTCAAAAAAAATAACTGATCAGGTCAATTGCATTGTAATAGGCTTGATTACAATGTAACGACTCCTCCCGCCTTGTGCGACTCAATCCGCGCGTAAACCGCGAGACATCATTGCTCGCCTGAGTGAACACCCCAACTTGCTGGCCGTTCTGTCGGACGTTAACAGCGAAGAGGAGGCGTACCGAGCTGTTGCGGAAGGTATCAAGCGCTTCTGTCGAATTAATGTTGTGTGGGGGGCTTGTTGGGTGCGGTAGAAGAAACTAGCGCATGGGAAACAGAGTACCTCTTTGCTATTAATGCGCTCAGCCTACTGAACGTCATTCAAGCCGCGCCACCGCACATGTGTCCTCAGCGTAGCAGTCATATCATCAACATCTCATCCATCCGCGGTTATCAGGCGCATATGGGCTGAGGTGTTCGAATTGCTCCGGGACAACGCTTGGTTACGAATTCTCAACCAACGCCTTTCGCAGCAGCGTCAGTTGGGATACAGCGCCAGCGTGCAGTTTCCAACATGCGCACAATGCTTGCATCTCTGCATGCAACTTATAAAGAATGAAAGGCTGATTGAATCTTACCTCCAAAATGCAACTGGCCTTTCATGCAGAATTTACAGCTGCGAAGCAGGCAACTCGACAGTGAGTCCCCCTAATTCTTCGGTCATGATTATCTGACAGCTCAGCCGGCTGTTCGGCTTGGGGTCAATTGCGCACGCCAACATCCCTTCTTCTGTGGCGTCCGGACCTAATAATTGTTCGTCCCAGGGTGTCGCGACGTAGCAATGGCAGGTCGCGCAGTTTGCATATCCCCCGCAATCGCCCAGGATACCCGGTATCAGATTGTCGATTGCAGCCTGCATTAAGGATTGCCCAACTTGAGCATCGACAGTGTGAACTGTGCCGTTATGTTCGATAAAGCTAATCTTGGGCATGGAGATGTACTCTCGTTGTATTTCAAATCAAAGATGTGCGGCTTGCCATTTCGACTTATCTGGCAATACTTGCCTTCGACCAGTTGCGCCTAGTTGACCACCTACAGCCCTTCAGCGCTGAGACTGTCGCGCAAGAGACTCAGGCGTAAAGAACGTCAGCGGTTTCAGTTCGTCGAACACCTTCACCCCCTTGGCCCCGGCAGAAATGGAGGAGTGATAGTAGACTCCGGTGGCAAAGTCGT